>DBBK01000051.1:0-220 GCA_002292165.1 Brevundimonas sp. UBA986
TCGCCCGCTGCAAGGCCTGCCACACGGCGACCGCCAACGGCCCGAACATGACCGGCCCCAACCTCTATGGCGTCATCGGCCGGGTCGCCGGGACCCATCCGGGCTTCAACTATTCCAAGGCCGTGAAGGGCGCCGGCTTCGCCTGGGACGACGACCACATCGACCACTGGCTGGCCAATCCCCGCAGCTTCCTGCCCGGCAACAAGATGACCTTCCCCGG
>DBBK01000051.1:289-12511 GCA_002292165.1 Brevundimonas sp. UBA986
CCAGCCGCGAACGCCGCGTGTGGATAAGCCCCCTCCACCACCCGCCAAACGGCGGGCGGTCCCCCTCCCCCTGCGCTACGCTTGGGGGAGGAATTATTCCGCCGCGTGCGGGACCGGGTCGTTGGCCGTGGCTTCCTGGGCTTCCCACTGTTCGATCTTGCGGGCGGTCCATTCGGGCGACTTGGTGAAGCGGGCGAGCGCGCCGTAGATCACCGGCACCACGAACAGGGTCAGCAGGGTCGAGAACATCGCGCCGGTGAAGATCACCACCCCGATGGTCTGGCGGCTGCCCGCCCCCGCCCCGTGCCACAGCACCAGCGGCAGGGCGCCGAAGGCCGTGGCGATCGAGGTCATGATGATGGGCCTGAGACGAAGGGTCGAGCTTTCGATGATCGCCTCGCGGATCGACCGGCCCTGGTCGCGCAGCTGGTTGGCGAACTCGACGATCAGGATGCCGTTCTTGGCCGCCACCCCGATCAGGATGATCAGGCCGATCTGCGAATAGATGTTCAGGCTGGACCCGGCCATCAGCAGGCCGAACAGACCGCCGGCCGCCGCCAGAGGCACCGTCAGCATGATCACCGCCGGGGTGATCCAGCTCTCGAACTGGGCCGCCAGCACCAGGAAGACCAGCAGCAGGGCCAGACCGAAGGCCGCGCCGACCGCGCCGCCCGCTTCCGCCTGATCGCGCGCCGCCCCGCCCCACTGGATGGCCACGACGCCTTGCGGCTGTTTGGCGACCTCGGCGTTCAGGAAGGCCACGGCGTCGGCGATGGTCTCGCCGGGGTTCAGGTCGGCCTGCAGGCTGATCGAGCGCTGACGGTCCAGACGGCGACGGTCCGGGGTGTCGCCGCTGGTCTTGGTGTCGACCACCGAGGACAGGGGGATCAGGGTCCCCGATCCGGTCGAGACATAGAGCCCCTCCAGATCGCCGACGCCCGAGCGGTTGGCCCGGTCCGTCTGCAGGATGACGTCGTACTCCTGACCGCCACGGATGTAGGTCGTGGCCCGGCGGGAGCCGAACATGGTCTCCAGCGTCCGGCCGATCTCCTGCGAGGAGACGCCCAGGGCCGCCGCCTTCTCAGGATCCACATCGACCAGCAGGCGCGGGGCGTTGGGCTCGTAGTTCAGGCGCGGACGCGAGAAGCCGGGGTGCTCCAGCGAGGCCGCCAGCACCGGCTGCAGCCAGCGATAGATGTCCTCGTATTCCGGCCCGGTGACGATCATCTCCACCGAGTTGGAGGAGCCCCCGCCCCCCCCGCCGCCGCGCTGGAAGGCGCCCGGGATCGAGGCGTTGACCTGGGCGCCCGTCTGGCCGCGCAGCTTGCCGTTCAGCTCCTGGGCGATCTTGTCGGCGGGACGGTCGCGCTCGGACCAGTCCTTGAGGATCAGGGTGGCGTTGCCGGAGTTGTAGCTGCCGCCGCCGAAGCCGGGCGAGGAGATCAGATAGCTCTCGACCTCGCCGTCTTCCTTGTACTGGGCCAGGATGGGCTCGAGGCCGAGCATGATCTTCTTCGTATAGTCGAAGCCGGCGCCTTCCGGCCCCTGGACCCGCACCTGCACCCGACCGCGGTCTTCCTGCGGCACCAGTTCGTTGGGCAGGACGAAGAACATCCCGACCGCCCCGCCCCCGACCACCAGAATCAGGGCGATCACGCCGATGACGGCGACGCGGCTGCCGACCAGCAGGTCCAGCGAGGCGCCGTAGCTGTTCTTGAGCACGTCCATCGCCTTGTCGACGCGCTGCGCCACCCAGCCGGAGCCGGAGGCGGGCTTCAGGATCTTGGACGCCAGCATCGGCGACAGGCTCAGCGCCAGGAAGGCCGAGAAGGCCACCGCCGCCGCGATCGCCGCCGCCAGCTCGACGAACAGACGGCCCACGTACCCGGGCAGGAACAGCAGGGGCGCGAACACCGCCAGCAGGACGATGGTCGTGGCCACGACGGCGAAGAAGACCTGGCGTGCGCCCCGCTCGGCCGCGACCAGCGGCGGCTCGCCGTGGTCCAGACGGCGCTGGATGTTCTCGGTCACCACGATGGCGTCATCGACCACCAGACCGATGGCCAGCACCAGGGCCAGCAGGGTCAGCAGGTTCAGGGAGAAGCCGAGCGGCGCCAGGACGATGAAGGTCGCCAGCAGGCAGATCGGCGCCACGATCGAGGGGATCAGGGCCGCCCGCAGGCTGCCGAGGAAGATGAAGTTCACCAGGGCCACCAGCGCCAGCGAAATGCCGATGGTGATCCAGACCTCGGAAATGGCGTGGGAGGTGAAGACCGAATTGTCCGAGCCGACGACCAGTTCGGTCCCCGGCGGCAGGCTGGCCTGCATGTCGACCAGGGCCTTGCGTACGCCGTCCGAGATGGCGAGGTCGTTCGACTGGGCCTGACGGGTGACGCCCAGACCGATCTGGTCCAGCCCGTTGCCGCGGAACAGACGCCGCGCCTCGGCGGGGGCCTCCTCTACGCGCGCAATATCGCCCAGACGGGTCACATAGCGGTTGGCGCCGATGATCGCCCCGGTCGAACCCGAGGTCGACGGCTGGGTATTGGCGTTGGTGGTGGTCAGGGTGCTCGCGGTCGGCGCCGAACCCGTCGTGCCGATCGGCAGCTGGGCGAAGTCCTCGGCCCGGGCATAGGTGCGGGCCACCCGGACCGTATAGTCCTTGTCGGTCGACTCCAGCGCGCCCGCCGGAAGTTCGACGTTCTGGGCGTTCAGGGCGTTCTCGACCTGGGTCACGGTGATGCCGCGCGCGGCCATGGCCCCGGCGTTCAGCCAGATGCGCATGGCGTAGCGCTGCTCGCCGAAGATCTGCGCCTGGGCCACGCCGGGCACGGTCGCCAGACGGTCCAGCAGATAGCGGTCGGCGTAGTCGGTCAGCTCCAGCCGGTTCATCGTCGACGACCGCAGGAACAGGATCATGATCGGCGAGCTGTCGCTGTCCGCCTTGGACACTTCCGGCGGATCGGCCTGTTCGGGCAGACGGCCGACGACCCGGGCGACCCGGTCGCGCACATCGTTGGCGGCGTCGTCGATATTGCGGTCCAGCGAGAACTCGATGGTCACGTTCGAGCGGCCGTCGCGGCTGGACGAGGTGATCCGCTCGACGCCCTGGATGCCGGCGATTTGCTGCTCCACCGGCTCGGTGATGCGGTTCTCGATGACCTCGGCCGAGGCCCCGGCGTAGCTGGTGCTGATCGAGACGATGGGCGGATCGACGTCCGGCAGTTCGCGCACCGGCAGGAAGAAGAAGGCGGCCGCGCCGATGACGCACAGCACGATGGCGGCGACCGCCGCGAAGACGGGCCGCCGGACCGCGACGTCGGAGAGCATCATCGTGCGGCGCCCTGGGCTTGACCCTGAGCCGGAGCATGACCGCCCGCGCCGCGTGCGCCGCCGCCCCGTCCGCCGCCCACGGTGACCGGGGCGTTGGGCTGGATGCGGTTCAGACCGCCGCCGACGACCTTGTCGCCCAGGCTCAGCCCCGAGACGATCTCGACGAAACCGCCCTCGACGGCGCCGGTCTCGACCTCGACGCGCTGGGCGGTGGAGCCGCGCTGGCCCTTGGCGATGCGATAGACGAAGGCGCCCTGGCCCTCATACTGGATGGCGGCCTCGGGCACGGCCGGGCTCTGGCGCTGGCCCTGGGCCACCGCCACGCGCATCAGCATGCCGGGGCGGATACGGCCGCCGGGATTGGGGAACTCGGCCCGGGCGGTGACCGCGCGCGTGGCTTCGTTGATGCGGGTGTCGATCAGGGCGATGTGGCCCTGGAAGGCCTGACCGCCATAGGCGTCGGCTGTGGCGGTCAGGGGCAGGCCCGGCCGCAGCACGCCCAGATACCGCTCGGGCACCGGGAAATCGACGCGGATCGTATTGGTGTCGTCCAGGGTGGTGATCACCGCGCCGGGATTGATCAGGGTCCCCGCCGTGACCGTCGTCAGGCCCAGGGTCCCGGCGAAGGGGGCGCGGATCATCCGGTCGCCCAGCCGGGCCTCGGCCGCCGCGAGGGAGGCGCGCGCCGTCTCCAGCGTGGTCTCGGCCTGTTCGGCCGTCATGCGCGGCGCGATGCCCTTCTCAGCCAGCTGGCGATAGCGTTCGGCGTTGCGCTCGGCCTGGGTCACCTGGGCCCGGGCCTCGATGATGCCGGCATCCTCCTCGCGGGCCTGCAGCCGCACCAGAGGGGCGCCCGCGGCGACGCGCTGGCCGTCGCGGAACAGGACCGCGGTGATCAGTTCAGTCGAGTTGGAGGTGATGTTCACCGACCTCAGACCCCGGGCCACGCCCAGAACCCGGATGGTGTCGCTGAAGGACCGCGAGGACACGGTCGCCTCCGACACCTGCTGGCCCCGGCCGCCGCCGCGACCGCCGCCGCCCAGACCGGCCTTGCCGGCCCCTTCATCCTTGGCGAAGGCGACGTGCAACACGGCCGCCAGGACCATGAGGCCGAGCATGACGCCGGCGGCGACAAGGAAGAAGTGGCGTTTGATCACGCAGGAACTCTCGGGAGCCGTGGGGGACGGACGTCTGATGACTTTTCAGGCGGGCACGGACATAGCCGGTCCTGCCGTCGAGGCAACTAAAGTCTCTGTAACGCTCGACGTTCGTAACTCCGTCGGTCGCGAATGTCGCAGTCGGGGCTTTTTCAGGGCGATTTCAGAACCGGCGCCAGACCGCCACAACCGGCCCGCCCGAGATCGGCGTCTCCCGCCCCGCCGCCGTCTGCCGCCAGCCCGCCTGCAGGCTCCAGTCGCCCAGCCGGCGCACCACCGAGGTCTCCATCGACAGCCAGCGCGCGCCTTCGACGACGCCGTCGTCGTCCGCCGCCCNNCTCGTCCGGCAGGCCGTCGCGCATCCGCCGCGCCGCCTGAAACTCGACGAAGGACCGGTCGGGGCCCCATCGAACGGGCAAACCGCCGAACGACCGTCCGACGGACACCCGCGCCTCAAAATCATGGTCGCCGACGCCCGGGGCGGCGTATCCGGCGTTACGCCCCTCCCCGGCCGAGGCATAGCCGCCGTAGAGGCTGACGGCCGCCCTGTCGTCGCGCCAGACCTGCCAGGTCAGGCCGACCTCCAGCGGGCCGCGCCCCTCATAGGTGACGAAAGCGTCCTCCCCGTCCTGCCAGTCGCCCTTGAACTGGACTGTCAGCCGGTCGGTGACGCCGTATTCGGCGAAGACCCCCGCCGAGGCGTCGCGGCGCTCTTCCGGCAGGTCGACGCGCTCGCCGTCGGAGTCGAACCCCTGATCGGCGCGCATATCCTCATATTTGACGATGACCTGCCCCCTGCCCTTCGGCTGGGTCCAGGCGCCCGCCCACGCGGGACCAACGGCCACGGAGGGCAGAAGGACCGCGACGCCTGCGAGAAGCGCCGCGGCCGCCCTCAAGCGTCGTAGCCCGGGGATTTGCGGTCCAGCATGCGCAGCGCGCCCGGCCAGGCCAGGGCCGCGACGAAGGGCAGTCCCCCGCCCTGCTGCTTGGTCTCTTCCTGCGCGGCCTCCGGAGCGATCAGGACATGCTCGCGGCCGCCCGACAGGGCCGCCACCTGCTGGGCGCAGGCCCGCTCCAGGAAGAACATGCCGATCCAGGCCGCCGCCGCCGTCTGGCCGACCGCCAACGTCCCGTGATTGCGCAGCAGCATCAGGGGCTTGTCGCCCAGATCCGCCACCAGCCGCTCGCGCTCGTCGTGGTTCAGGGCCAGGCCCTCATAGCCGTGATAGGCGACCTGATGCTGCAGCAGGCAGGCGTTCTGGCCGATCGGCAGCAGACCCTCCTGCTGCGCCGCCACGCCCACCCCCGCCGTCGTATGCAGGTGGATCACGAAATGGGCGTCCTCACGCGCGGCATGGACGGCCGAGTGGATGGTGAAGCCCGCCGGATTGATGAAGCTCTGGGTCTCCTGAACGATGTTGCCGTCCAGATCGACCTTGACCAGCGCCGAGGCCGTCATCTCCTCGAAATACCAGCCGTAGGGGTTGATCAGGAAATGATGCTCGGGCCCCGGCACCCGGGCCGAGATGTGGGTGAAGATCATGTCGTCCCAGCCGTGCAGGGCGACCAGCCGGTAGAGGGCGGCCAGATCGACCCGGGCCTGCCATTCGGCCTCGGAAACGCGGGACTTCAGACTTTGCGGGGCGGCGCCGTCGGCCATGGGGGTATCCTTCCTGTCGCCTCTCCGGGCGTGGCCTCTACCGTCCTCCCCCGACGATACGTCGTCAAGCGTGCCGCAAGGTAAGGTTGATGGTCCATTAACCCCGTTTTCATGACCGGTACCGCACCCTTCTCTCCAGAATCGGGCTTGATCCGACCGGAGTCCCCGCCGTGACCGCTGTCGCCTCGTTGCAAACCTTCGCCCCCACACGGCCTGCGAGCTTCTCGCCCGCCGACCTGCTGACCCTGGCGAAGAGCCGCACCACCGACGACCGCCAACGCCTTCTGCTGGGCATCGCCGCCCTGTGCGACTCGACACCGGCCGGCGCCGAAGTCTCGCCGGTCCTGACCGAGATCTTCCTGACCCTGGCCCGCCAGGCCGAACACGACATCCGCAAGTCCCTGGCCGAGAGCCTGGCCGGCGCCGAATGGGCGCCCCTCGCCCTCGTCAACATGCTGGCGCTGGACGAGATCGAGATCGCCCGTCCGATCATCGCCAACAGCCCCCTGCTCAAGGATCACGACCTGATCCGCATCCTGGTCGAGGCCACGGTCGAGCATCATATCGAGGTCGCCCGCCGCCCGATGCTCAGCGGCGCCGTCGCCGACGCCATCATCGACGCCGCCGAGCCGGCGACCATGACGGCGCTCGCCTCCAACCGCACCGCCGAGATCAGCGAGGCCGGCCTCGGTCGTCTGGTCGAGCAATCGCGCCGCATCGCCGCCCTGCGCGCGCCCCTGACGCGTCACCCCCGCCTCAACGACACCCTGGCCCGCGAACTCTACAGCCTGGTCGGCCATGCCCTGCGTCAGGCCATCGGCGAACGCTTCCGCGTTGACGACGCCGCCCTGGCCGAGGCCATCGAGACCGCCGTCATCAGCATCGGTCCCGGCCGGGTCCCGGTCCCCGCCACGCCCCAGCCCAGCCATTCCGAACGCGAGGAGATGGAACGCCGTCTGGTCGCCAAGCTGCAGAGCGCCGGCCAGCTGCGTCCCGGCTTCCTGATCCGCGCCATCCGCGAAAAGCGCCTGAGCCTGTTCGAACACTCGCTCGCGGCGCTGGGCGGCTTCAGCGTGACCCAGATCCGCAGCGCGGTCTCGCGCCCCACGCCCCAGCCCCTTTTCCTGGCCTGCAGCGCCGTCGGCATCGACCGCGCCGTCTTCCCGGCCGTGCTGGACGAGATCCGCAAACTGACCAACGGCCTGCCGGGCTGGGGTGGCGACTGGGGCATGTCGGCCCTGTCCCAGGCCGACGCCGCCCGCGAATTCCGCGCCATGGTCGCCGACCTCGCGGCCTGAGTTCGCGACCTGAAATCGCACTTCGGTATTTGACTTCGCCGCCGCGCTCGGCTTGCGTGCCGGCGTGACCGATCCTGCTCCCTCCTCGCCGATAGCCCCCGACCTGGCCATCGCCTTCACCGCCAGCGAGCGGCCCGAGGCCCAGTTCGCGCGCACGCGGCTGGCCAAACGCTACGGCTCCGTCCCGGTCGAGGAGGCCGACGTCATCGTGGCCCTCGGCGGCGACGGCTTCATGCTGGAGACCCTGCACAGCGACCTGACGCGCCGCACCCCCGTCTACGGCATGAACCGGGGCTCGATCGGCTTCCTGATGAACGACTATGAGGAGGACGATCTTCCGGCCCGAATCGCCGCCGCCGGCCGCGCCGTCATTCACCCGCTGCAGATGGACGCCTGGAACGAGGCCGGAGAGGTCTCCAGCGGCCTGGCCATCAATGAGGTCTCCCTGCTGCGCCAGACGCGCCAGAGCGCCAAGCTGCGCATCACCGTCGACGGGCGGGTCCGGCTGGACGAGCTGATCTGCGACGGCTGCATGGTCGCGACCCCCGCGGGCTCGACGGCCTACAACCTCTCGGCCCACGGCCCGATCATCCCACTGGACGCCCGGATGCTGGCCCTGACCCCGATCAGCGCCTTCCGCCCCCGCCGCTGGCGGGGCGCCCTGCTCTCGCACGAGGCCCGGGTCAGTTTCGAGGTGCTGGAGCACGACAAACGCCCCGTCAGCGCCGTCGCCGACAATCTGGAGGTCCGCCGCGTCGCCCGCGTCGATGTGCGCGAACGCCGCGACATCGCCCTGACCATGCTGTTCGAACCGGGCCGCTCCTTCGAGGAACGGGTTTTGCTCGAACAATTCACCGGTTGAGCCGAAAGGTCACCGTTCCTTAAGCCTGGCGGGAGCATGCTGCGCCTGCACGTCCCGCAGGAGTTCCCGTGAGCAACCCGGCCCAGGTCATCCGTCCGCCCAACACGCTGCGCCTCAAGGTCGGCGGCGGTTTCGGCGGCATCGACGCCAACGCTATCGCCAAGGCCGAAGAGGCCCTGAAGGCGATGTCGGCCCAGTTCGGCCAGTGGCTGCAGGACGAGATCAACAAGCTGGACGCCGCCCAGGCCGCCATCCGCGCCGAGGGCCTGAACGCCCAGACCGCCGAGGGCCTGTATTTCCGCGCCCACGACCTCAAGGGGCTCGGCACCACCTACCAGTATCCGCTGGTCACCCGCCTGGCCGGTTCGCTGTGCAAGCTGCTGGACGATCCGACCAAGCGCGCCGCCGCCCCGGTCCGTCTGCTCGACGCCCACATCGACGCCATCAAGGCCGTGGTCCGCGACCAGATCCAGACCGACGACCACCCGACCGGCCGCGTCCTGGCCGAGACCCTCGAAGCCGAGGTCGCCGCCTACAAGGTCTGACCCGCGCTCTGGTCGCGAGGCTCCGCGAGCCGAGCATGACGCCAACAGAACAGCAAAACGCCCGCTCGGACCGAGCGGGCGTTTTTCGTTTCCGGAGAAGCCTCAGGCCGCCGAGGCGTTGCGGCCCGCTGTCGGCAGCGGCGGCTGGTCCAGCCGCTCCATCAGATAGGCCAGGTCGTCGCGCGGGGCGTTGGGGCGCTGGGTCATGAAGCGCTCCAGCATCCGCTGGCGGAAGGCCTCGCCCGAGGTGTCGGCGCCCTCGGCCTGAAGCGCGCGCCAGGTGTCGACCCCGGCGCGGAACGCCTGGAACAGCCGCGGCGGCAGGCCTGCGCGGTCATAGATGGCCTTCAGCCCCAGAGGCCCCGCGTCGTGCACCATCAGCCAGGCGCGCGAATGCGGCGTTGAGGCCAGTTCGGCGACGGCGTGCTCGAACAGCACCATCTGCCCCCGCGCCAGGGCCCGCAGCAGCAGCGACGCCGTCAGGGCCTTGCGGGCGTTCAGCTGGGCGACGAAGCGCGGCAGGTCGGGGCTGGCCGCGGCCTGATCGACCAGATCGATGGTCGAGCGCTCGCGCGCGAAGGTCGCCAGGCGGATGGCGGTCTCGGGCGCCACGGCGTGGCGGCTGATCAGGTGCTCGCGCACGGCGTCGCTGGCCAGGGCGATCAGCCGCTCGGTCACATCCAGCGGCAGGACCTGGCGATAGGACAGGGCCGCGACCAGCTCGGGCGTGTCGCCGAAGCGGTCGATGGAGCGGATCATCGCCCCTTCGGACAGGTCAGCGTTGTCGTTCGAGGCCAGGGTCCGCACGGCCATCTCGCAGCCGTCGATGCTCAGGCATTCGGCGACGTCGCGCGACACCTTCGGCCGGGCGGCGATGGCGACCTGGCGCACGGCCGATCCGGCGCGCACGATCTCGATCAGGTCGTCGTCGGTGAAGACGGGCGAGGCGCCGATGATGGGCAAGGCCACGCTGTCGACGTCGGCCGCCAGACGCCGCGCCACATCGTGCGGCAGCAGGTCCGAGGCCTTCAGCGTCACCGCCAGCGACCGGCGCACCAGTTCGGCGGCGTCATTGGCCAGGACGCGCAGGATCTTCTGCGCCGCCTCGCGGTCGGCGTCGGTCAGCTCGGCCCGGTCCATGCTGCGGCACAGCTTGTGGGCGGCGGAGGCGCGTTCGTCCTCGTCCGTGGCCTTGATCAGCCGGCGGATGTCGAACTCGGTCAGACGGGCGCGAAAGGCGGTCATGCGGCGGCTCTTGAGAAGGGCGAACGAAGAATCGGCCCTCGGGTCATCCTCAGCTTGCCATGCTTAACGTCCGGTTTACCAACTCTACGAAGATCGGCGCCGGCCTCGTGGTCTGACCTCGCATATCCGTCGACCGGCCGGCGTTGAAATCACATGCCCTTTCCGCGGAAATCGACAATCGGTCCAGCAGGGTCCGGCGCCGTGGTAGGCTGCCTTCGGGTCTTTGACATCGCAGGCGATACGAGAGGCGAAGGACGACATCCGCCGGCTCCGGTTCTGCACGCGCTTGCACGGCCGAGTGCAAAGCGGTGTCGCGACATCGAAGCCGTAAATTCAACGGCCTGACCGCCGCCTCTTCATACGCCACTTTCAGAATTGCACTTTTTGCACCCGGTTTTTTCGAGTGCACGCGCGGACCCTAGGCCGCGTCGGTCTCCGGCCCGTAGGCGCCGCCGAAGCCACCGCCCTTCCCCTCCCCGTCCTGGCCCAGCAGCAGGGCCAGCAGGCTCTCGTTCTGCTTCAGCCGGTCCAGACGCGCGGCCATCATGATGTCCCGCTCCTGATCGGTCGGCGGCGTCATGGGCGAACGGCTGGCGTCGGCGGCCGGCGCTCCGTCTCCGGCGGTGCGCTGCAGGTTGGCGTGGACCTCGGCCACCGTCGCCGGACGGCCGTCGCGATAGAAGATCGGGCGGTTGGCCTGGGCCGCGTCGGGGAACATCGCCGCCGCGCTGGCGCCCGGGTTGGCGTCCATCGCCTGCATCAGCCGCGCCGCCCCCGCCGGGCCCAGGAAGTGGGCGGCGTATAGGTCGCCGGCGCCGGGCTCCTTGCCCGTCCGGCCGCGCAGATAGGCGGCGTTGGACGCCGTCAGCTCCGCCGCCATGCTGGACGCCGCCTGGGGATCGAACCTCAGGTCCATGACCACGTTGCGGGCCGAGCCGTCGACGCGCCAGCGCCCGTCCCGCCCCTGATGGATCAGGTCGGCGTACTGGCCGTATCCGTGCTTGGCGCCCGACTGTTTGACGGTCGCCAGCCAGGTCTGTTCGATGAACTGGAACAGCCCCGCCGCCGACGACGTCCGCGCCTGGGCCTGGGGGTTGAAGGCGCTCTCGCGCCGCGCGGTCTTCATCAGGAAGTCGAAGTCCACGCCGGTCGCCGTCGAGGCGCGCCGGATGGCCGCCTCCACGCCGCTCGATGAGGGAATCGATCCAACCGCCATGATGCTCGGACGCTCGTCGAACGTGGTTAACGAAAGGTAAATTCGCCACCTCCGCGCGTCTTCGCGACAGGTAAGCGCTGATAAGCTGTGCCTTGCCCAAAAGCCGACACAAGCTGAGCGCGAACTTCGTTTTGTGGGCGGCTGGGGAGCGGCCACGGGAGTGACTGCCATGATGATGAAGACAGCCGGGGGACCTGGACTGGTCAGCCCTATCGACTACGCCGAACGCAAGAAGCCGATGCCGCGCGCGACCCTGATCGCGGTGAGCATCGTGGTCCTGGCCCACATCGGGGTCGGCGCCGCCCTCTACTATCAGAAGTTCGAACTGACGCCGAACGAGACGGCGCCCGAGCCGGACGCCATCAAGGTAACGATGGACCCGCTGGTGAAGCCGCCCGTGCCCGAACCGCCCAAGCCCGACCAACCGCGGCCGGCGACCAACACCATCCACCAGACGCCCACCCCGACCACGGTGACCGACACCTTTGTCGCCGAGACCCTGTCCAAGCCCACGGGCGAGCCCGGGCCGGTGATCAACTTCAGTGACGCCAAGCCGGTCGAACAGCCGGGCACGGCGGTCGAGCCGCCCCGTCCTCCGGCGGTCATCACCCGGCCGCAGTGGGCCAGCCAGCCCTCGGCGGCGCAGATGAGCCGGGCCTATCCGGAACGGGCGCTCAGCAACGGTGAGTCCGGCTCGGCGGCCCTGCTGTGCACGGTCAGCGCGGCGGGCACGCTGAGCAACTGCTCGGTGACCGCCGAGACCCCGTCCGGCCGCCGCTTCGGCAATGCGGCCATGGGCCTGACCCGGTACTTCCGGATGCAGCCCGGCGCGGTCAACGGCCAGGCCATCGACGGCGCCAAGGTCTCCTTCACCGTCCGCTTCGCGGCGGGCGAGTAAGACTCAGG
>DBBK01000051.1:12523-26690 GCA_002292165.1 Brevundimonas sp. UBA986
GCCCCCAGCCTGTGAAGTGATCTCATCGGCGACCACCCGCCCGACCAGCGGTCCCAGCAGCCAGCCGTTGCGGCGCGGCGCCAGGGCCAGATAGAGCCCTGCCTCGCCGCTGAAGCCGGCCATGGGCAGGCCGTCCGGCGTCGCCCCGCGCACCCCGACGCGCCAGTAGACGCCGTCCTCGATCTCGCATTCGATCAGGGCCGCCGCCATGGCCGCCAGCCGCGCCCCGACGTCGGCGTCGGGCTCCAGATCACGCCGCCCGGGCTCCATGGTCGCCCCGATCAGGGTCCCGCCTTCGGTCGGCGCCACATAGCCCCCTGCCCCGCGCGTGACCGTCTCCGCCAGGGTCTGGGCGGTGAAGCCGATCTGCCCCCGGATCGGGGCGATCTGGCGGATCAGCGCCGCGACGGCCTCGGGCAGGCCCGGCAGGGGTTCCGCAGCCCCGGTCGCCAGCACCACCGTCGTCGCCGCGATGGGCCCCGCCTCCGTCTCAACGCTCCAGCCCGTCTCGGCCCGGGCGATCCGAAGGGCAGAGGTCACCACTGGCGGCGTCTTCAGCACCGCCTTCAGGGCCGCCAGAGCCGACACAGGGTCCACCTGAACATCGCCGGGGACCTGCACCTGTCCCTGACCGTCCAGCGAGGCTGAAAAGCCCAGGGCCTCCAGCGCCGCCACGGTTCGTTCGGCATCCTTGCCGCGCCAGACAGCGGGCGCGGGCTTCAGCCTGACCTCGGGAATGTCCGCCCACAGCCGCCCCGCCTCGCGCAGCAGCCGCGCCTGCTCCGGCGTCGCCCCGTCGACGAAGGCCTCGATCCCCGGGGCGATCATCCCGGCCGCCACGGACGAGGCGTTGGCCCCACCCGGGTCGAGCACCAGCACGTCCCGACCGCGCCGGGTCAGCTCCACGGCCGTGCACAGCCCCAGCACGCCGGCGCCGATGACGAGAGTGTCGGTAGTCAGGGGAGGAAACGAAGAAGGCACGGACCGTCCTTCGACCGCCCGTGCCTTCATTTCAAGTCGTCAGAGGGAGCCTCAGGCCGAAACCGCCAGTCCGCCTTCGGCGTTCAGACGCTCGACCAGCGCCTCATGCTGGGCCCACAGGGCCTTGGGCAGGCGGTCGCCGAACCTGTCGTAGAAGGCCGGGATCAGCGAGGCTTCCTCGCTCCAGACCTGCGTATCGACGTCCAGCAGCAGCTGCAGGTCGGCGTCCGACAGGTCGAGGCCTTCCAGGTCCAGCGCGTCCGCCGTGGGCACGCGGCCGACCGGGGTCTCGGTCGCCGTCGCCGTGCCGTCCAGACGCTCGGAGATCCACTTCAGGACGCGGGCGTTCTCGCCGAAGCCCGGCCAGACGAACTGGCCGTCCTCGTTCTTGCGGAACCAGTTGACGAAGTAGATGCGCGGCAGCTTCGAGGCGTCCTGCGCGGTCTCGCCCAGGCTCAGCCAGTGCCGGAAGTAGTCGCCCATGTTGTAGCCGCAGAAGGGCAGCATGGCGAAGGGATCGCGGCGCAGCTCGCCGATGGCGTTCTCGGCGGCGGCGGTGCCTTCCGAGGCGACGGTCGAGCCGAGGAAGACCCCGTGCTCCCAGTCGAAGGCCTCGGTCACCAGAGGCACGGCCGAGGCGCGGCGGCCGCCGAACAGGATGGCCGAGATCGGCACGCCCCTGGGGTCTTCCCATTCGGGGGCGATGGTCGGGCACTGCGAGGCCGGCGAGGCGAAGCGGGCGTTCGGGTGGGCCGCGGGCTCGCCCGAGGCGGCGTCATAGGCGGCGCCCTTCCAGGTCGTCATGCCCTCGGGGGCGTCCTTCGACATCCCCTCCCACCAGACGTCGCCGTCGGCGGTCAGGGCGGTGTTGGTGAAGACGGTGTTGGTCGCCAGGGTGGCCATGGCGTTGGTGTTCGAGGCATGGCTGGTGCCCGGCGCGACGCCGAAGAAGCCGGCCTCGGGGTTCACCGCGTACAGCCGGCCGTCGTCGCCGAAGCGCATCCACGCGATGTCGTCGCCGATGGTCTCGGCCTTCCAGCCCGGCAGCGTCGGCTGCAGCATGGCCAGGTTGGTCTTGCCGCAGGCGCTCGGGAAGGCGGCGGCGACATACTTCGCCTGCCCTTCCGGGTTGGTCAGCTTCAGGATCAGCATATGCTCGGCCAGCCAGCCCTCGTCGCGGGCCATGACCGAGGCGATGCGCAGGGCGTAGCACTTCTTGCCCAGCAGGGCGTTGCCGCCGTAGCCCGAGCCGTAGGACCAGATCTCGCGCGTCTCGGGGAAGTGGACGATCCACTTGTCGGCGTTGCAGGGCCAGGCCACGTCCGACTGGCCGGGGGCGAGCGGCGCGCCCAGGGTGTGGACCGCCGGCACGAAGACGCCGTCGTCGCCCAGCACGTCCAGCGCCGGCTTGCCCATCCGGGTCATGATGCCCATCGACACGGCGACATAGCCGCTGTCGGTGATCTCGACGCCCAGGGCGGAGATCTTCGAGCCCAGCGGGCCCATCGAGAACGGCACGACGTACATGGTCCGGCCGACCATGCAGCCGTCGAACAGGCCGTCCAGCCGCTCGCGCATCTCGATCGGATCGGACCAGTTGTTGGTCGGACCGGCGTCGGCTTCGTCCTCGGAGCAGATGAAGGTGCGGCTCTCGACCCGGGCCACGTCGCGCGGATCCGAGGCGGCGTAGTAGCTGCCGGGGCGTTTGACCGGGTCCAGCGCCTTCAGCGTGCCCTTGTCGATCAGGTCGGCGACGATGGCGGCCTTCTCGGCCTCGGACCCGTCACACCAGTGGACCCGGTCCGGCCGCGTCAGCGCCGCGATCTGCTCGACCCAGGCGACCAGCCGGGCGTGACGCGTTGGCGCAGGGTGAAGGCCCGGTACAGATACCGGTTCGATCTCGAGTGCGGACATGGGATAGCTCCTGAACCACCGATCGCGGCGCTCATTCACGAAGCGGCGCCGCTGATCCCTTGAAGTAACATGACGTGATGTTTCAGTTACAAAGACAGCCCGCGGACCCTGCGTCAACTGTGGCAAGTTTCCACCGCGCACGCCCGCTATGTTGTTCATCATGAAGTGATTTTTGACCTCTGCGATGACACCGGTATCATTCGAATGAAGACGATGGATACGCTTGAAAACCTCCCGTCCGGAGCGATTTCCTCACCGGCGGCACGACGCAACATCGAACCTATCCGACAGGTTCTTTTTGCGCACTTTCCGACCCGTGGGCGGGTGTTGGAGGTCGCAGCGGGGTCGGGCGAGCACGCCGTGGCCTTCGCCGAGTCGTTCCCCGGCCTCGACTGGACGCCCGCAGACCCCAGCGAGGAGGCGCGGATCAGCATCGGAGCCTGGACCGGCCTGCACGGCCCGCCGAACCTGCGCCCGCCGCTGGATCTGGACGCCTCCGACCCGGACAACTGGCCGGAGGGCCCGTTTGACGCCGTCGTCTGCATCAACATGATCCACATCAGCCCGTGGGGCGCGACCGAGGGGTTGATGGCCGGCGCCGGGCGGGTCCTGGCCAAACCCGGTGGCCTGCTGGCCCTCTACGGCCCCTATCGTGAGGCCGACGTCGAACTGGCCCCGTCCAACGCCGCCTTCGACGACAGCCTGAGGTCCCGCGACCCCGCCTGGGGCCTGCGCGACCGCGACGCCGTCGCCGCCGAGGCGAAGAGGCACGGCCTGCACCTGACCCTCAGGGTCGCCATGCCCGCCAACAACCTGATGCTCCTGTTCCGCCGCGTCTGATCCATAACCACAACCAAGGAAACGCCCATGAAGACCGCCCTCGCCGCTATCGCCTGCCTCGTCCTCGCCGCCCCGGCCTTCGCCCAGACGGCCGCGCCCGCTCCTACGCCCGCCCCCTCGCCCCAGGCGCCCGCCTACGGCGCGCCCATCGGCATGGAGGCCGCACAGGCCCTGATCGCGCGCGCCGTCGCCGCCGCCGAGGCCCGTCACTTCCGCATGGCCGTGGCCATCGTCGAGCCGTCGGGCGAGCTGGTCGCCTTCGTGCGCATGGACGACACCCAGTACGGCTCCATCTTCGTGGCCCAGAAGAAGGCCACGACCGCCGCCCGCTACCGGATGCCGACCTCGACCATGGAGGAGCGCACCCTGGCCGGCCGCACGGTGACCCTGGCCAACGAGGACAGCCTGCCCATCGCCGGCGGTATCCCGATCGTGGTGGACGGCAAGATCGTCGGAGCCATCGGGGTCTCGGGCGCGGCGGCGTCCGAGGACAATGAGATCGCGAAGGCGGCGCTCGGCCAGTAAGCCCTTGCGGCGGGCAGGCCATGGCCTCTAGGACCGGCCATGGCTTTCACCCGCACCTATGACGGCGACGAGCCCATCCGGCTGAACAAGTGGATGGGGCAGACGGGCGTCTGCTCGCGGCGCGAGGCCGACGCCCTTATCGCGCGGGGGCTGGTCTCCATCGACGGGGCCGTGGTCACCGACGCCGGGCGCAAGATCGAGCGGGGCCAGACGCTGGTCCTGTCCGACGCCGCGACCGAGGACCTGGCCTCGGGGGTCACCATCCTGCTGCACAAGCCGGTCGGCTATGTCTCGGGCCAACCCGAGCCGGGCAAGGTCCCTGCGGTGCGCCTGCTGACCGAGGCCAACCGGCTGGGAGAGGGCGCGGTTCCGGCCAAGGACGCCTCCCTGCCCCCGATCGGACGGCTGGACGAAGACTCGCGGGGCCTGCTGCTGCTGTCCTCCGACGGAGTGGTGGCCAAGGCGGTGATCGGGCCCGAGAGTGATCTCGACAAGGAGTATCTCGTACGGGTCGCGGGCGAGGTCACCGAGAAGAAGCTGACGATGCTGCGGCACGGCCTGATGCTGGACGGCCGGGTCCTGAAGCACGCCCGGGTCACGCGGGTCGAGCCCCAGAAGCTGCGCTTCATCCTCCGGGAAGGCCGCAATCGCCAGATCCGCCGGATGTGCGAGATGGTCGATCTGGAGGTCGTCGACCTGCTGCGCATCCGCATCGGGCCGATCCGGCTGGACGGCGTCCCGGAAGGCAAGTGGCGGATGGCCACGGCCCAGGAGCGGGCCGCCCTCCTCGGCAATCCCTAGCGCCTGAACACCCCAACCAGTTCGACGTGGGCCGACCACAGGAACTGGTCGATGGGGGTGACCGTCTCCAGCCGGAAGCCGGCGTCGATCAGGACCTTCGCATCGCGGGCGAAGGTCGTGGGGTTGCAGGACACGCCCACGACCACCGAGGCCTTGGTCCCGGCGATCTGCTGCGTCTGATCGATGGCGCCCGCGCGCGGGGGGTCGAAGACGATGGCGTCGCAGCCCTTGAGGTCGAACGGCGACAGGGGGCGGCGGAACAGGTCCCGCGCCTCGGCCGTGATCTGGCGCAGGCCCGAGGTCGAGCTGACCCCCGCCTTGAGGGCCGCGATCCCGGGCGCGGAGGCGTCGGCGGCCAGCACGGGCGCCACGGTCGCCAGGGGGAAGGTGAAGCTGCCGGAGCCGCAGAACAGGTCGGCGACCTTCTTCGCCCCCTTCACGGCGGCGACGGCGCGGCTGGTCATGGCCAGTTCGGCCTCAGGCACGGCCTGCAGGAAGCCGCCGGGCGGCAGGGGCACGCTGGCCGGGCCGAACATGACGCGCGGCTGGCGGGCCATGACCAGGGTCTCTCCGGCCATCGAAAGCCGGGCCAGATCGGCCTCATTGGCGGCGCGGATGGCCTGCATCTGCCGGTCACGGGACAGGCCGCCCGACTTGCGCTCCACCCCGGTCACATCGACGTCGAGACCGGCGTCGGTCCAGGTCACATGCAGCGTCGGCGCCGACTTGGGGTGTTCGAGGAAGGCGCTCGCGACCTTCGCCAGCGAGGGGAAGGCGCGGACCAGACGCGGGTCGGCGACCGGGCATTCGGCGATCTCGACCAGCCGCCAGCTCTTCCTGGCCTTGAAGCCGAGGACGACCTTGCCGTCCTCAAGGCGACGGGCATGCAGGGCGACGCGACGGCGCGAGGCCATGGGCACGGCGACGGTGGCTTCGATCTCGGTCTCTATCCCCTCGCGGGCCAGGGCCAGCCGCACCTGTTCGCGCTTCCACTCCAGATAGGGGCCGGTCGCCCAGTGCTGCAGCGAGCAGCCGCCGCAGTCGCCGTACTGCGGCGATACCGGGGCGACCCGGTCGGGGCTGGGCGTCAGGATCTCCACGCCCTCGGCGCGGCCCTCCTTGATCTCGGCGGCGCGGATGGTCTCGCCCGGCAGGGTCAGGGGCGCGAACACCAGCCCGGCGGGCGTCTGGGCGATCCCGTCGCCCTGTCCGCCGACACGGGCGATCGTCAAGGTTTCCATCAGCGGGTCTCTATCCCCTACCCTTCCGGCGCTCAAGCCGGAGCCAAATCACACGCCTTTCGCGCTCAAGCAGCGAACCGCCGCGCGGCGAGCGGTAGCGCTCTTCCAAACCTGAACGAAGATGAACGGCGCGCTCAAAGGCCGTTCAGCTTCGGTGTCCTAAACCTTGATGCAACAGACGCGGTGCTGATCCGTTCAGCGGCCAGATCTGCAACAGGGATCAAGGACCTCAAGATGTTCGCCACGTTCTCAAAACCCGTTCTGGCCGCCGTCGCTGTCGCGACCGCCGCCGCTTCGCTGCCCGCCGCGGCCAGCGCCCAGACCTATGTCCAGGGCTACGGCGGCGCCACCTACGGCCAGTCGCAGTACGACTACGGCTCGCAAACCTACTACAACCCCTGCGACCGCGAGCGCGAAGGCCGCACCGGGGCCGGCGCCGTGATCGGTGCGGGCGCGGGCGCCGTCGTCGGTTCCCAGCTGGCCGCGCGCGGCCGCCGCACCGAGGGCTCGATCCTGGGCGGCGTGCTCGGCGCCGTCATCGGCGGCAGCGTCGGCCGGGGCTCCAGCGACCGCTGCTACCAGAACCAGGGCTATGGCCAGCCGGCCTACAGCTCGGGCTATGCCCGGGTCCCGGCCTATCAGGGCTATGACGACCGCGGCTATGACGACCGTGGCTACGACCAGCGGGCCCAGGTCTACTACGACCAGAACGGCTATGGCCCGTACAGCACCGCCCCCTCCTACTCGGGTTCGTCCTCCTACTATTCGGCGCCCTCCAGCAGCTATGGCTCGAGCTACAGCTCCAGCTACGGCTCCTACAACCAGGGCTACACCGATGGTCGCCAGGACAGCCGCCGCGACCGCCGGGACGGCTATGACCGTCGCGACGACTACCGCGGCCAGGTCCAGTACAGCGCCGACGGCCGGTACTGGTACGACCCCCAATACGGCTGGCGCCCGCGCTAAGCCCTAACGAGATCGCGGCGTCGATTCTTTTCAGCCCCCCTGTCGGTCGACGACGTGACGGGAGCCGCCGGCGGAGAAATCCGTCGGCGGCTTTCCATTTTCTGGTGTCGCTAACGCTCGCCGCGCGGCGGCTCGCTGCTTGAGCGACAGGTTGGTGGTTTCTTCAGCCTCCCTTTGCGGCCCACAGCAGGAACTCGACGTTGCCGTCGCCGCCGGTGATGGGGCTTTCGGTCGTGGCCTTGACGGTCCAGCCGATGCTTTCGAGCCAGTCGCGGACACCGGCGACGGCGGCGGCGTGGGCCTCGGGGTCCTTGACGACCCCCTTCTTGCCCGCACTGGAGGGGCCTGAGCCTTCGAACTGGGGTTTGACGAGGGCGATCAGGTCGGCGCCGGGCGCGGCGAGGTGGAGGGCGGCGGGCAGGACCTTGGCCAGGCCGATGAAGCTGGCGTCGCAGACGACCAGCTGGGGCGCCTCGGGGATCAGGGTCGTGTCGAGGGCGCGGGCGTCGGTCTTCTCCAGATTGACCACACGCGGGTCGCCCGCGATCCGCTCATGCATCTGGCCCGAGCCGACGTCGACGGCGAAGACCTTCGTCGCGCCGCGCTCCAGACAGACCTCGGTGAAGCCGCCGGTCGAGGCGCCGACGTCGAGCGCCACCCTCCCCTCGACCTTCACCGGCCAGAGGCTCAGGGCGTGATCCAGTTTCAGCGCGCCGCGGCCGACGAAGCGGTGGGCGTCAACCGCGGTGATCTCGGCGTCGCGATCGACCTTCTGCGAGACCGCCTTGGCGGGCTGGCCGTTGACGGTGCCCCCGCCCGCCTCGATCGCCGCGCGCGCCTTTGAGCGGCTCTCGGAGAGGCCGCGATCGACGAGAAGCTGGTCCAGGCGGTCTTTCATTGCGATCCTTCGTCGTCCCTTCTGGCAGTCGAAAACCCACTGACAGACTGCCAAATCCTGCCAAACACCCCCGAAGTGGCCGTCTGAAAACGGGGCGCCAAACCGTGCCAAACCGTGCCACTTCGGAGGAGGCCGCCGGAGCGGGACCAGCCGTGGAGGCATCCTAACACGGGCGCGGACGGCGCCGGGTTGAAGGCGGTGGAGGGGGCGCTGGGTCAGGCGTGGCCTCGTTTCGCCATGCTGACCCGAATTCCCCCAGCCTCATTCAGCCCATCGCTTCGATGCGCTCCAGAGCCGCGACCAGCTTGGCGTGGGCTTCTTCGGCCTCGGCCAGTTTGGCGCGCTGTTCCTCGATGACGGCGGGGGCCGCCTTGGCGACGAAGTTGGGGTTGCCCAGCTTCTTGTTGATGTGGGCGACGTCGTCGACGGCGGCCTTGATGGCCTTGGCCAGGCGCGCCTTCTCGGCGGCGACGTCGATGGTCCCGGCCAGCGAGATCGCGGCGGTGGCGCCGCCGATGACGAAGCTGACGGCGCCCGCGGGCGCGGCCTCGGCGGTCGCGACCTCGGACACCCGGGCCAGGGTCAGGATCAGCGGCTGATGCAGGGCGATGCGGCCGGCGGTGACGGCGTCGGGGCTGACGAAGGCCAGCGGCGGCCTGGCGCCGGGCGGGACGTTCATCTCGGCCCGCAGCTGACGCACCTCGGTGACCAGATCGACCAGCCAGCCGATCTCGGCCTCGGCCTCGGCGTCGACGAAGGCGTCCGGCAGGACCGGCCATGTCGAGCCGATCAGCATGGGTTCGTCCCGCGCCGGGCCTTCCTTGCCCAGCTCGTCCCACAGCTCTTCGGTGATGAACGGCATGACCGGGTGCAGCAGCTTCAGCGTCTGGTCCAGGGTCCAGGCGGTCATGGCGCGGGTCTCGGCCTTGGCCGCCTCATCCGAACCCTGCAGGACAGGCTTGGACAGTTCGACGTACCAGTCGCAGAAGACGTTCCAGACGAAGCGGTACAGGGCCGAGGCGGCGTCGTCGAAGCGGCCGCCCTCGATGGCTTCGGAGACCTGACGCTCGGCCTTGGTCAGTTCGCCACGGATCCAGCGGTTGATGGTCTGGGTCACGGTCGCGGGGTCGAAGCCCTCAACGCGGACGGCCTCGTTCATCTGACTGAAGCGCGCGGCGTTCCACAGCTTGGTGCCGAAATTGCGATAACCTTCAATGCGCTCCTTCGACAACTTGATGTCGCGCGTGCCGGACAGGATGGCCATGGTGAAGCGCAGGGGGTCGGCGCCCAGCTCGTCGATGATGACCAGGGGGTCGATGACGTTCCCCTTGGACTTCGACATCTTCTGCCCCTTCTCGTCGCGGACGAGGCCGTTGATGATGACGCGCTTGAACGGGACCTCGTCCATGAAGTGCAGGCCCATCATCATCATTCGGGCGACCCAGAAGAAGATGATGTCGGCCGCCGTGACGAGATCCGAGGTCGGGTAGAACTTCTCCAGATCCGCCGTCTTCTCGGGCCAGCCCATGGTCGAGAAGGGCCAGAGCGCCGAGGAGAACCAGGTGTCGAGGACGTCCTCGTCCTGGGTGATGGGCTTGTTGCCTGCCAGTTCGCGCGCCTCGGCCTCGGTCTCGGCGACATAGATCTGGCCGTCGGCATCATACCAGGCCGGGATGCGGTGCCCCCACCAGAGCTGGCGCGAGATGCACCAGGGCTCGATGTTGCGCAGCCATTCGAAATAGATCTTGGAGTAGCTGGCCGGCTCGAAGACGGTCGCGCCGGTCTCGACCGCCTTGATGGCGGGCTGGGCCAGGGTGTGGGCGTCAACGTACCACTGGTCCGTCAGCCAGGGCTCGATGACGACGCCCGAACGGTCGCCGTGCGGGACCATGTGCTTCGTCTTCTCGATCTCCTTCAGCCAGCCCTCTTCCTCGGCGCGGGTGACGATGGCCTTGCGCGCGGCGAAGCGGTCCTGACCGGCGTATTCGGCCGGGACGTCGGGGGTGTCGACGTCGGTGATGCGGGCGAAGGCGTCGAGGATGTTGAGCGACGGCAGGCCGGCGCGCTTGCCGACCTGGAAGTCGTTGAAGTCGTGGGCCGGGGTGATCTTGACCGCGCCCGAGCCCTTGGTCGGGTCGGCGTAGTCGTCGGCGACGATGGGGATGCGGCGGCCGGTGATCGGCAGGATGACCGACTTGCCGACGATCGACACATAGCGCTCGTCGGTCGGGTGGACGGCGACGCCGGTGTCGCCCAGCATGGTCTCGGGCCGGGTGGTGGCGACGACGATATAGTCGCGCGTCTCGTATTCGGTCGCCTTGCCGTCCTCGTCGAAGGCGACCGGGTATTCGAAGGTTTCGCCGTCAGCCAGCGGATAGGCGAAATGCCAGTAGGCGCCGTCGACCTCGCGCTGCTCGACCTCAAGGTCCGAGATGGCCGTCTGGAACTGCGGGTCCCAGTTGACCAGCCGCTTGTCGCGATAGATCAGCCCTTCGCGGTGTAGCTGGACGAAGACCTTGCGGACGGCGGCGTTCAGCCCCTCGTCGAGGGTGAAACGCTCGCGCGACCAGTCGCAGGAGGCGCCGAGGCGGCGCAGCTGCTGGACGATGGCGCCGCCGGATTCCGCCTTCCATTCCCAGACCTTCTCGACGAAGGCGTCGCGGCCCATGTCGCGGCGGCCGATGTTGCCGGCGGCGGCCAGTTGGCGCTCGACGACCATCTGGGTGGCGATGCCGGCGTGGTCGGTCCCGGGCAGCCACAGGGCGGCCTTGCCCTTCATCCGGTGATAGCGGGTCAGGATGTCCTGAAGGGTGTTGTTGAGCGCATGGCCGATGTGCAGCGACCCCGTCACGTTCGGCGGCGGGATGACGATCGAATACGCCTCGGCCGCGCCCTCGGTGGGGGCGAAGGCGCCGGACTGCTCCCACTGCTTGTACAGGCGGGGTTCGGAGGCCTTGGGGTCGAAGGTCTTGTCGAGCATGAGGTAATCTCAGAAAGCAGAAGAGGCGGCCCCTGCCGGAGCCGCCCCTGTTGATCTAGTCGCGGGATACGCGAAGGGCTAGCCGGCGGTGCGGGAGATCCGCTCTACCTCGGCCTTGACCGCGCGTTCGACGATGCCCGGCAGGTTGGCGTCGAGCCAGCCCTTGAGCATGGGCTTGAGCATTTCGGCGACCATGCCCTCGACGGTCGAGCCGCTGAGGAAGCTGAGGTCGCCGGTCGGGGCCGGGGCGGCCGTGGCCGGCTTCAGGCTGGCGTGCAGGCCGGCGAAGGCCGAGGCGGCGCTGGCGGCGGCGCTTTCGCCGACCAGGGCGTCGTAGTCGGGCGTCGGGGTCGGCGGGGTCCAGGCGGTCGGGGCCTCGGGCTCGGGCGAGGAGACGTCCAGATCGCCGATGCTCTCGACGGCCGGGGCCTCATAGGTGTCGGTCAGTTCGAGGATGTCCTCCTCGACGGCCTCGGGCTCCTGCACCACGGGCGCGGGCTCGGGTGCGGCGGCGACCGGGAAGGGCTCGGGCTCGGGCGCCGGAGCGGGCTCCGGCGCGGGGGCCGCGGCCGTCTCGGCCGGGGCGTCGTCCTCGGAGATGATCCGGCGAATGGACGCCAGGATCTCTTCCATCGTCGGTTCCTGGGCGGTCGGGTCGGACATTCGTAAACCTCGGCGGCACTTGAAAGCGCACTTGACGGCGTGGATGGACGGCGCGGGGTCGCAGGCGATGCCATCGCCGTCCCCACAGTCCTTGTCGTCGCATCAACGCCCGCCGGAATCAACGGGCGTTTTGCAGGTGCACGGTAAACGCGGAGGGTCCCTGCCCTCCCCGTTACCCCCAGGGCTTAAGCCGGCCCCTCAGGATTGGGGAGCCGTCTTGACGACGTCGGACTGAAGCTGGGTGTCGATGGGGGCCTGGGCGCCTTGCGGGGTGGGGACGACCTGGGGCGCCGCGATGCGGTCGATGGTCTCCAGCACGCCGTCCCACGGCAGGGCGCCGCGGTTGCGAACGGCGTCGGTGTTGGCGGCCGCGTCATAGGCTTCCAGCGACGGCACCAGGGTCGGGCCTTCCAGACGGCCCATGGCGGCCAGCAGCGAGGCCTGGGCGATGTAGGCGTTGGCCACGGCGCTGACCAGCTGAACCTGGGCGGAGCGCAGCTCCAGCTCCTGGTTCAGGACGTCCAGGGTGGTGCGCAGGCCGACCTGGGCCTCCTGACGCACGCCCTCGGCGGCGACGGTGGCGGCGCGGACGGCCTCATTGCCGGCGGTGACGTTGGCCTTGGTCGAGACGACCTGGGCATAGGCGGAGGAGACGTCCTGCAGCACGCCGCGACGCTCGCCGTCGATGGCGATCTTGGCCGCGTTGGCGGTTTCCAGGGCCTGGGCGACGCGCGACGAGTTCAGGCCGCCGGTGAACAGCGGGATCGAAACCTGGGCGCCGACGGTCAGGCTGGAGCGGTCAGCCAGGTCGAACTGGCTGAGATCGCCCGAGCCGCCGTAGGAGGCGGTCAGGCCCGCCTGGGGCAGATAGGCCGACTTGGCGGCGGCGACGCGGGCCTCGGCGGCCTGCAGCGTATAGTCGGCGGCGACGACCGAGGGGTTCTCGACCAGACCGATGTCCAGGGCCTGTTCGAAGTCGGTCGGGACGCCCGGCAGCTCGGGCGGGGTGACCAGATTGGTCGGGGCCTGGCCGACGACGGCGGCATAGGCCGCGCGCGACACCGACAGCTGGGCCTGGGCGTTGGCCAGATCGGCCTGCGAGGAGGCCAGACGGGATTCGGACTGGGCGACGTCCGTGCGGGTGATCTCACCCACTTCGAAGCGGGCGTTGGATTCGTCGAGCTGGCGGCGCAGGACGGTCAGATTGTCCTGACGGATCTGCAGGATCTGCATGTCGCGCTGGACGCCGACATAGGCCTGGATGACCGAGGCCAGGACCTGCTGCTCGACCGAGCGCAGGTTCTCGCGGCCGGCCAGGACATTGGCCTCGGCGGCGCTGACGGCGTGACCGATGCGGCCGCCGCTGTAGAGGGTCTGCGACAGGCTGACTTCGAGGCTGGCGTTGTCGACGTCGGTGACGGGCAAACCCTTGACGTCGGTGCGGGTGTAGCTGGCGCCGATGCCGACATCGACGGTCGGGCGGTAGGAGGCGCGGGCCTGCGGAATGCTCTCGTCCAGGGCCCGCTGGTTGGCGCGCTGCGCCAGCAGGGTCGGATTGGTCTGATAGGCCAGGGCCAGCGCTTCCTGCAGCGTCTCGGCGGAGGCGGATCCGGCGGACACGGCCAGCCAGGACACAGAGGCGAGGGCGACCGCGATGACGGACGAACGTTTCAGCATGTCTAATTCCCGATAGGGTTCGCGGAGGAGCGCGTCCCTGGACACTTCTATTCTCGCGTAGAGCGCATTCCGCCTACGCCACGCCAGTTAAGTTTTTTTCACGCGCCCGCCACCCCCGCCCGGCGGAAAAATGGACACTACAGTGCGAAAATCATCGGGGGCGACATTTCCGCCATAACCTGGGGGTTGGAATCGAACAGTTCGCGACGCGACAGACCCTCGCGGCCACGGACGTAGAGCACAGCCTTGCCCGCCGTGCCGGGGCGTTCGACGACGACCAGACGGCCGCCGACCTTGAGCGCCTTGATCCAGGCCTCGGGGCGGACCGGGGTCGCCATTTCCGAGACGATAATGTCGTAGTCGCCGCCCGAGGGCTCGGTGACCGGGGCCACGACGGTGGTGACGCCGGCCTCGGCCAGGGCCTCGCCCGCGATCTCGAACACCGCCGCATCGGCCTCCTGGGCCGTGACGGTCAGGCCCAGATGGGCCAGCAGGGCCGCGGCATAGGGGCCGGCGACGGCCAGGGCCGTCTCGCCCGCGCGGGCGTCGGTCGCCTGCAGCAGCTTGGCCACATCACGGGCCATCATCAGCTTGCGGGTCGGGGTGATCTCGGTCTCGACCTCGGCATAGGCGGCGAAGGCGCGTTCCGGGGCGCAGAAACGCTCGCGTGGCACGCTGTTG
>DBBK01000035.1:0-436 GCA_002292165.1 Brevundimonas sp. UBA986
CGGCCAGAGGCAGCGCGTGGCCTTCGCCCGGGCCCTGGCGGCGCGGCCGTCGCTGGTCCTGATGGACGAGCCCTTCGGGGCGCTGGACGCCATTTCGCGAGACGGTCTCGCCGAGGCCTACCGCCGGCTGCACGACCAGCTCGGCTTGACCACGGTCATGGTCACCCACGATGTCAATGAGGCCCTGCTGACCGCCGACCGGTTGGGGGTGATGCGCGAGGGGCGTCTGGTCGCCTCGGGGCCGCCCGCGGAGCTGATGGGGGAGGGCGCCGACCCCTATGTCCACGACCTGCTGGAGGCCCCGCGTCGGCAGGCCGCCCGGATCGCTTCGAAATTCGGGGGCGCGAATGGATAGCCCCGTCGCCGCCGCCTGGGCGCGTCTGCCCGACTATCTGGGCCAGCATGTGATCCTGAGCGCGCTTGCGTTGCTGCTGGG
>DBBK01000035.1:473-4545 GCA_002292165.1 Brevundimonas sp. UBA986
GCCTGCCGCTGGCGGTGCTGGCCAGCCGCCGACCGGCCCTGCGCTGGCCGCTGATGACCGGATCGGGCCTGATCCAGACCATCCCGAGCCTCGCCCTTCTGGCGCTCTTCTATCCCCTGCTGCTCGGCCTGTCGGGGCTGACGAAGAGCCTGTTGGGCGTCGGCTTTTCGGCGCTGGGCTTCCTGCCGGCGCTTCTGGCCCTGACGCTGTATTCCATGCTGCCGATGGTGCGGAACACGGTCGCGGGCCTGACCGGGCTGGATCCGGCCGTGCTGGAGGCGGCGCGGGGCGTGGGGATGACGAAGCGTCAGTCCCTGTTCCGGGTCGAGCTGCCGCTGGCCGCGCCGGTCATTCTGGCGGGTGTGCGGACCAGCGCCGTCTGGGTCATCGGCACGGCGACCCTGTCGACGCCCATCGGCCAGACGTCGCTGGGCAACTACATCTTCACCGGGCTGCAGACCGAGAACTGGGTGTTCGTCCTGTTCGGTTGCGGAGCCTCTGCGGCGCTGGCGCTGGTGGTGGACCAACTTCTTGGGCTCATCGAGAGCGGACTGGCGAGGCGCAGCCGCAAGCGGGTGATCGTGGGCGCCGCCGTCCTGCTGGCCGGGCTGGCTTTGGCCGTCGCCCCTGCCCTGATCCCCAAGCCCGCCACCTATGTCATCGGGTCCAAGACCTTCTCGGAACAGTTCATCCTCTCGGCCCTGATGGCGGACGAGTTGAAGGCGAAGGGGCTGAACGCCTCGGAGCGCAGCGGCCTCGGCTCGACCGTCATCCTGCGCGCCCTGAGCCAGAACGACATCGACGTCTATGTCGAATATTCCGGCACCGTCTGGGGCACGGCCATGGGCCATACCGACAATCCGGGCCGGGACGAGGTCACCCGACACGTCACGCAGTGGCTCAAGGACAAGCACGGGATCACCGTCCTCGGCGGCCTCGGCTTCGAGAACGCCTATGCCCTGGCCATGCGGCGTGACCGGGCGGCGGCGCTGAACATCCGGACGCTGGCCGACCTCGGCGCCCGCTCGGGAAGCCTGAGCATCGGCGCCGACTATGAGTTCCTGTCCCGGCCCGAGTGGACGGCGCTGAAGGACGGCTACGGCCTGAACTTCCGCCAGCAGAAACAGTACCAGTCGACCTTCATGTATCGGGCTGTGGTCGATGGCGACGTCGACGTCATCTCAGCCTTCTCCAGCGACGGGCGGATCGCAGCCGACGATCTGGTCGTGCTGGCCGATCCGAAGGGCGCCATCCCGCCCTATGACGCCCTGATCCTGATCGCGCCGAAGCGGGCCGGTGACGCCCGGCTGCGCGCCGCCCTCCAGCCTCTGGTCGGCGCCGTTCCCGTCGAAGCGATGCGCGAGGCCAACCAGCAGGTCGACGGCGATACGAACAAGCAGTCCCCCGCCGCCGCCGCCCGATGGCTCAAGACCCGACTGAGGCCCACCCCATGATCCGCACCCTGTTCGCTGCTCTCGCCCTCTCGCTCGCCTTCGCAGCCCCGCTGCGGGCTCAGGAGGCGTTCGACGAAACCGCCGAACGCGCCGCCATCCTGACCGTCATCTCCGACATGCAGGCCGCGTGGAACCGGGGCGACTACGGGGGCTACATGCAGGGCTTCAAGAATCCGGACGTCGTCTTCGTCTCGGGCGGGAAGATCAAGAACGGCTGGCAGGGCGCGCTGGACGACTACATCCGCAACTACGGCCCGACGCCGGAGAGCCGCGGGACCCTGACCTTCTACGACATGACGGTGGAGTTCCTGGCGCCGGATGCAGCCCAGCTGATCGGCCACTACCGGCTGGATCGGCCGGAGAAGCCGATGGAGGGGATCAACACCCGGCTGTTCCGCAAGATCGACGGCCGCTGGGTGATCGCCCTGAACCATGTCTCGGCCTATGAGGTCACGCCGCCGCCTGCATCGGCTCAGTAGGGCGACCGGTCGCAGTGTCTACCGGTGTCATTGAGGTTTAGTCTGGCGACATAGACCCTGGAGACCCGCCATGATCCTCGCCGGACTGTTCGCCGCCGCCTTGATCGCTCTGCCTCAGACCGCCGAGCCCGCCGCGCCGCGTCCCATGGTCGTGATCAAGGAGGCCGATGTGCAGGTCGAGCAGTCGCCGCCGCCGCACAACGGTGTGGGCCGCAGCACCGCCTTCCGCCTGTCGGACGCCGCGCCGGGGCGGAATTTCGAGTTCCGCAAGCGCATCCTGCACCCGGGGGCGACCATCGGCCTGCACGTCCTGACCCATGACGAGATCTATTATGTCGTGAGCGGGCAGGGGGAGGTGGCCTCGGACGGCCGTACCGAGGCCATGGGGCCGGAGACCGCCGCCTATCTTTATGAAGGCGCCGACGTGGGCATCAAGCAGGTCGGGGACGAGCCCCTGGTCCTGATCATCGCCTATCCACTGGCCGCGCGGACGCAATAGTCAGAGCGGCTTCAAATCGGCCGCGAACCGCTTCCAGTTCTGGACATAGTGCCGGGCGGACATCTCCAGCGCGGCGATCTGGCCCTCGTTCAGTTCGCGGACGACCTTGCCCGGCTGGCCGACGACCATGGAGCCGTCGGGAATGACCTTGCCCTCGGTGATCAGGGCGTTGGCGCCGATCAGGCAGTTCTTCCCGATCACCGCCCCGTTCAGGATCACGGCCCCGATGCCGATCAGGCTGTTGTCGCCGATGGTGCAGCCGTGAAGCATGACCTTGTGACCCACGGTGACGTTCGCCCCGATGGTCAGGGGCACGCCGGCGTCGGCATGCAGGACGCTGAGGTCCTGGATGTTGCTGTTTTCACCCACTGTCAGGGTATCCGTGTCCCCGCGCAGCACCGACCCGAACCAGACGCTGGCGCCCGGTTTCAGAATCACGTCCCCTAGCACCACAGCATTGGGCGCTATCCAGTATTCCCCCTCGGGCGGAAGCTGCGGTTTCTTGTCGCCAAGCGAATACACAGTCATCACAACACCGTCATATCTCAAGAAAATGAGGCCTTTAAGGTCTCGTAAACCACGTTAGCATCAAAGTGTTGATGCGATTCGAGACCGCTCTTTCTGGTCCCGGATCCGTAACCGGATCAAGCCCGGTCCGGTCAAGCTACGGGGAACGTGAGTGACGCGTTCGGTTCGGCAGCGGAGTTTCCCGCTGGAAGTTGGCCCTTCATCCGACCCCGGACGGCCTGTCGCCGTTTCCTCTCTCCTCCCCACCGTCGTTCGAGGCGATGCTTTTGAAGCATCGCCTTTTTTCATGCCCTGGAGGCAACCATGACCAAGCGTGCAGCCATGAAGCGCCAAACTCGTGAAGGCGTTTTCGATTCCAGCTCGTTCATCGAGGACTCGAAAGTCCGCCGCTTGCCGACATCGCACAACAACAGCCATCAGGGCGCGTGGTCGCCCTATCCGTCGAACGACCGGGACCAGGGCTATCTGAAGACGCTGAAGCCCAAGTCCGAGGGCCAGGCCGAACTGCTGAACGCCATCGACACCCACAACCTTTGCGTGGCGCTCGGGCCGGCAGGCACCGGCAAGACCTATCTGGCCGTGGCCAAGGCGGTCGAGGCGCTGGAGGCCGGCAAGGTTGGCCGTATCGTGCTCAGCCGCCCTGCCGTCGAGGCCGGGGAATCGATCGGCTTCCTGCCCGGCGCCATGGAGGACAAGCTGGCCCCCTATCTGCGGCCCCTCTACGACGCCCTGTCGGACCGGCTGTCGATGAAGCGCGTCGGGGCCCTGATGGCCGAGGGTCTGATCGAGATCGCGCCCATCGGCTATATGCGCGGCCGCACCCTGAACAACGCCTTCGTCGTCGTCGATGAGGCCCAGAACTGCACCTACGTCCAGCTGAAGATGTTGCTGACCCGTCTGGGCTGGCACTCGACCATGGTGGTCACCGGCGACCCGCACCAGTCCGACCTGCTGCCGGGCGTGTCGGGCCTGGCCGACATCGCCCAGCGTCTCGAAGCCGTGCCGGAAATCTCGGTGGTGCGCCTGGCCGAACAGGACATCGTCCGTCACCCGCTGGTCGCGAGCATGATCGGCGTCCTCTGACGCCAGACACAGATTGAACGGTTCGGGGG
>DBBK01000156.1:0-4642 GCA_002292165.1 Brevundimonas sp. UBA986
CCTGATCGAGGTGTCGGACACCGGTCCCGGCGTGCCGCCCGAACTGCTGGACAAGATCTTCGAGCCCTTCTTCACCACCAAGGCGGTCGGCAAGGGGACCGGCCTGGGCCTCAGCCAGGTCTATGGCTTCGCGCGCCAGAGCGGCGGCGGCGTCCACATCGCCTCGACCGTCGGCCGGGGCACGGAGATCAAGCTCTATCTGCCGCCCCTGGACGCCTCCGAGACCGTCGCCGCGCCCGAGGATCATGACGAGATCGACGCCATCCCCTCGGGCCGCCGCCTGCTGCTGGTCGAGGATGACGTCGGGGTCGCCGCCATCGCCATGGAACTGCTGACGGGCCTGGGCCTGGACGTCGAGGCGGCCGAGACGGGCCCCGAGGCGCTCGAGCGTCTGGCCGCCCGGTCCTTCGACGTCATGCTGACCGACATCGTCATGCCCGGCGGTATGACCGGCATCGAGCTGGCCCGCGCCTGTGCCGACAGATATCCGGCGATGCGCATCCTTCTGACTTCGGGTTATGCCGGCGACGACGTCGACGAGGCGCTCAGCGACGCCCCCTGGCCCTTCCTGAGGAAGCCCTATTCCGGCGACCAGCTGCGTCAGGCCCTGGGCGAGCTCCTGCCGCTGACCTGATCAGGAACGGCGTGAGCCGCAAACGAAAACGCCGGCGAGGATCCCTCGCCGGCGTCGTGGTCTTCAATGAAGAGAGCCCTTAGCGCTGACGCGCCTTGCGGGCGGCGTAGCGGGCGTCCCGCGCGGCCTTCTGTTCTTCCTTGGAAAGCTGCTTGCGCTCCTTGCGGGCGGCGCGCTTCTCGGCGTCGATGGCCTCCTGGCTGGCCATTTCCTCGGCCAGACGGGCGGCTTCCTTCTCGGCCTTCTCGCGACGCACCTCGGCCTTGGCGAGCTCGTGCTGCTGACGCAGGGCCTCCTTCTCGGCGGCGCGCTTTTCAGCCAGCTTTTCGAACTCGGGGTCGGGGGCGGCGGCCTTGGGCTTGAACTTGGCGAGCAGCGCCTTCTTGGCGTCCTGCTGGGCGGAGATACGGTCGTTGAAGCCGGTTTGTTTCAGATCTCGCATGCGTAGGGTCGGTTGTCCTTCAGACGGGTTCAGGTCACGCGGCGTCGCCGGGTGACAGCGTCGCGTCTCTTAGGGAGGGGCTCCGCCGAAACTAAGGCGAGCCGAGGCGGGTGGGACAAAGCGGAATCCGAGCCGAAAAGCAAGGTTCGCCGTTGTGCCAAAACGCAGATGACGCCGATCCGTCGCGGATGGCGCCCCTGCGACAACAGCCGATATAGGGACGCGACCGCAAAAATCCAGCCCGCCCCACCTCGGCGGGCCCAGCTCGACGACTTGCGATCAGTGCGGCTTCTGGGCCTGGCCGATCGCGGTCCCGGCCGCGCCGCCAACGGCGGCCCCGACCGGTCCGGCGACCACGGCCCCGGCGACGGCGCCGGTCGCGGCCTTTTGTTCGATGGTGTGACCGCAGGCGCAAAGGGCCAGGGCGGAGGCGGTCAGGACGGCGGCGGTCAGGATGCGGGTCATGCGTAAGCTCCGGAATGGTCACGCTTAACGCCCGCTTAACGGACGCGGTTCCGTGATTCAGGCCGGAAAGTTGTCCACACTTTCAACGCCTCGCTGAAGACAACAGAATTCGCGACGTTCAGTTTATGTCACAAACGGATCATCATCGCTCAGTTGATTAGTGAAGACGCAATACAGTAACCATCATCCAGACTGAAACGGATATATGGTAAAATCGCACACGCGACGCGCGAATGCCTCCGGGCCGCGCCAAATTGCTGCACCGCACCCCTCGCTTGCGAATCAAACACATTGACGCCATAAATGGATGGCTTAAGGCCCGACCTCGACGACCGGCCGTTCGCTGATCGTCGATTTCCGCAGTCGACGCGATGACCCCGAAGAGGGCCGCTTCGGTTTGCGAAGACGACCCCGGGGGCTGCGTTTCTCGCCCTGCTGAACAGGACTACGCCTTTGTTCCATTCCGCGCAGACGCGTGCGAACACGCCTGCCGATCACGTGGCCCGCATCCGGCCCGCGACGGCGGCCGCGATGTTCGGTGGGCTGGTCGGACTGGCCATCGGTTGCGCCTATATGGGCGGCACGGTGGCCAAAGCGACGACCCTGCGCGCGCAGGCGGAACGGCTGGAAGGCGCCACGGCGGCGGGCTTCACCGAAGAGGCCCTGTCGGCGGCCGCCGGCGGGCTGGACGAAAGCGCCCTGGCCATCGCCCGGCGCCACGACCCCTATACGGTCGCCGGCGGCGCCCAGCGTGACCGTCAGGCCGAGTTGATGACCGCTCGCCTTGAACAGCTGCGTGGCGAACCCGCCGACAAGGCCCTGCGCCGCATCAGCCTGGCCAGCGACCCTGCTCGTCCGTTCCGCATGGGCAACGCCCTGGACGCCTCTCGCGATCTCGAATGCCTGACCCAGGCCGCCTACTACGAAGCGCGCGGCGAAGGCCGCGACGGCATGCAGGCGGTGGCCCAGGTGGTCCTGAACCGCGTCCGCCACCCCGCCTTCCCCAAGAGCGTCTGTGGCGTGGTCTTCCAGGGCGCCGGCCTGCGCTCGGGCTGCCAGTTCAGCTTCACCTGCGATGGTTCGATGCGCGCCCGCGTCAACCCGATCGCCTGGAACCGCGCCCGCGACGTGGCGTCCAAGGCCCTGTCCGGCGCCGTCTACGCCCAGGTCGGGACCGCGACCCATTTCCACACCACGGGCGTCTCGCCCGGCTGGCGCGGCGCCCTGATTCAGGTCAGCCAGGTCGGCCACCACCTGTTCTATCGCTTCGGCGGCCGTTCCGGCTCCAACGCCGCCTTCAGCTACGCCGCGCGCCCCTCGGATGAGCGTCCGCAGCTGATCCAGGCGGGCCTGGATCCGACCGTCCCGGTGCGTCAGGCCGGTCAGGCCGTGGCCTACACCATGGTCCTTGCCCAGGAAGCCATCACGCGCGGCGAGACTCCGCACGCTCCGGAAGCCCGCCCCACAGCCCCGGCGGCCGCGGCTTCTTCTCCCGCGCCGGCCCCGGCCGCCACGCCCGCACCGCGCATTACGCCGGCCGAACGTCCCGCGTCGCCGACGACCACGGCCGCGTCCGCCTCGGTCGCCACGCCGCAAGCCTGATAGAGGTCTAGCGCTCCTGCACCCGCCAGTGGGTGGTCAGGTTCTGCTTCAGATTGCCGTAACGGCCCTGTTCGCCGAGGTTGACGTCGGCGTCGCCCGGCTGGCCCGACTGTGCGCCGGTCAGGACATCGCGTCGGTCCGACGACATCTTCAGTTCGTCTGCGGGCAGATTGCCGGCGGCGGCGAAGCTGCGTTGCTCCTTGGGGATTTTCAGCGGCTTGCTCATGAAGACCTCCTTGATCTCTCAGGGAGTTAAACCCCCGGGACTCAAGGCTGTTCCGGAACGCCGCTTTTCGGGATCAGGGCAAACCCTCAGATCGCGTCCAGACCGACGTCCAGCGCCGCCGCCGAATGGGTCAGGGCGCCGACCGAAATCACATCCACCCCGGTCTCGGCGATGGCCCGGACGGTCGACAGATTGACCCCGCCCGAGGCCTCCAGCGTCACCCGACCGCCGGTACGCGCCACGGCGGCCCTCAGGTCATCGAGGCTGAAGTTGTCGAGCATGACCACGTCCGGCCCCACGCCCTGATCAACGAGCGCCAGCGCCTCGTCCAACTGGCCCAGGCCGTCGACCTCCAGCTCGATCTTCATGAGATGGCCGGCCATCTCGCGCGCGCGGCGCACGGCAGGCTCCACCCCGCCGCAGACGGCGACGTGGTTGTCCTTGATCAGGATAGCGTCATCCAGACCGAAGCGATGGTTGATCCCGCCGCCGCAGACGACGGCGTGTTTCTCCAGCGCCCTCAGGCCCGGGGTGGTCTTGCGCGTATCCGCGATGCGGGCGCCCGTGCCTTCGACCGCCCGCACATAGTCGCGGGTCAGGGTGGCGACCCCGCACAGCCGGCCCAGCAGGTTCAGCGCCGTGCGCTCGGCCGACAGCAGCGCCCGGGCGTCGCCCTCGATTTCGGCCAATACCGCGCCCGCTACGAAGGCCTCGCCGTCGCGTACCCGGATCCCGACCGAAGCCTTGGGGTCCATGGCCAGCACCGCCAACCGCACGCAGTCGATGCCCGCCAGCACCCCGGCCTTGCGCGCCCCGACCACGGCCCGCATCCGGGCGCCGTCAGGAATACAGGCCTGGGCCGTCACGTCGCCCGCCCGGCCCAGATCCTCGGCCAGGGTCGCGCGCACGATCGCATCGATCATGATGTCCGGCAGTTGTCGCATGAGCCTATTCCGCCGCCATCATGACCACGCCCGCGGGCGTCAGCCGCACCCGGGTGTGTTCGGCCTTGTCCCGTGTCAGCGGATAATCCGAACGGAAATGCCCGCCCCGGCTCTCATGCCGCGCCAGCGCCGCCTCGGCGATCAGCCGCGCCGTGACCAGAGGCAGGGCCTCGCCCTGTTCGTCCTCCAGCCGCCCGATCAGCCCCAGCAGACGGGTCAGGCCGCCTGCGTCGCGGATCACGCCCGCATCCCGGCTCAGTCCCTGACGCAGTTCCAGCAGGGCCTCGGGCGTCATGTGACTGACCGGCCCGACCGTCGTCACAGGCTCC
>DBBK01000156.1:4659-14615 GCA_002292165.1 Brevundimonas sp. UBA986
AGCCGCCGCCGACCGGCCGGTGCGGCGCCCGAAGGCGGCCGCTTCCAGCAGGGAGTTGGAGGCCAGACGGTTGGCGCCGTGCACCCCCGTCGCCGCGCACTCCCCGACCGCGAACAGACCCGGCAGGGTCGTGCGCCCGTCCGGATCGGCGGTGATCCCGCCCATATAGTAGTGGGCCGCCGGGGCCACCGGGACGGGAGTGATGCGCGGATCCAGCCCCGCCGCCATGCATGAGGCGAAGACCGCCGGAAACTCCTTCGGGAAATGCTCACCTATGGCCTTCGTGGCGTCGAGGAACGCGCCGCGCCCCTCGGCCCGCGCCCGGTGCACCGCCCGCGCCACCACGTCGCGTGGGGCCAGATCGGCGTCGTCCGCCGGGCCCAGGATGAAGACCCCGTCCTTGTCGATCAGCCGCGCCCCCTCCCCACGCAGGGCCTCGGTGGCCAGGGGCATGGGATCGAGGCCGACGTCGATGGCCGTCGGGTGGAACTGCATGAACTCCGGGTCCAGCACCTCGGCGCCGGCCTTGTAGGCCAGGGCCAACCCCTCTCCGAGCAGGGCCGCGGGCGTCGTCGTCGCGCCATACAGGCCGCCCGCCCCGCCGGTCGCCAGCACCACGGCCGACGCCAGAACCTCGACCATTTCGGCGCCGTGTCGCTCGATCAGGGCCCCGACCACCCGGCCGGTCTCGTCCTGCAACAGGCCGCGCAGACGCCCGTCTTCCCAGACCGTGACATGCTCCGCCGCTCGCACGGCGGCCACCAGCGCCGACAGGATCGCCCTGCCCGCGCCGTCGCCGCCGACCCGGGCCACCCGGGCCATCGAATGGGCCGCCTCGCGCGAGACGGCGAAGCCGCCGTCGGCCTCGCGGTCAAAGGGGGCGCCCAGCGAGGCCAGCCACTCCACCGTCGCCCGGCCGTCGTCGGTCAGGACCTCGGCCGCATGGTGATTGACCAGACCTGCGCCCGCCGCCTCGGTGTCCTTCAGGTGAAGCGCCGGGGCGTCCTTCGCCGACAGCGCCGCCGCCACCCCGCCCTGGGCCCAGGCGCTCGAGGCGGACTGGAGCAGGGGCGCGGGCGAGACCACCAGCACCTTGGCCGGCGCGGCTTCCAGCGCCGCCGACAGGCCGGCCAGACCGCCGCCGATGATCAGCGGGCCGTCGTGCCGGAGGCGCTCTCTCGCGCCGACCCCACTCGAAATGATCCGGGCCACCTCAGATCAGCTCCACCGCGACGTGGTGTTTGGCCTTCACAAGGTCATAGCGCGCCGGGATCGGCGGCGGCGGCAGGTCGATCATCCGCTGCACGGCGAGCGCGGCCTTCTCGATCATCTCCGGCTCGACGGTCACCTCGAACTTCATGTCGCGCAGGCAGTCGCGGATGTTCTCCAGGGTGATGCGCTTCATGTAGGGGCACATGTTGCACGGGCCGATGAAGTTCACCTCGGGCACGTCGCCCTTGATGTTCGACGCCATCGAGCATTCGGTGATCAGCACCACCTGCCTGGGCTTCTTCGCCATCACATAGTCGGTCATCGCTGCGGTCGATCCGGCGAAGTCGGCGGCCGACAGGACGTCCTCGGGGCATTCGGGGTGGGCGAGGATTTCGGCGCCCGGATAGGCCGCGCGCATCTCGGCGATGTCGGCCCCGGTGAAGCGCTCATGCACGATGCAGCGGCCCTTCCAGGCGATGATGCCGACATTGGTCTGGGCCGCGACGTTGCGCGCCAGGAACTCGTCGGGGATCAGGATGACCTTGTCGACGCCCCACTCCTTCGCCGCCCATTCCACCACCTGCACGGCGTTGGCCGAGGTGCAGCAGATGTCGGTCTCGGCTTTCACGTCGGCGGTCGTATTGACATAGGTGACCACCGGCAGGCCGGGGTAGCGCTGCTTGATCAGCCGAACATCCTCGCCCGTGATGGCCTCGGCCAGCGAACAGCCGGCCTTCAGGTCCGGGATCAGGACGGTCTTGTCCGGCGACAGGATCTTCGAGGTCTCGGCCATGAAGTGGACGCCGGCCTGGACGATCACCTTCGCGTTCGACCGCGCGGCCTCCTTGGCCAGACCCAGGCTGTCGCCGACATAGTCGCCGACGCCGTGGAAGATCTCGGGCGTCATATAGTTGTGGGCCAGGATGACGGCGTCGCGCTCCTTCTTCAGGCGGTTGATCTCGACGATCAGCTCCGCCTGGGCCGGCCATTCGATCGGGGTGACGTGGTCCTTGACCTTCTCCCAGACCGGGGCCGTCTCGCGCGCCGTGCGCTCCGAAAGACCGAACATTCCATCCGCCATCGCGGGTCCTCCTGATGGGCGTTCTCGATCGCCCCGACTTATGCTCAACTTGAACATATGTGCATTCAATGTAGGCCGATCTTCGTGGGGCGCAAGCGTAAATGCGCCGGATCGCGACGGGTTTTCCTTCACGCCGAAAAAGCAAAACTCTCTGCCTCAGGGGCAAACGCTCGCTCGCACGCGACCGTAAAAGCGGTGCATTAATGCTCGACCCAGCATCGACGGCAGCCTAGACGACAGCTTCCTTTCTCACCTCGCTGATTTTCCGAGACGTTCGTGCAAGACACCATCCGCCGCATCCTGACCGCCCGGGTCTATGACGTGGCCGAAGAAACCGCCCTCGACGCCCTGACCCGGCTATCGCGGCGCCTCGACCGCCCGGTCTTCCTGAAGCGCGAGGACCTGCAGCCGGTCTTCTCGTTCAAGATCCGCGGCGCCTACAACCGCATTGCCAATCTGTCCGAGGCCGAACTGGCGCGCGGCGTCATCTGCGCCTCGGCCGGCAACCACGCGCAAGGTGTGGCCCTGGCCGCCGCCACGCGAGGCGCCAAGTCGACCATCGTCATGCCGGTGACCACCCCGGGCATCAAGGTCGCGGCCGTGCGTGCGCGCGGCGGCGAGGTGGTGCTGCACGGCGACGGCTTCGACGACGCCTATGCCCATGCCCGCGAGATCGAGGCGAAGACCGGCGCCACCTTCGTCCACCCCTTCGACGACCCCGACGTCATCGCCGGTCAGGGCACCGTCGGGCTGGAAATCCTGCGCCAGCATCCCGACACGATCGACGCCGTCTTCGTGCCTATCGGCGGCGGCGGCCTGGCGGCGGGGGTCGCGGCCATCGTGCGCTTCCTGCGGCCGGGCACGAAGATCATCGGGGTCGAGCCCGTTGACGCCCCGACGATGAAGGCCTCCATCGAGGCGGGCCATGTCGTCACCCTCGATCAGGTCGGCCTGTTCGCCGACGGGGTGGCGGTGCGCCGGGCCGGGGACCTGACGTTCGAACTGTGCAAGGACCTGCTGGACGACATCGTCCTCGTCGACACCGACGCCATCTGCGCGGCGGTGAAGGACATCTTCGACGACGTCCGCGCCGTCGCCGAACCGGCAGGCGCCCTGGCGCTGGCGGGCCTCAAGGTCTGGGCCGCCGCCAATCCCGGATCGGGGGCGCTGGTGGCCATCAACTCGGGCGCCAACCTCAATTTCGACCGGCTGCGTCACGTCGCCGAACGGGCCGAGATCGGCGAGGGCGCCGAAGCCCTGCTGGCCGTCGCCCTGCCCGACGACCGCGACGCCTATCGCCGCTTCCTGGGTTCGCTCGACGGCCGCTCGGTGACCGAGTTCAACTACCGTTGGAGCAATACCGGCGCGGCCCACTTCTTCGTCGGTGTCGGGCTGAAGGACGGCGCGGCCGAGAAGGACGCCCTGATCGCGGCCCTGCGCGCTGACGGCTATTCGGTCGAGGACATGAGCGAGAACGAGACCGCCAAGCTGCACGTCCGCTATATGGTCGGCGGCCGCGCCACGGGTCTGGGCGACGAACGCATCCTGCGCTTCCAGTTCCCCGAACGCCCCGGCGCCTTCCTGCGCTTCCTCAACAGCCTGCAGCCCGCCTGGGCCCTGACCCTGTTCCACTACCGCAACCACGGCGATGACGTCGGCCGGGTGCTGGCCGGCGTCTCGGTCCAGCCCGGCGAACGCGAGGCCCTGGTCGCGGCGCTCGACGGATTGGGCTATCCCTACGTCGACGAGACCGACAACCCGGCCAGTCGCCTGTTCCTCGACGGAGTGTGACCCCATGCGCAGCGACGCCACCCGCCGCGACCTGATCCTCGCGGCCGCCGCCGCGCCCCTTCTCGCCGCGACCTCCGCCTGCGCGACCCCGCTCTTCCCGAAGTCCCGTGACGCGGCCGGTCAGGTCTGGACCTTCGATAAACTCGCCGACATCGGCGGCCATCCGACCCATGTCGAGGGCGCGCCCGTCCTGACCGACAGCCCCTGGGGTCAGGCGGTGAAGTTCGACGGCGTCGACGACGCCCTGTTCATCGATGACCACCCGCTGGCCGGCGCCGAACACTTCACCTTCGAGGCCCTGTTCCGTCCCGACGGCGGCGCCTTCGAGCAGCGCTGGTTCCACCTCGCCGTCGACGAGCCCGCTCCGGCGGACGGCTCGGCGCCGATCGGGACCCGCTTCCTGTTCGAGATCCGGGTGGTCGAAAACGAATGGTACCTCGACGCCTTCACCAAGGGCGAGGGCTATAATCTGACCCTGATCGACCCGGCCAAACGCTTCCCCGTCGGCCAGTGGTTCCATGTGGCCCAAACGTATGACGGGACCACCTACCGCAGCTTCGTCAACGGGGTGGTCCAGGCCGAGGGCCCGCTGGCCTTCAAGCCGCAGGGTCCCGGCAAGTCTTCGGTCGGCTGCCGCTTCAACAAGCGCAACTACTTTAACGGCGCGGTCCGCGAGGCCCGCTTCCACGCCGAGGCCCTGACGCCCGACCGGTTCAGCAACCCGTTCGCCTGAAGGCCTGAGGCTACGAGGCCTCACCCTCGACCGAAGCCCAGACGGGCATCACGAAGCGAAATCGCGTGCGTTCCGCCGTCGATTCCGCATCCAGCGATCCGGCGTGCCCCTTGGCGATCTGTGAGGCGATGTAGAGCCCAAGCCCAAGCCCGGCCTGCGGCTCATCATTCTTCGGACGGTGGAAGGGCTTGAACAGATGCGGCAGGGCGTGGTCCGGGATCGGGTCGCCCGAGTTGGTGACCGACAGTTCGAAGAACTCGCCCTCGCACAGGGCGTGAACATGCACCACGCCGTCAGCCGCGCCATGGGTCAGGGCGTTGGCCAACAGGTTGGACAACAATTGCCCCACCCGGTCGGGATCGCAGGCGACCGGCCGGTCCACCCGGATATCGGTGATGATGGTGCTGTCGGGCCAGGCGCTGCGCAGTTCCTGCACCACCTGTTCGATAACGTCATGCACCCGGGCCTCGGCCTGACGCGCCAGCGGAACGCCGCCACCCAGCCGCCCCCGCGCGAAGTCCAGGACGTCGGCGATCAGCCGTTCCATCCGGTGGCCGCTGGCTTCCATCTGACTGACGATCAGCCGGGCCCGGTCGTTCAACGGGGTGGTCTTCAACAAGGTCGCGCCCGCCTGGATCGCCGCCAGCGGATTGCGCAGGTCGTGACCGAGGACGGCGATGAACTGATCGCGCAGCACCGCCGCCTCGCCAGCATCAATCAGAGCGGCCTCTGAGGCGGCCAGTTGGTCCCCGGCGTCCAGATGGAAGGCGATCAGTTCGGCGAACAGTTTGAACATCGACCGGGTGTGGGGCGTGTCGACGACATGCGGGTTGGGATCGATGGCGCACAGGGTGCCGAACATCTCGCCGTTGGCGCGGACGATGGGGAAGGAGATATAGCCGCGCAAGCCATAGGTCCGAGGCGTGTGATGATCGCGATAGGCCGGGTCGGCCTGGGCGTCGTCGAACACGATGGGTTCACGGCTGTCGCGGATCTCGTCGCACAGGGTGGTCTTGAGCGGCAGTTCCCCGCCGACCGGCAGCCCGAACCCGATCTCGTCGCGCACAGCGCAGGCCGTCCAGTGCGTTTCAGTCACCCGCGCGACGGCCGCGAAGCCCATGCCGGTGATGCGGCAGACGACGTCGAGGATATTTTCGACCGCCGCGATGCCCGCCACCGCCGCGATGTCGCGATCGATGTCTGTCACGCCCTTCGAGGTCGGATCAGAAAAAACCATGTAGTCTGTGTAGCTTAACCGCGCGTCGGTTAAAACGGCTGTTTCGGCACAGGCCGTTCGTGGTCGAGCAGCCAGCGCTTGCGCTCCAGCCCGCCCGCATAGCCGGTCAGGGTCCCGTTCGCCCCGATCACCCGGTGGCAGGGCACGATGACCGCGACCGGATTCTGGCCGTTGGCCAGCCCCGCCGCCCGCACCGCCTTCGGCTTGCCGATCGCCGCGGCCAGCTGGCCATAGGTGCGGGTCTCGCCCGCCGGAATGTCCCGCAGCGCGGCCCATACCGAGCGCTGGAAGTCTGTGCCCGCCGTCTTCACCGTCAGCCCGTCGAGCGCCTTGTGGTTCCCGGCGAAATAGGCCGCGACCGCGTCGCGCACCGCTTCCGGCGCGCGACCATCCGCCAACGGAGCGTCGCCATAGTGACGACGCAGCAGCCGGTGCATCCGGTCTTCATAGCCGGCGAAATCCAGCGCCCGCACGCAGCCTTCCGGATCGACGACCAGCAGCACGGTTCCGACGGGGGTCTCGATCCGGTCGAGCGTCAGCTTCAGGGGTTCAGGCCGCTTCGAGGCCATGGTCCGTCTCCTTCAGTTCGGCCGCCCCGATCCCCGCCGTCCGCAGGTGGAGCGCGCCATAGGCCCGCCAGGGCCGCCAATGATCCGCCCGGCCGATCAGCCGCGCGTCGAAATCTTCCGGAAGCCGGTCGTTGGGCGGCTCGCTTCCCGCGTCGATCCAGTCGCCCGGCAGCCTCAGCCCGGGCCGCGCCTCGACCCGCAACTTCAGGGCCGCATCCGCCGACAGGTCGCGGCCGATGGCCTCCGGATCCGCCGACAGGTCGAACACCCGCCGCACCCGGGCCAGAACGCCCGGAAGCGCCCGGAGGTCCGACGCCTCGACCCGGACCTCTACCCGACCAGGCTTGTCCGGCGTCACCGACACCCGACCCTCGGCTCCGTCGACGACGGCGTCCAACACCCGCGACCAGACCCGGTCCTCGACCGCATCGCCGCGCACGCGCAGCGCCGTCAGCATGGCCTCCCAGTCATAAGGGGGCCGATAAGACAGGTGCAGCCGCACCCCGCCCTCGCCCGGCCGTTCCTTCCGGCGCCTCAGGGCCGACGGCGGCCGCCCGTACAGGGACTGGAAGGTCTCGTTGAACCGCCTCACGCTGCCGAAGCCGGACCCCAGCGCCACCTCGGCCATGGTCAGGTCGGTCTCGTGGATCAGGGCCTTGGCCAGCAGCACGCGCCGGGTCTGGGCCACGCTGACCGGAGCCGCGCCCAGATGCTGGCGGAACAGCCGCCGGAGCTGTCGCTCGCCGACCCCCAGCCGCCCGGCCAACGTATCGACGTCGCCCTCATCCAGCGCGCCCGCCTCGATCAGGCTCAGCGCGCGGCTGACCGTATTCGAGGTCCCGCGCCAGGCGCCCATGTCGGGGGCCGTCTCGGGTCGGCAGCGCAGGCAAGCGCGAAAGCCCGCCTCCTCGGCCGCCGCCGCCGTGGGATAGAAGATCATGTTCTCGCGCCTGGGCGTGCGCGCCGGACAGACGGGCCGACAGTAGATGCCCGTCGAGGTCACCCCGCCGAAGAAGCGTCCGTCGAACCGCACGTCCCGCGTCACCGCGGCGCGGTAGCAGGCGTCCTGGTCCAGTTCTGTGTGAGCGTTTTCCATGACGACAACATGGGGGCGGGCGGCCCCCATGTCTCGCGGTTTTCGGACATTTGCCTGAGAAGGCCTAGACGGCGGCCTCGTTCCAGCGGCGACGGTCATAGGGCATCAGCTGGCCCGTGATCAGCCGCCACAGGGCGCCCGACATCCTGAACAGGGCCTGCACCAGACCGAACACCACACAGGCCATCAGCACGGTCGACAGGCTCCACCAGCCGCCCTCGAAGGCCGCACGGATCCGCTCGACGAAGGCTTGAACGCTCTCGACGTGGATCACCGGCGACAGGGGCGAGGCGGCCCACAGCCAGCCGAACAGCCAGGCCTGCACCCCGCCGAAGGCCAGGTCGCCCAGCGCCGTGAACCGCACCTGACCCGGATTGGCGGCCCGGATCAGGTCGAAGGCGATGCGGCAGGCGGCATAGGCGACGCCGGGCCAGTAGAGCAGGTTCAGGATGCGGCGGAAGATGTCGGCATAATCGACCCCGCCGATCGTCGCCCCGTCCAGGGTGAACAGGTCCTCGGGCCGCAGCGGCGTGACCATCAGGAGACCCGCCCACCACAGCAACAGCACCGTCCAGGCCGCCGCGCTGCCCATCGCCCGGGCCGACGGCGACAGGGCCATGCGGCCGCGACGACGCCCGCGCCGATCCCGGGATGAGGTCTCTACCGTCCCGGCCAACTGCCGCGACACCGCGTCCGCATCCATGCCCGCCAGTTCGAACAGGCCCAGATCCTTGACCCGCCAGTCGCGCAGGAAGGCCGGCTTCTCCTTCTGCCGCTCGATGATGAAGCCGGCGATGGTGGCCAGGCCGATGATGGTGATGCCGCCGGTGAAGACGCTGTTGAAGGCCTGACCGATCGCCCGGCCGACCTCCTCGTCGCCGACGATGACGCGCACGATCGCCCCGATGACTGTGATGCAGATCAGGGCCATCAGCCCGACCTTCACCCCGAACATCCACCAGGGATAGAGCTCCGGTCCGACGATGTGTTGCGGCCCGGAGCCATAGCGGGCGGCGACGCTCAGCGGATGGCCGAACTCGCGCAGCACCGCCTCCTCATCGGCCTCGGTCAGGGGCCGGCCGAGTTCTTCCTCGCGGTCCTCCATCCGGGTCTGGAGGACGTCGCGCAGCTCGGCGACGATGTCTTCGCGGCTGGCCTTGGGCAACTGCGCCGCCACAGCCTTCAGATAGCGTTCCGTCAGGGTCATTGAGTGTCCCTCCTCAAGCGTGAATGTCAGAGAATCTTGTCGAGCGAGGCGTTGATGCCCCGCCATTCGTCGGCCAGGGCGGCCAGCATGGCCTCGCCCATCGGCGACAGGCGGTAGAAGCGCTTCTTGCGCTTCTCCTCCTCGCGCCATTCGGAGACCAGCAGCCCCTGGCTCTCCAGCCGGCGCAGCAGCGGATAGAGGGTCGATTCCTCCATCTCCAGCCCGTCCCCGGCCAGGGCCTGGCGCAGGGTATAGCCGTAGCGCTCCTCCCTCAGGCGAGCGAGCACAGCCAGGACCAGCGACCCGCGCCGCAGCTCCAGCCGCATGCTTTCGAACAGTTCGGGATCAGGGGTCATTGCGTCTGCCTTGGCGCCACATAGTGTGTGACACACAGTGTATGCGACATACTGTGTGACCGAGTCAAGCGAACGTTGGAATTCGGGATGATGGGCTGGTCATTTCAGGGGATTTCGGTGAGCCGAAGGGGGCGTCCCGACCCCGTGGGGCGAAGGCGGGACGCCCGTTCCGGGGCCGCCCTACGGTCAGGCGGGACGGCTCGCGGAGCCCGGCGATTCGACATCTGGGAGCCGTCCCGTCGGGTGCGAACACGCTAGGGCCGGGCCCTGTCGGCGGCTACCTGCGGAAATCCATAGGACGTCTCTGATTTGAAACAGCCCAGCCTGGCCTGAAGACCTCAGGCGACCTCGATCTGCTGAAACAGCAGGGCCCGGGCCACGGCCTCGGGCAGGCTGCGCGCCCCCAGTTTGTAGCGCGCATTCTTCAGGTGCAGACCGACGGTGACCTCGGCCAGGGCCATGTCGTGGGCGATGCCGCTGACCCTCTGCCCCCGGGCGACGGCCTGCAGACAGTCCTTTTCGCGCGCCGTCAGCTTCGCCGCCCCATAGCGCCGCCGCATCATCTCCCCGACCGCGCCGGCGTGGAACAGATGCGCCAGCGACACCAGCCGCGGCCCATGCTCCTCCAGAAGCCGCCGGCACTCGGCCGGGTCCATGCCCGAGCCCATGACGAT
>DBBK01000157.1 GCA_002292165.1 Brevundimonas sp. UBA986
CCCCCCCTCCGCCCGTGCCGCCGCCTCCGCCGCCACAGGCGGCGAGCGGCAGGAGCAACAGGCCGCCGAGGCAGGCGGTCACGCCCCAGCTCTTCCAGCGGCCCGGATATTTCCGAATAGAATGAAGCCCCACGGCGAACTCCCCAGTACGCAACGAACCCTGAACCCCCCGGTCATTTGCATCATTTCTGAAACAAGCGGTTATGGCCAGCGTTGCCGTGGCGGACGGCAAACGGCCCCTGGCCGGGCGGCCGTGGTTTTGGCAGTGCAAATCGATGCACGCTGTGTTCAAAACCTCCCCGATTTTCCGGCTGCGCGAGGGCGACCCTTGATTTCGACCGTTTCGGTGACACCGTTTTCCGATCAGAAGCCCGGCACCTCCGGCCTGCGGAAGGCGGTCGGGGTGTTTCAGCAGCCCCACTACGCCGAGACCTTCATCCAGTCGGTCTTCGACGTTCTGGCCGACAAGGCCGGCGCCGTCCTGGTCATCGGCGGCGACGGCCGCTTTCTGAATCGCGAGGTCATCGGCAAGGCTGTCCGCATGGCGGCGGCCAACGGCTTCGCACGCGTGCTCATTGGCCGGGGCGGCATCCTGTCGACGCCCGCGGCCAGTCATGTGATCCGCCTGAACGGCGCGCTAGGCGGCCTGATCCTGTCCGGGAGCCACAATCCCGGCGGTCCGGACGGCGATTTCGGGATCAAGTACAATATCGCCAACGGGGGTCCGGCGCCGGAATCGGTGACCGGCGCCATCCATGCGCGCAGCCTGGTGCTGGACCGCTATCTGACCCTGGAAGGCGGGGCGGATATCGACCTCGAAACCCTGGGCGAGACCCGGGTCGGGGATATGGTGGTGGAGATCATCGATCCGGTCGCCGCCTACGCCGACCTGATGGAGACCCTGTTCGACTTCGATGCCATCCGGGCGCATCGGGCCAGGGGGTTCACCCTGTCCTTCGACGCCATGAGCGCGGTCACCGGCCCCTATGCCCATGAAATCCTCGAGCGGCGGCTGGGCTTCACGCCGGGCTCGGTGGTCAACGGCGTCCCGCTTGAGGATTTCGGCGGCCATCACCCAGACCCCAACATCGTCCACGCCCGTGAGCTCTACGACCGGATGATGGGCCCCGACGCGCCCGATTTCGGGGCCGCCTCGGACGGGGATGGCGACCGCAACCTGGTCATCGGACGCGGCCGGTTCGTGGCGCCCTCAGACGCGCTGGCCATCCTGGCGGCGAACGCCCATCTCGCGCCCGGCTATGCCCGGGGACTGGCTGGCGTGGCGCGGTCGATGCCGACCAGCGCCGCGGTGGACCGGGTCGCCGCCGCCCTGGACATTCCCCTCCATGAAACGCCGACCGGCTGGAAATTCTTCGGCAACCTGCTCGACGCCGGCCAGGTCACCCTGTGCGGCGAGGAGAGCGCCGGGGCGGGGTCCGACCATGTGCGCGAGAAGGACGGGCTCTGGGCGGTCCTGCTGTGGCTCAACATTCTCGCTGTGCGCGGGGTGTCGGTCGACGAACTGATCCAGGAGCACTGGCGCCGGTTTGGCCGCAACTACTATGTCCGCCACGACTATGAGGGCGTCTCCAGCGAGGGCGCCGACGCCCTGATGGCCGCGCTGCGCGGCCGGCTGGCCGAGCTGCCGGGCCAACGCCACGGCGACCTCGTCATCGCGTCCGCCGACGACTTCGCCTACGTCGATCCCGTCGACGGGTCGGTCAGCGAGGGCCAGGGCTTGCGGATCCTGTTCGAGGGCGGCTCGCGCGTCGTCTATCGCCTGTCGGGCACGGGAACCTCCGGCGCGACCCTGCGGGTCTATATCGAGCGCTACGAGCCCGCCGACGGCGTTCTCGACGCCGATCCGGCCGAGGCCCTGTCTGCTCTGGTCGAGGCCGGCAAGGCCATCGCCGGGATCGAGCGCTTCACCGGCCGGACGATGCCGGACGTCGCGACCTGAACGCCCCGGGCGCGCGGAAACGACGGTCGTTGGAAATAGAGGGAAAAGCCCCTTGCGGCCCGCGCCGATCACGGGCTATAGACCGCGCCTTCCCGTTCCGGAGCCGCTGCGGCGACCTCGGAACCGTCAAGGCGGACGCGTAGCTCAGCGGGAGAGCACTACGTTGACATCGTAGGGGTCACAGGTTCAATCCCTGTCGCGTCCACCATTCTCCCTCCAAACCCATGACGGCGCTTTCGAGCGCATCGGGGTCCGCGCCGCGGGCCGGTCGATCCTCCGGCGTCCGTCCGGATGTTCGCGCGTCTCGCGTATTCCGTCGCCCGAGGGGCCATGCTACGGCCTCTGCGGGGACTTTTGCGCTCCACGCCCGGGCGGCGCCAGGACACACTAATGTTTCGCTTCATCCACCGCCATTCGACCATCATCGGTTCGTTGGTCATGCGCGAGATCGTCACGCGCTTCGGCCGCGAGGGCCTCGGGTTTCTGTGGCTGGTGGGCGAGCCCCTGATGTTCTGCCTCGGGGTCATGACCCTGTGGTGGGTCCTCAAGCCGGAGTACGAGCACGGTATCCGCGTCGCCCCGTTCGTGATGACGGGCTATATGTCGATCCTTCTCTTCCGCCACGTCGTCAGCCAGGCGAGTGGGGCGCTGCAGGCCAATGTGGGCCTGCTCTACCATCGGCGCGTGCACCCGCTGCACATCTATATCTCGCGGACCCTGATGGAGATGGCGGGCGGCACGGTCGCCTTCTTCATTGTCTATGTTCTGCTGCTGCTGCTCGGCCTCGTCGAGCTGCCGTCGAACTATATCCTCCTGTACGGCGGCTATATCCTGATGGCCCTGCTGTCCCACGGGTTCGGGGTCTGCGTCGCGGCGCTGGGCATCCGCTTCGAGGTGATGGAGCGGATTCTTCCGGTCTCCATGTACCTGATGATCCCATTATCGGGGGCCTTCATCATGGTGGACTGGGTGCCGCAGCGGTATCAGGGCATCTATCTGCTCAATCCCCTGCCCCATACGGTCGAGATGATTCGGGCCTCGGTGTTCGGCGAGTTCGTGCCGACGCATTATGACATCGGCTATGCTCTGGCATGGGCTTTGGGACTGAATTTGCTGGCTTTGATGCTGTTGTCGCAAACACAGCGCTTCCTCGACATCGAATAGCAAACCCCCTAAACCGCGCAGTTGAAATCAAACGAAAGCGATCGATGAATCAGCCCGAACTCCGGTATCTGGGTCCGACCGAGCGCCCGTCGTCGGACGGCCTTCCCCGTGGGCTGGCCTTCTTCAGGAAGTTGCCGCGGGCCTTCGTCCTGGTCGTCGTGGTCCCCACTCTTCTGGCGATGTTGTACTTCCTGGTGCTCGCGAGCCCCCGGTATGTTTCGGAATCGCGTTTCATGGTGCGATCCGCGGGCATGGACCAGCCGTCCACGCTCGGGGCGGCCCTGCAGGGCGTCGGCCTGACCAGCGGCTCCTCGAACGCCTTCGCGGTTCATGAGTACATCACCTCTCGGGACAGCCTGCAGGACGTTCAGCGCGCGGTTGATCTTCGTAAGGTCTACGGTCGTCCGGGGATCGACTTCCTGTCGCGCCGGCCGCATCCGTGGAGCGGCGGTTCCAGGGAGAGCCTGTACAAGGGCTTCCAGTCCTATGTGACGGTCGGCTACGAATCCACCACGGGTATCAGCACCTTGCGGGTCGAGGCCTTCTCGGCCGAGGAGGCGCGCAAGATCAACGACACCCTTCTGTCCGGCGGTGAGCAGCTGGTGAATCGTCTGAACGAACGGTCGTCGAGCGACGCCGTCCGGGAGGCGACCCGGACCCTGGAAGAGGCCCAGCGTCGGCTGAACGCCGCACAGGCCGCCTTGACCGCCTTCCGGAACCGCGAAGGCATAATCGATCCCGCCCGCACCGCTCTGGCGAGCACTCAGCTGATCGGCGAACTGAAGCTGGCGCTGGCGACCCTCAACGCCGAGCGGGCCCAGGTCGCGTCGGATACGCCGGCCAGCCCCCAACTCCCGACGCTGGACAGCCGGATCCGCGCTCTCAGCGCGCAGATCGCCCTTGAAGAGCAAAAGGTCGCGGGTCAGGCCGACTCGCTCGCGCCGAAAATCTCGGCCTACGAGGACCTGGCTCTGGAGAAGGAGTTCGCGGACCGGCTGGTCACCTCCGCGACGGCGGCGCTCAACGCCGCTCAGCTCGATGCGCGTCGCCAGCACCTCTATCTGGAGCGTGTGGTGAGCGCGAGCCTGCCGGACCACGCTGAAGAGCCGAAGCGCTGGTTCATGATCCTGTCGGTGTTCGCCACCATGCTCATCGTCTACGCCATCGGCTGGTTGGCCGTCGCCAGTGTGAGAGAGAGCGGGTCTCACTAATGAGTTCGGCCCACGGGGTTGGTTTGCGCGTCGAGAATCTGGGCAAGGTCTATCCGACGCCCGGGTCGAAGCCTGTGTTTTCTGATCTCTCGTTCGACCTTGGTCGCCAGGACCGCCTGGCGGTTCTGGGGCGCAACGGGCAGGGAAAATCGACCCTGATCAAGATCCTGGGCGGGATCCTGCCCCAGTCGGAGGGGACCGTCCGCTGGGACATGACCTCCTCCTGGCCGATCGGCTTCGGCGGCGGCTTTCAGGGCAGCCTGACAGGCATCGACAACATCCGTTTCATCACGCGGATCTACCATCGATCCTACCAGGACGTTTTCGACCGGGTCGAGGGGTTCGCCGAGCTCGGCTCCGCCCTGCACCGGCCGGTGAAACACTATTCGTCGGGCATGAGGGCCAGGCTGGCGTTCGGCCTGTCCCTGGCGATCGAGTTCGACTGCTATCTGATCGACGAACTGGTGTCCGTCGGCGACGCCCGCTTCCAGCGCAAGTGCAATGAAGAGCTGTTCGAACGACGGGGCGACCGCGCCTTCCTCATGGCGTCGCACGACATGCACATGATCGGCAGCCTGTGTGACCGAGCCCTGATTATAGAGGGCGGGCGGGCCCGGATGTTCAACGATGTCGAGGAAGCGATCGACATCTACACCTGGCTGCGCGCCGCATGAGTTCGCCTATGCGTGTGCGTGTTCTCCAGGTCCCGGCGCGGGACTCGGATTTTTGGCGGGCGCAGTTCGCTCAGGCCTGCCAGGCCGCGGACTGGGACTATGTCGAATACTGGGGCGGCGATGAACCGGCCCTCGCCGAGGGGCGGTCCGCGCTGATCGTCGGCTGGGACGCGTCCGGCGCGAGCCTCGCGCCGGATCACTGGATCATCCTCGGCTGTACGCCCGAGGAGGCGATTTCGGTCTCGGAGGCGAGCCTTCATCTGCCCCGGCCCGACGCCATCTATCACACCTCAAACCGTTTCGCCCTGTGCAGCACGCTGGCTGTCGCGGGCGCCGCCGTCTTCCAGAATACGGACGCCTTCATCGAGACGCCGGGTCTGGGACGCATTTCCCGCCACCAGATCGAGTTCGACTCCGTCACCGACCCGGCCAGTCCGCTCAGCCTCTACGAGGTCCTGCCCCCGGCGCCGGGCGTCCGTGTCCATTGGCCCGCGGACCTGTTCGTCTATCCGACGAAGGATGGGAGCCCGGGCGGATCGCCGACGATCGGGTTGCTGGGCCGCCGCCGGCTCTTGCTGAATGGCCCCAATATCGCCCTTCCGGCCGGCGCCTGGCAGGCGAAGGCCTCCTTCTACCTTGATCCTCCGGGCAAGGCGGATCTCCTGATCGAGTGGGGGTTTGGCGTCTCGGTGGCCAGCTTCCACCAGATCCTCGAACGGGAGGGGCTGTACGAGCTCACCCTGACCCATGTCTGGCCGGAAGCGGCGCCGGCCGATTTCAGGATCAGCCTGATGATGCCGGCCCTCGACGGAACGCTCGAGATGCGGGGTCTCGACCTCTCACACGTTCCGGCCTGACGGAGCCTCAGGGCTTGCGGTAGATGCCCAGCATGAAGTCGTGCTTCAACGCGCCGGCCAGGGTCAGTTCGTCCTCCAGGGCGATGAGCATCTGAACCAGGGCGGTGCTTTCCGGCGACCCGTCGTTGACCTTCGCCCCGTTCAGATAGCCGAACAGGGGGTGCAGCAGGCCGCCGCCCACGAACCGCTCGTAGACCGGTTCGAAATACATGGGCGTGAGGATCGGGATCAGGGCGGAGCGCACGCCCTCTGTCGGATCGTTCGCCATGATCATGTCGATCGTCGGCAGCGTCAGCCGCTCGTCAGCCATCCTGAAGATCGGGGCGATGCGATCAAGCACCCGGTTCACGATCTCGACCTGCGAGGCGGGATAGATCTGGTAGCAGGGGCCGCAGTATTCGTTGACGATGACGTGCCCGCCCGGCGCCAAAACAGTCCGGACAGCCGACAGCATGCCCTCGATGTCCGTCACATGGTGCAGCGACCCCGAGAACAGGACGACCTCATACTGATTGGCGGGTCCGGGATCGGCGACGAACGACTCGAAAAGCCGGACCGAAAAGTCCACGTTCAAAGAGAGCGCGCGGGCATTGGCGGTGGCCTGTTCGATGGCGACGGGCGAGGCGTCGAACGCCACGATGTGTTGGGCATGGCCGCGCTGGGCCATCATGAGCTCATGGCCACCGTCGCCGCAGCCGATCGAAAGAACCCGGTTGGCCGGAGAAAGCTTCTGCGTGAAGACCCATTCCAGCCAGAAGCCCGACTGATCGGTCATGCGATGATAGAGGGCCTGTTCGACGATCGGATTTTGCGTCCAGGCCGACCGGGTCGAGGTCTCGTACATCCGGTCCCAGTGAGCGGTTGCGGTGCTGGAAGCGGTCATGAGGTCAACTCGGGGAGGGTGTTGGCGGCGTTGAGAAGCGCGGCTTCGCGAATGAGGGCTGAATAGCCGACGAGCATCTCTCTGTAACCTGGCCGGCTGTGCAGGACGTCGAGACTGGCGTCGCCGAGGCGCCGCCGGCGGCCGGCGTCCACGGCCAGACCGAGGATCAGATCCTTCAGGGCCATCACGTCGTCAGGGGGGTAGAACAGGGCATTGACGTCGCGACCGACCAGCTCCGGAATCCCGAAGACCGGGGTGGTGATGATCGGCAGGCTGAAGGCCATGGCCTCGACGATCACGCGCGGCGCGCTCTCGATCCGCGAGGTGCAGACGAAGATGTCCGCCGCGGCATAGTAGACCGTCATATCCTCGACGGAGCCGACGAGGTCGACGTTCGCCGAAACCGCCGGGGCCAGGTCGGCAATCGTGCGTGCGACGTCTGTGGCGTAGTCAGCCTCGACATGGGCGCCGACGATGAAGACGCGCAGGTTCGCCGCCTCGCTCTCCGACATGCCGGCGAGCGCCTTGACCAGATCCATCTGGCCTTTCCGGCGGCAGACCGTGCCGATCAGGATCAGCACGAGTTCGTCGCCTCGCACCTGAAGATGTCGCCGCGCCTCGACGCGGGTCCAGCGCGACACCTCGGCCTCCAGCCGTTCCGGCGGGATGCCGTGGCGGATGGTCACGGCGTTGTGGCGGGTCTGCACCGGCTGCCACCGTCGCCGGGTCGCCTCGGCGACATAGGTGACGGCATAGGCCTGACCGAAGGCGGCATAGGCATGGCTGCGAACCCCCGGCGTCAGGTCGTTGAAATAGGTTTCCCAGGGCTCGCTCTCGTGCTGGCACCAGATCGAGGCCAGGCCGAGATCGGCGGCCGCCGAGACCGCGTAGTAGGCCGTCAGGGTATTGGCCACGACAACCTCGGCGCCGACAGCGGCGAAGGTCTCGCCGAGCGCGTGGCGAAGCGTCAGAAAGTCGGACAGGCTTGATTGAGGGGCGGGCTGGCGGAACAGCCGCACCTCGATGCCTTCGCGCGCATAGGCCTCCGCCAGCGGGCCGTCGCTTGGGCTCAGCACGACCGGATCGATCACACCTGCCCGCTTCAGACCGACCAGAAGGTCCAGCAGGGTGTTCGGCGCGCCTTCCAGTCTCAGGTTGTGGGTCACGGCGGCCACCCGGATCGGCCGCGAAGCCCGCAGGGGCAGCCGGCGCGCCGCGGGCTCGAACTGTTCGTTGTCGAGCGACAGATTGGGGTTGTAGAAGCCCTCCCGCCAATCGCGGTACGTCTCACGCAGGGCGATCACCTCCCTGGGGTTGTCGCGCTGGCCCCTGGATTTTCCTTCCAGATGGTAGAGCTCGGCTTCGGGGCAGTAGACACAGCCATAGCCGTTGGCGACCAGTCGGAACCCGTAGTCTACGTCATTGTAGGCAACCGCGAACCGGGCCTCGTCGAAGCCTCCCAGACTCTCGAAAAGCGCGCGCGGGGTCAGGACGCAGGCGGCCGTGACGGCGGAATATTCGCGTGCCGTCCGCATGAAGCCCATATAGCCCCAGTCGTGCGCGGGGGCGCCGCGGAAGGCGTGCCCCACCAGGCCCTCGTTGTAGCCGTGCACAATGCCCGCGTGCTGGACGGTGTTGTCTCCGAACAGCAGCCGGGCTCCGACCGATCCGACCCCTTCCATCCGGCCATATCCGACCATCTGGCTCAGCCAGCGCTCGTTGATGACCTTTGTGTCGTTGTTCAGGAAGAGGACGAAGTCGCCGTCGGCGTGTCGAACCGCCTCGTTCATGACCGCCGCGAAGCTGAACCCGTTCGGCCCGCGCGGTACGCCGAGGACGCTGAAGCCGGGCGTCTGTCGAAGGCGTTCGAGATAGGCGATCGTGTCCGGATCGTCGCTGCCGTTGTCGACGACGAGGACGCTGTAGTTGTCGTAGGTGGTCTTCGACAGGGAGGCGACGCAGTCGGACAGCAGGTCGACCTTGTTGTAGGTCGGAATGATGATGGTGACCGACGGGCCGGTGTCGGGGAACTCCAGGGCATACATGCCGACCCGGGTCTGGAGCGCCCATGCCGGGTGCAGGACCCCGGCGTCGATCTTGCGTCGCTGCATGGCCTCTTCGACGGCCTTGCGGCCGGCCTCGAAGCTTTCGGGCTTGGCGTCGCCGGACAGGGCGGTGGAGCCGGCCGTGGCGCGCCAGTTGTACAGGACCCGGGGGATATGGCCGATGTGGCGGGCCTGTTCCGTGGCGCGCAGCGCGAAGTCGTAATCCTGGGAGCCGTCGAAGCCGGAGCGGAAGCCGCCGAGCCTCTGGAACAGGCTGCGGCGGACCGTCAGGACGTGGCCCATGTACATATAGGACAGGAGCAGGGTCGGGGCCCAGTCGGGCTTGAACTGGGGGGCGTAACGCCGACCGCGCTCGTCGATCTTGTCGTCGTCGCTGTAGACCAGGTCAGCGGTGGGGTGGGCGGTGTAATAGAGGGCGACTTCGGCCAGGCAATCGGGGGTCAGAAGATCGTCGTGGTCGAGGAAGGCGATGACCTCCCCCGTGGCCATGGCGACGGCCGCGTTCGTCGCGGCGCTGATCCCGCCGTTGACGCCTTGATGCGCAACCCGGATGCGCGGGTCGCGGGCCGCCAGCCCGTCGAGAATCTCGCGGGTCTCCGCCGAGGAACTGGCGTCGTCGACGATGCACAGCTCCCAGTTCTGATAGACTTGGCCCAGGACGGATTCGACCATCTCTTCCAGCTGATAGGCCGGCGTGTTGAAGACGGGCGTGATCACCGAAATACGCAGATCGGCGCCGGAAGCCTCCAGGGCCTGCTGAAGATCGGCGCGGGCCACGGCCGTGAAGGCGTTGGCGGCCTGCCAGGCCTCGTAGCGGTCCAGAGGCTCCAGAAAGGGCTTCAACGCCTCCGGCGCGGCCGCGAGCGCGTCCTGAAGGGTTGTCAGGCCCTGGCCTTTCGGCGTCTCGCCGGTGGTCGGGTTCGGCAAGAGGCCGAGCGCCCGCAAACGCTTGCGGACAACGCGGATGATTTTGGGCGTCGGCCGCGTGCGCAGGGCCGCGATCTGGACCGCCAGGTCGTCCACCCTGGCCGTCAGATCCCGATGATCGCGACGCAGCCCGTCGATTTCCAGGTCCCGACGGGCGATGACCGCCATCAGCCTGGCGACCATCTGGGCGTCAGTGGCCGTCGCCGAACCCGGAGCGACCGGCGCCGCGCTTGTTGTCAGGTCTTTCCGCCTTGCGGTGGAAGCGGGTCGATCACCCATCGAAATCCTTTCAACCCGTAGGACGTGGGACGGTTACCCGTCGCGTCGCCTCGGGAAGCGTAAGCTTTAAGCAGACAAAGACGCCATTTCGCCGACGGCGCAGGTGATATGATAGAGTGAGCTCGCGCGGGACGGCTCCTGTGACGGGGCCCCGTCCGCGTTTATGTGTTCCCACCAGGCGCCCTGAACCGGGTGGTCGAAGAACCGCAACAGACCTGTCGCCGCCTCCGCCGTCTTCTCTCTCGCCGCCGTGGCTTCGGCCTCGGTTCGCGCCAGGGCGCCCAGGGCCACGAAGGCCTTGATCCGTTCTGTCTGGGGCCACAGCCGGTGCCGGTCGTCCCGGACGGACAGGTCCTGATTGAGTTCGTTCACGGCCATGCGCATCGGCGAAACCCCGCGCTCCTCGGCAATGCGGATCAGGGTGCGGGCGGCCTCGAGGGCGTCGGGACGGCCGCGCGATCGTCCCCAGCGAATGAGGAGCCAGGCCCATTCGAACTGATGCCCCGGCTCGACCACGTCCAGTCCGGCTTCAGTCAACGGCCGCCAGTCGGCATCGAAATATTCCTGCAGCGCCCCGGTTTCGGGATGCAGGAAATGCTTCAGGCAAAGTTCCACGATCTCATCGGCGAGGAGCCCCCAGGCGGGGTCGTCGTCCACCGCCGCCCAGGCGAGCGACGCCTCCAGGATGTGCATGTGGGGGTTGGCTTTCAGGGGAAGCGACGGCGGGTCGGATTCCTCGAAGCCGCCCAGCGGGTGTTTCCAGCCCGCGCACATCCGGTCGCGGATCGAACGGGCGAGCGTCGTCAGCTCGGGCTTGCGCACGCCGAAGCCCGCGGCGGCGGCCAGACCGAACAGCACAAAGGCGTGGTCGTAGAGGTCGAAGCCCTCCACGACCGGTTCGCCCTGGGTTGTCACCACCGGCCGGATGACATCGCCGCGCAGACTATGGGTCGTGAGGAAGTCCAGCCCGTGTTCGACGATCTCGCGCGCGGGACCGTCCCAACCCAGGCGCGCGGCGGCGACGGCGGAGTAGATCTGACGGCCTACGAGCCGCGCGCGGCGGGGATCATCCAGCATGGACCCGTCCACGGACATCCGCTCCAGGAAGCCTCCGTTGACCCGATCCACTCCGGCGGAGAACCAGAATGGGAAGAGGCTGTCGTTGAGCCGGTTGCGCAGCGCGATGAACTCGGGCGAATCTTGGGTCATCAGGCTGTCCTTCCCTCGAGGATATCCGCCACGAAGGCGTCGAGCCGCCCGCCGCTGAACAGATGTCCGGCGACGCCGGCCGCCTCGGCCGCCTCCATGTCAGTGAGGTTGTCGCCGATCATGACGCTTGAGGCGACATCGACCGGCCATTTTGCGATCAGATCGTTCAGCATCCCCGGGCGGGGCTTTCGCCAGTCCGAGTCGCGTCGGTAGGCCTCGTCGACGGCCTCGAGGTGGAACGGGCAGTAGCGTTCGTCGTCGATGCGGGCTCCGGCCTCGGCCAGGTCGTCACGGATATGGCGGGTCAGCTGGTGGTAGTCGGCTTCGCTGTAGAAGCCCTTGCCGATCCCGGCCTGGTTGGTCACCACAAAGGCATAGTAGCCGCGCGCGTTGACGAGGGCGATGGCCTCGGGCGCGCCTTCGATCCATTCGAACCGGTCGCGGGTTCCCACATGTCCGTGGTTGACGTTCAGCACGCCGTCACGATCGAAAAACACGGCCGGACGTCGCCGGCTGGCCTGGATTTCGGTCTGGGCGCGGGCGAAGTCCTCAGGCACGCCGATGTCCAGGAAGAAGCCCGTCACGGGCAATCCCCTCAACCGGCCGGCGGCGGCCAGACCCGGGAGATTGTCCCGTTCGAACGAGCCCTGCGCCGCCAGGCCGTCGACGAAGGTCCGGCGGAAGACCGCGACGCCGCCGTTGATCCAGGCCGGCTCGTCCGGCGCCGCGACCCGGCCGAAGGCGGTGATGCGGTCGCCTTCGAGATCGACGACGCCATATCGGCCCGCGGCCTCCAGGCGGCGCAGGGCGAGGGCGCCGATCACCTCGGGATCCTGGGCGAGCCTCGCCAGCTGGTCCAGCGGGGTGTCGAGGAAGGTGTCGCCATTGAACAGATAGAAGACCTCATCCAGCCGATCGCGGGCGTGATAGAGGGCCCCGCCGGTCCCGGCCTGATCCGGCTCGATCGCGACCTCGACGGTGATGTCGCGGCCGATCCTCTGTCCGACCTCCCGGGCGAAGGATTCGATCTGTTCGGACCGGAAGGCGGCCAGAAGCAGGAAGCGGCTCACGTCGTAGCGCGTGATTTCCTGGATCAGGATTTCAAGGAAGGGCCGCCCCGCGACGGGCAGAAGAGGCTTCGGCGTTTCGCGGGTCAGCTCTCCAAGGCGTGTGCCGAGACCGCCGCACAGGATGACCGCCTGGGCGATCCTGGGGGGGCTCGGCTCGCCGTTCCGGGTCAGAAGCGCCACGTTTCGCTCCCGCTTCCCGTGAGCTTGACCGGGGAGGCCACGCCGCCGGCCGCGTTCAGCGCCTCAATCAGCCGATACCGGTTTTCCGGATGCACCAGGAAGAACATGAAGCCGCCGCCGCCGGCGCCCGAAACCTTTCCGGCGAGGGCGCCGGCGGCCATCGCGATATCGAACAGGTTGTCGAGCATGGAGTTCGAGACCGCCTTGGCGGTCGCCTTCTTGGCGCGCCACGACGCATTGAGGATTTCCGCCATCAGGTCGATATCGCCCAGCAGCAGGGCCTGTTTCATGGCCATGGCGTCGGATTTCAGCGTGTGCATCGCCGCCAGTGTGGCTTCGTCGAGCGCGCGGATGCCGGCCGTTTGCTGGTCGATGATCGCCGCCGACTGCCGGGATCGCCCGGAGAAACACATCACCAGCGAACTTTCGAGTTCGTTGTAGACCGGTGTCGACACCCGCAACGGGTTCACGATGACCCGGTCGGCCTGCAGGAATTCGATGAAGTTCACGCCGCCGAAGGCCGCGGCGTACTGGTCCTGACGACCGCCCGAGAGGCCGAGGTCCTGGCGCTCGATCTCGAAGGCAAGATGGGCGACGTCGTACTTGCCGAGCGGTGCGCCAAGGATATCGCGGAATCCGTCGACCAGGGCGACCACGAGCGAGGACGAGGAGCCCAGTCCCGAGCCGGCGGGAGCGTCGACCGTGGTCTTGACGGTGACGGGCAGGGGCTTGCCGCCGTTGAACTCGGCGATCATGCGTCGATAGACGCCGCAATGCAGAATCAGTTCGGCGTGCAGCGGTTCGTCGGCCTCGAAGCTTTCGGACACGCCGATGTCGTCCGCCTCGAAGACGACCTTGCCGTCGGTGCGGGGAATGATCGACGCGAAGGCGTAGCGGTCGATCGTCATATTGAGGATCGCCCCGCCAAAGGTGTCGCAATAGGGGGACAGGTCCGTCCCGCCGCCGGCGAGGCCGAGGCGCAGCGGGGCTCTGGCGCGGGTCTTTGCAAAGGGCTTCATGGATTCATCTTCTCAAATCCGGTCGGTCGCGCTCTGTCGGCGACATGACCTGATGGGATCCTGGGCAGTCTGTCTTTCCCCCGACGCCGCCTGGAGGCGGGGCTAGAGCGAGCGCTCGATCAGCTCCTCGTCGCAGATCACCTGCACCACACGGGTCATTCTTTCCAGATAGGGGTCGGGTTCCTGCTCCACCGGGGGCGGGGGAGGCGCATCGGTCTCGACATTGGCGACATGTCCCAGGAACAGCCGCATGACATGTTCGACGCCTTCCTCGGTGACCTGACGCAGATCCTCCGCGAAGTATCGACCGCGATTGTAGTTTCCGACGATGATTTCGTAGGAAGGGAAGTAGGCGACATCCGTCTCCGAGCGGGACAGCTCTTCGCAGACCACCCGAAGCACCGATTTCGAATAGGTCGTCGACACCAGGACGTGACGGTTCTCGGCCGTGGCGATGAGCGGCACCGGAGACACGGTTATGATGACCCGAGACTTCGGATTGACGCTTCTCAGGCGCGTCAGGAACTCACGCATGTCCGCCAGGGTGTCCGCGACCGAGAAGTTCACGAACGCATAGCGCGCCTCGTCGAAGGTCCCCCCGGCGACGCCCGGGCAGACGGGGAAGACGGTTCCGTCTTCCAGAGACACCCAGGCCTCGGTCAGGCCCAGGGTGAAGACGAAGACGTCCAGCTCCTCGAACATCCGACGGACGGCCGCGAAGTGAATCTCCCGATCCAGTTTGAGCTCTTCAAGGCTCGGGAACCCGCCGACCTGGATCGCCGGCCGCAGGGGGTCGACATAGCCGCCTTCGGGGCCTGTCCAGACGTCCTCGATCGGCGTGAAGCGACCGTAGGCCCGGTCAAAGAGCTGAACGAGCTGACGCGCCGTATAGAGGTTGCCGTAGCGGGCGGAGTAGGTGCCGTAGTTGAAGGCGACCTTGTCCTCTTCGGAGCCCAGAGGGTGACCGTCCTCGGTCACGAAATAGCAGAACCCGTTCTTGCGCAGGTGACGCGCGATGTTCTGGGCGAAGCAGCTACCCGCGGTGGCGACCTTGTCGTCGGGCGCGACCACGAAGGGGAAGTCCACCACCGGGTCCACGGTGGAGTATGCGGGCCGTTCGACCGCGCGGGTCCAGCGCGTGTAGTCGGGCATGGACTGGTAAGGATGTTGCGCCATGTTCAGATCCTAATAGAGCCAGGCCCATCCGGCGTACTGGACGTTCAGCATGCGCTCGAAATGTCGCAGCGCCATGTCGCCATAGGCCGGTCCCGCATGCGTCGAATCGCCGCCGTAGCACTCCGGAACGAGGAAGCCCTCGTTGTCCTGTGACTGAACCGGCGAGCCGACGAAGCGAATGTCGTTCGGCTCGCTGGCGCTCCGGATGAGTTCCGAATGCAGTTTCCACAGCTTGTAGCGCAGATCGCGCGGAGCGATTTTCGGAGTCTCGACCTGGGAGCGGAAATAGCCCTCGAGGTGTTCGAGGATATAGTCGTTGTCGCCGCAGGGCGGCGGGGATTCCAGGTGGAAGACCGGCTGGTCGACGGCTTCCCGCAGCGTCATCATATTGAGCACATAGGGCGCCGCGAGCCGGCCGATGATGCGCTGCATATAGCCGTAGGGAATCAGTTCGCGGCCTTCCAGATAGCGATCCGGCTGGCTGGGCATGATGATCTCGAACGGGCGCGGGTGCTCGAGCAGGTTCAACGCGTTGTGGGCGTTGCCTCCGAACATCGACACATAGATCAGCTCGCGATCCGCCGGTATACGCTCCGAAATCATCCGGAAGATGTCAGGGTTTAGAATGTATTTTCCAGGCTCCCCCTCTTTCTCGACGGAGAACTGGTAGTCTCCACCCATGCGCACAGTGTCGAAAACGTAATATTCGATGCCGAGGCTGGGGTCGGTGCATTCATACTGGCGAGGGAAAAGCGCGTTGATGACAGCGGACATATGACTATGTCCAATAATCACTGCTGCCTTCATTCTAAATCACCTTAAACTGGCCAGACTGACGTCGGATAGGTTCGGAGAGGGCTGCGACCCGCCTTGGCGGATCGCTCCTTCAGTACGGTCGGATCGTAGCCGTCAATCAATACGGGTGCACGACCGAATCGTCCCGTAAAGATCTCAACGAGATCGGTCGACAGCCCGACCTCGAAGGTCTGGGTGAAGCCCCGGTACGACACGCTCAGCACGGGCGGAACAAGGGTGGGGTTGAGGCCGACATGAACCAGGTCCGGCGTCTCCATCCCCGTCATCTGGCTGTTGTCGTGGTCGATCCTGTAACCGACCTCGCCGGCCGTCTTGACGATGAGGGCGTCGATCGCCTGGTCCCGGACGTCCCAGAGTTCGGTTTCGCGCTCGAAGGTCGTGACCTGCTGGCGGAACTCCGGATAGCGCATGTCAATGATGTCTTCGTTCTCGGGCACGGTGGTGTGCGCGCCGCTGACGAGACCGGCGGAGACATTTGACCCGCGCCCCATGTGGTAGACGAAGGCGCTCGGGGTCAGGCAGATGCGATAGCCATAGGCCAGGCTGCGCAGGCTCCAGTCGGTTTCCTCGCAATATCCGCGACCGAAGATCGGATCGTTCAGACCGACTTCCCGGATGACGGCGGTCGGGATCATGATGCAGAACGAGATGCCCGCCGGCGTGTCGATGACCTTGTTGCGGAAGGTCTCGTGCAGGGTTTCCGAAATATAGTCGACGGCCGCCTGGTCGGCGATCAGGGCGTCCGGGTCCTGATTCGGGAGGGTGAACACCGACACATTGTTCGACCAGGCCGTGACCGAGCCCACCTTCGGCTGTTGGCAGGCCGCCACCATCACCGTGATCAGGTTTTTCGGGAAGATGACGTCGGAGTTGTTGATCGTGACGAAGTCATAACCGTTATGCACCGCGGCCAGGAGGCCGAGGTTGCAGTTGCGCGGGATGCCGAGGTTCCGCGGCGTGCAATAGTAGGACGCTCCCTCTTCCGCGCAGATCTTTTCGAGATCCGCGCTCCAGCCCGGCTCGGGACTCGCATCGTCAAGGATCAGGACGTCGACCTCCGCGGCGGTCTGGTCCATGCGCCGGGCGCTGCGAATGGCGCGGGGCACGAAGGCGCGTCCGTTATAGGCGGTGATGACGTGCAATACGCGGAGGCGGCTCATGGCGGGCCTTCTGGTCGAGCGGGAAGGAATGGGAGGAGGCGGGTCAGCCGGCGCGGTCGGTCAGGGCCATTTCCCTGGCCTTCTGAAGCCGCAACGCCGCGAGCTGGGCGCGAAGGTCGCTGACCTCCCTTTCCATCGCGGCGACGTGGCTTCCCGAAAGCTGGCTGCGCAGGGCGGCCAGCTCCTTGGACATGCCGGCGAGGCGGCGCGTCAATTCGATGACGCGACGATTGGCGACCTCCACATCGATCAGGGCCTGCTCGAGCGAGAGCCGGTCCAGCCCGAGTTCGGGCAGTTTCGCGGCCGGTCTGGCCGTGTCGTTCGAGGTCTTCTGTTTGATCGGCATCACATCCCCCTTGGGCGACCGAGAATGGAGAAATAGGCTTCGACGGATTTTTCGGCGGTCCGTTTCCAGGTGTAGTCGCCGATGTTCCTGAGCGCTCCGGCGACGGCCTTCCTGGCGGCGTCGGGGTCGGTCAGCAGCAGCTCCGCCCGATCCGTCAGGGCGTCCAGATCGTACTGCCGCGGCGCGTCGGGGTCATCGGTCAATTCACGCAAGGGACCGAACGAAACGTAGAGAGAGGGACAGCCGAAGCTGCCGGCCTCGAACGGAATCTGGCCAAAGCCCTCCGCCGCCGTGGGATAGAGGAACAGCGAGGCGTGCCTCAGCATCCAGTTTCTTTCCTCGCCCGGGACGTCGGGGAGAACCAGAAGGTCCTCGTGATTTCCCTGGAGAAGCTTGACCTCTTCGAGCCGCGTCGAGCCCTGGGGGACGTTGGCGCCGACCAGAACGAGCTTTTCCTTGCGGCCTCGTTCGCGCAGCTTTTGCCAGACCCGGATGCCGAGATCCCGGTTCTTGTGGGAATAGTTCGCGCCCAGGATCACCAGGAACGGTTCGGCCTGCCATCCCCGGCTCAGGAAGGTGGAGGGGATGGAACTGGGTTCGTTCTCCGACCGATGGTCGATGCCGTTCTCGACGACGAACAGGGCGTCGTCGGCGATGCCCAGCTTTTCTTCCCGAATGGGGCCGAGCACGTCATGGCTGATGCTGAAGACGGCGTCGGCCCGGGCGACCGCGGCTTCGAGGTTGAGCCGGTAGCCGGCCCAGTTTTCCCAGTTCTGGAAATAGGAGCCGTTCCGGTAGGCGATCAGGTCCTGGATGGTGATGATCGACCGCTTTCCGAGCGCGCGCCAGCGATCCCAGGGGATCGGCTCGATCGGTTGGTAAGGGCGGTGGATGATGTCCACTTCCGGCGCGTCCGGGAAATGCAACCCGCCCGCGCGATGGAAGGTGATCTTCGGCATCAGCCTGAGGTGCTGGGCGTAGGCGGGGATGTTCGCGGGATCCGGAACGCAGAGCGCCACCGACTTGATGTCGGGATGCTCGGCCAGCTGGGAGGTCAGGGCCACGATGAGCAACTGTGTGCCCATCTCCTGCGGCCCGAGGGCCGAGCCGTCGATCAGGACCCTGAGGCCCTGGGCCTTGGCCCGGGCGAGGTCGAGCGCGGAGGCGAGAGGGGTCGCCATCGTGTCGCGCTGGTAGTCGTGAAGGCCCGGGAAGAAGGGGTGCTTCAGGTGCAGCCGGTGACGGGGCGCGTCGTGGGTCAGGCCGGAGGTGCTGCCCGGGGCCGTCATGCGCCAGACGAAGGTGCCGGCGTCGAGATAGTTGTTGAAGCCCCGGCGGCTCGCCCGAAGGCCGAATTCGACCAGACAGAAGAAGGGGTCGGCGTCCGGCCACGGCTGGAGCCCGTCGGACGTGGACAGGGCGCCGCAATTGATCAGAACCGCCGCGCCTTCCGGGTTCGAGATCGGGACAGGGCCCGTGTCGGGCAGGCGGGTCCGCAGTCGCTCGGTCAGGGTCTGTTCGTTGTGGCCGGGCGGGGGAACGGGGACTTCACTATTCCGGTGCGGGAAGCTGAGGTAGCCCGCCGCGTTGGACAGGAAGGACACGGTGCCGATCCGGGGATCTTCGTCGATCCAGTCGATCGCCCGTTCAAAGGCCTCGGGCGCCACCGCGATCGGTTCCAGCACCACCAGCAACTGGCCTGTCCCGGCCGCGGCGACGGCGGCGGCGTCCGGCAGGGAGAAGGTCTCGATGACCTTGATCTTGTCGTGCTTGAAGACCTTGCCGACATCGTCGGCGCTGTGGTGGACGCAGACAAAGACCGTGGCGATGCCGGACATCGCGCAAAGCGACAGCATGGTCTCGAGCCAGAGCTCGGGGCGTTCGACCACCCAGAGCAAGGCGTTGGCGCGGGGGGCGGCCGGCGCGTCCGTCGCGGGCCGCCCGGCGGTCTGCGTGATCGTCGGTGTCATATGATCCCCTGGGCGACCAGCCATTTCGCGACCGCGTCACTGCCCTGCTCGAAGCTCACGCAAGGCTTGTCCCCGAAGACGCGCTTCATGGCCGTGGCGTCGGCGACCGCCCAGCGGACGTCGCCGTCCCTGAATTTGCCGCAGATCACCGGCGTGGGCGCTCCGTGATAGCCCGCGATCGTGATCGCCGCGTCATGGATCGTAGTCGCGACGCCCGATCCGATGTCGATGGTCTCTACGCCGGGGGTGTCGTGTGTCGCCGCCGCCGCGCAAGCGCTCGCCACGTCGTCGATGAAGACGAAGTCGCGCCCGATCGCGCCGTCCTCATAGACCTCGATCGTCTTTCCGGCTTTCGCCTGGCGATGGAACAGGGTGATGATCCCCGTATAGGCGTTGTCTGGCGACTGGCCCGGGCCGTAGACGTTCTGGAAGCGAAGAATGGTCAAGGGCACGCCCATCGCGCCGGTCCAGGCCTCCAGGATGTGCTCCTGGGTCAGTTTGGTGGCGCCATAGACGCTGGTCGGCCGGGGGTGGACCCTGGCGGCCTCGTGGCTCGACGGCCTCGCCGGACCTCCCGCGGGGTCGGTGAAATCCCATTGGCCGGCGGCGAGTTGGGCGTGGGAGCGCGCGCCGGGATAGAACAGGTCGCCGGAGCCCGACTGCCAGGCGCCCTCGCCGTAGACCGCCCGGCTGGACGACAGGATGATGCGGCGCGGACGCAGGCCCTTGCGGGTCAGGCCGTCGAGCATTTCGGCGGTGCCCGTCACATTGACGCTGGCGTGCCGGCTCGATTCCGTCAGGGATTGCCCCGTCCCGGTCTCGGCCGCCAGATGATAGATGATCTCGGGCTCGTAGCGGCCGAAGAAGTCATCCCAGAACGCCGCGTCGCGAACGTCGGCGACCTCAAGGCGGACGTCCGACGGCAGGGCCGCGGGCCGCTCGCGCGTCCGGTGCACCTGCGGGTGAAGATTGTCGACCGCGACGATTTCCAGGTCGCGCGGCAACAGGCGGGCGATCTCGCAGCCGATGAACCCGGCTCCGCCGGTCAAGAGAATACAGGCCGTCATATTCCATTTCCCGGGACCTTCGCGCTGGGAGTGCGCTGATCCCTTCTGGTTACGCCCGCTCCGGATTAGTCCGGGCGCGGGCTTCTGTTCTCGAGTAATCCGTACCGCACGAAGTGGACGAGGGCGTTCAGGGAAGACGCCGCGATGTCCGGGTAGGTCGTGAGGTACCAGCGGCTGTCGAAGTGCGGACTGGGGTTGCGCCCCTCCCGATCACCAACCGCGAGGTAGTGAAGCAAGGGGTTGACCCCGGCCGCCGCGACGTCCGGATACATATGCTGATAATACAAGGTACTGAACATGGGCGACGGGTCCGTGCCTGTTCGCCAACCTTCGCTCAGGTAATGGTAAATCGGGTGCTTGTCACGAACCTGATAGCGATCCGCGTACCAGGCTTCGTCGAAAAGCGTATGGGGGAAGGTTTTGGCGGACGAGGCGAGGTAATGGGCGAGGGGGTTCTGTCCCGCGCTGTCCGGATGAAGTTCGCGATAGAGGGACGAGTCGAACAGGGGGCCGGGCTCGCGCCCCTCCTTGAAGCCCCGGGTGACATAGTGATGCACGGGCGAAACGCCGGCCTGGGTCACGTCCTGATTGATCTGTCCATACCAATCGCGATCGAACAGCGGGTTCGGGTTCAGACCCTTGGAGGCCTCGTGTCGAAAGAAAAACTCGAAGGAGTCGGTATTATCTTCAACGAGGCCTGCATACTTCGATGAAAACCACTCACGATCAAATATCGCCTTGAGTGAGTTCTTAAGCTTGGCGTCGCTTTTGGTGTTCCCGCGTCGGAATTTCTTCAATGCTTTCTTTAACTGCATTGCGCGCGCCGCCTCGATCGCGTTTCATCACTCGAATGGATTGGGTATAGAACGGAATATTTCAACGATCCAGCGGAAAACGCGGTCTTTTCGGGTGGGGCGGGCCGGCAGGCGACGTTGGCGCGGCCGCGAGGTTCCTGTTTTCGCGGACGGGATCGGGCCCTGTTTCGCACCGATCGATTTCGCGTTTCGCGCATGTCCGGAACGGGATCCGGGCGCTCGATTTGTGGGCTAGGCGCTCCAGATATTGTGCCCTAAAGACGCGCCAATGCGCAGTCCTGTTCATCTCATTACTGGCGGCGCCGGCTTTATCGGAAGTAATCTGGCGCGGACGCTCGTCGCCCAGGGCAAGCCCGTCTGGCTGGTGGATGATCTGTCCCGCGGATCGATCGGATTCATCGAGGATATGCTGGACGATCCGCTGGTCCAGTTCAGCCAACTGGATTGCGCCGACGGGCGCGCGGTCGCCGCCGCGGCGACGTCCGTGGGGGCGCAGGTCAGCGACATCTGGCACATGGCCGCGAATTCGGACATCCCGGCCGGTGTCGAAGATCCGGCGATCGATCTGAACCGCACCTTCCTGACCACCGTCGGCGCGCTTGAGACGGCCCGTATTCTGAAGTCCGGGGTTTTCCATTTCGCCTCGAGTTCCGCCATCTACGGCGACTTCGGCGACGATGCGATCGCGGAGGACTCAGGCCCTCTTCAGCCGGTCTCCAACTACGGCGCGATGAAACTGGCGTCGGAGGCCCAGATCAGCGCCGCCGTGGAAGCCTTTCTGCCGCGTTCCGAGGTCTTCCGCTTCCCCAATGTGATCGGCTTTCCGTCCACCCACGGCGTCATTCATGACTTCGTGCGAAAACTGGCCGCGACGCCGGACGAGCTCCAGGTTCTCGGCGACGGCAACCAGAGAAAGCCCTATCTGCACGTTTCGGACCTGGTGGGGGCGATGCTGCACATCGGGCGGATCGAAGGCCGCCGGGTCCTGTTCAACATCGGCCCGACGGACGACGGCGTCACGGTTCGCCATATCGCCGAAACGGTTCGCGATCATGTCGCTCCCGCGGCGCGGATTGTTTTCGGCGCGTCCGACAGGGGATGGGTCGGAGACGTGCCGCGGTTCCGCTATTCCACCGAACGTCTTGCGGCGACGGGCTGGCGACCCCTGCTTTCCTCGTCCGACGCGATCGCCCGGGCCGTGGTTGAGATCGCAGGCCAGAGCGCGGACAGCGGCGCATCCCTTGTTTCATCAGTTGAGTCATGACCTTCTTTCCCGATCACCGCTTTGACGACGCGGCCTCGTTTCTTGACGCCTACGCCGAACGGGTAGGGCGGGCGCATGCCAGTGTGGATCGCGGCGCGATCCGCGCCGCCGCCGGGCTTCTCGGCGAAGCGGTGGCGCGGGGCAGCATGCTCTACTCCTGCGGAAACGGCGGCTCGGCGGCCATCGCCAACCATCTGGTCTGCGACTGCCTCAAGGGCGCCGCGAACGGCAGTACGATCCGGCCGAGGGTCTACAGCCTCTCGTCGGCCAGCGAGCTGATGTCGGCGATCGTCAACGACATCGGTGTCGAGGAGGTGTTCGCCCTGCCGCTCCGGTCTCTGGGCCTGGCGGACGATGTTCTGATCGCGATCAGTTCCTCCGGAGCGTCAGCCAACATCGTTCGCGCCCTGGAGGTCGCCGCCGAGCGGGGGATGCGGACCATCGCCATGACGGGCTTCGACGGGGGCGCCGCGCGACGGCTCGCCGATGTCTGCCTGCATGTCGAGGCCGACAACTACGGGGTGGTCGAGGACGTCCATCAGTCGCTGATGCACGTCCTTGCCCAGTACCTGAGGCAGACGGCGCTGCGCGATCCCGCCGATTTCGGCAAGGTCCGCTTCTGAGGCCTGTCGACCCGCGCGTCATGAACCCGAAGGCGGCGCTCAGCGGGGGGCTTCCCGCCGCTATGCGGTGTGCTAGGTCCGAGCGATGATTATCAGCCAGACACCTTTGCGGATGAGCTTTGTGGGCGGCGGAAGCGATCTGCCGGAGTTTTACCGTCAGTACGGCGGGGCGGTCCTCAGCACCGCGATCGACCGCTACGTCTATGTTTCGGTGAACCGGAAATTCGACGGTGGCATCCGCCTTGCCTATTCCCGGACGGAAGAGGTCGAACGCCTCGACCAGATCGAGCACAGGCTGTTCCGGGCCGTGTTCGAGATGCTTGGCGTCGACGGAGGCGTGGAGGTCACGACGACGGCCGACATTCCGTCGCGGGGCACCGGTTTGGGGTCATCGAGCACCTTCACGGTCGGCCTGCTGCAGGCCGCTTCCGCCTATCTCGGGCGCTATGTCTCGTCCGAGGCCCTGGCGCGGATGGCTTGTGAGGTCGAGCTTGAGCGGTGTGGCGAGCCGATCGGCAAGCAGGACCAGTACGCGGCGGCCTTCGGAGGGCTGAATCTCATCGAGTTTCAGCCCGACGACTCGGTCAAGGTGTCGCCGGTGATCATGCCGCCGTCGACCCGTCAAAAGCTGGAGGACGAACTTCTCGTCTTCTACACGGGCGGCGGACGAAGCGCGTCAGAGATCCTGAAGGTTCAGCGCGACGCCATGCGCGAGGAGCAGGGCGCGCAGGACGCCCTGAAGCGAATGGTCGAACTGGCCTTCCATCTGAGAGACGAACTGGCGGCCGGAAACCTCGACAGCTTTGGCGAAATCCTGCGCGAGAACTGGGCGCTGAAGAAGTCTCTGGCGGCCGGGATTTCCAATCCCGCGATCGAGGGCTGGCACGACGCGGCGATCTCGGCCGGCGCTTCGGGCGGCAAGCTGCTGGGCGCGGGGGCGGGAGGGTTCCTGATGTTCCACGCCCCACTGGACCGTCACGAGGCGATCGAGAGGGCCGTGGGACTGCGTCGCGTGCGTATGCGGTTCGAACCACTGGGCTCGCGGATCATCCTCTACAACCCGACGGAATAGCTCCCGGTGGAGGCGCACCTGTCCAGAACGCCCAGAACCTCCGCCTCGTCAGGCAGGATCGATCGGGCCGACGATGACTGGTCCCTGTGGAACGCCACGACGTTCGAAAGCTCGGCCGTCGGCGACACTTGAGAGAGCAGACCGCACACCTCGTAGTTCATCTCGGACAGCAGGGCTTCGGTCGCCTGGGTGTTGTTCTCGAACACGATGACCGGCCTGAACCGCTCGATCGTGTCATGCAGCCCCTGCATCGCCTCAAGTTCGTGGCGTTCGACATCGATCTTCATGAATGAGATCGGCCGGTCCGTCGCCTCGACCAGGATGTCGATCGGAATCTGGAGCACCGTCAGAATCTTGATCGGGATATCGCCCATGAAGTCGCGGGCGTCGACGAGAGAGCCGATCTGATTGTGGTCCAGCGGCAGGTAGAAGCGCTCTACCGATAGCCGATCGCCGACGGCGTAGGGCCAAAGCCGGACATTCTCCCGTTCCATGAGGTGCGGCCACAGCTCGGGATTGGGTTCAAAGGCGTGGACCATGCCCGTCGGACCGACACGTTCGGCGAAATCGTCCGTGTGAAAGCCCGCGTTGGCGCCGAGGTCGAAAACGGAATCGCCGGGTCGGATGACATGCGACGCCACGCAGCGTGTCAGGAGCTCGTTGAGAACATGCCGGCCCTGATCGTCCAACCCGGCGATCTCGGATCGGATATCCACCAGCCGTCTCGTCGTGGACGGCCGCGGAAGGAAGCTGCGGATAATGCCCTCTAGCATTCGCGGCGGCGCCGGACGGGGCGGCGGGCCGCGGCGAGCGCGGAGGGAAGACTACCGGCTGCTGGCCAGACGGCGGCGCAGGTAGACGCCATAGCTCGACTTGCCGAGGGCGTCGGCGAGAGCTTCGAGCTTGCCTGCGTCGATGAAACCCTTCTCGAAGGCGATTTCCTCGGGGCAGGCCATCTTGAAACCCTGACGCTTTTCGAGAACGCGCACGAACTCGGCGGCCTCGATAAGGCTGTCAGGCGTACCTGTATCAAGCCATGCATAGCCCCGCCCCAGGATTTCCACCGACAGCCTGTTCCGCTCCATGTAGATGCGGTTCACGTCGGTAATCTCGAGTTCCCCACGCGGCGACGGCTTCAGATCGCGAGCGATCTGGATGACCTCGCTGTCGTAGAAGTACAGGCCAGTAACCGCCCAGTTCGACTTCGGTTCCGCCGGCTTCTCCTCGATGGACAGCGCCCGCATCCGGTCGTCGAATTCGACGACGCCGTACCGCTCCGGGTCATTGACGTGATAGGCGAAGACCGTGGCGCCGGTCGGCCGGCTCATCGCGCTGGTGAACAGGTCGGTGATGCCGTGGCCGTAGAAGATATTGTCGCCCAGGATCAGGGCCGAAGGGCTGTCGCCGACGAAGTCCGCGCCGATGATATAGGCCTGGGCCAGACCGTCGGGGCTGGGCTGGACGGCGTACTGGATCTCCATCCCCCACTGCGACCCGTCGCCCAGCAGGGCCTGGAAACTGGGAATGTCGCGTGGGGTGGAGATGATCAGCACCTCGCGGATGCCGGCCAGCATCAGGGTCGACAGCGGATAGTAGATCATCGGCTTGTCGTAGACCGGCATCAGCTGCTTGGACGTGACCAGGGTCATAGGGTGCAGCCGGGTGCCGGAGCCGCCGGCGAGGATGATGCCCTTCATGACGGGGACCTTTCGGGAGCCAGTTCGGTGATGATCTCGGCGACGGCCGCCTGCCAGGGCCGGGGCTGAACGCCGTAGTCCGCCGTCAGTTTCGCCGTCGACAGACGCGAGTTGGCGGGGCGCCGGGCGGGTGTCGGATAGTCGGCGGTGGTGATCGCCTCGACCGTGGCGGACGGGCCGCCGCGCGCTGCGCTGAGGGCGAAGACCTCCGTGGCCAGTCCGGCCCAGGTCGTTTCTCCGGCGTTGACGAACTGATAGACGCCGGTCGGCGCCTCGGGGTCTGTGATCATCCCGAGGGCGATGGTCTTCAGC
>DBBK01000194.1:0-3949 GCA_002292165.1 Brevundimonas sp. UBA986
GGCATCGATCCCATGGCGGACATGTCATGACCGGCGTGAGGATCGGCTGTGACCGGCGCCGATCGCTCAGGCACAGCGCCGGCCGGACACACGGGTGCGCCAGGCATCCCGGCGCGAGCCGCGTCCGCCGTTGGCGAACCCCGGCGAACACAGCCGGCGGGAAGCACGGCCGCAGCCTGCGTGGCAGGGGCCGCGGCACTGTGGCCGGCATGAGTTTGCGCAAAGACCGGCCCGGCCGAAGCGGCGAGAAGCAGCGGAATGAGACTGATTGAACCGCGGATCATGACGAGGCCCCTGGCATCGGGCGGACGGTGACGACGTTGAACATGCCGGCATGCATGTGCATCAGCATGTGACAGTGGAAGGCCCAGTCGCCTGGGTTGTCCGCCGTGAGATCGAAACTGACCTTGCCCCCCGGCGGAACGTTGACCGTATGTTTCAGCGGCTGGTGACCGGCGGGACCGCCGGTCACCAGTTCGAAGAAATGGCCGTGCAGATGGATCGGGTGGGCCATCATGCTGTCATTCACGAGGGTGACCCGCACTCGCTCGTTCAGCTCGAACCGGAAGGGCTCGACGCCTTCACTGAACTTGCGCCCGTCGAAGCTCCACATGAACCGCTCCATATTGCCGGTCAGGTGGATTTCCATGGCCCGGCTCGGTGGCCGCTGATCGCGGTTCGGCGTGAGGGCGACCAGGTCGGTGTAGACGAGGACGCGGTGATCGACAGCCTCCAGCCCCATGGGGCGCTCGCCCAGCCGGTTGGTCGGAGACATGGCCACAGCATCGACGCCCACGCCGACCGCCATATTGGGCGGCGCATTCTCCGGATCGCGCATATTCATCCCGGCCATCGACATGCCCGCCATGGCGCCGGCAGCCGGCGCCGCAGTCGCGCTGTGGTCCATGCCCGCCATCGGCGCTGGAGGCGCCATCCCCGCCATGGCGCCGTGGTCCATACCCGTCATCGGTGTTGAGGGAGACATCCCGGGCATGGATCCGTGATCCATGCCCGCCATCGCCTGTCCCCCCATCGCACCATGATCCATGCCGCCCATGCCCATGTCCTTCATGGTCAGGTTGGGCACTTCACGGAGCGGAGGAACCTCGGCGGTCATGCCCAGACGCGGGGCGAGGGTGGCCACCCCCATGCCCGAACGATCGATCGCCTCGGACACGATGGTGTAGGCCCGATCTTCGGTAGGCCGAACGATGACGTCATAGGTCTCGGCGACGGAAATCTGGAACTCGTCGGTCTCGACGGGGCGGATGTTCTCGCCGTCGGCCTGGACCACAGTCATGGCCAAGCCGGGAATACGGATGTTGAAGATCGACATCGCCGACGCATTGATGATGCGAAGCCGGACACGCTCTCCAGGCCGGAACAGGCCGGTCCAGTTCTCCTGCGGCCCATGGCCGTTGACAAGATAGGTGTAGGTGGAGCCGTTGACGTCCAGGATATCGCGCGGGTCCATTCGCATCTGACCCCACATCTGGCGCTCTTCCAGGCTCATCCTGTCGGTGCCGTCCAGCAGACCCGAAAGCGTGGTGCGATGCCGGTTGAAATACCCGGGGCTCTTCTTGAGCTTCTCCAGAATTTCGTGGGGGTGGATAAAGCTCCAGTCGGACAGGACCAGCACGTGTTCGCGATCGTAGCCGATCGGATCGATCCCCGCCGGATCGATGACGATCGGTCCGTAGTGGCCCATGGCCTCCTGCAGACCAGAGTGACTGTGATACCAGAAGGTGCCCGACTGCCGGACGGGAAACTCATAGACGAACGTCTCACGCGGCCGGATGCCGGGGAAGCTGATCCCGGGCACCCCGTCCATCTGGAACGGCAGCAGGATGCCGTGCCAATGGATTGAGGTGTCTTCATCCAGGCCGTTGGTCACGGAAAGCCGGACGTTCTGCCCCTCGCGCAGACGCAGGACGGGCGCCGGCAGCACACCGTTGATCGTCGTCGCCATCGCGGTTCGACCATTGAGAGTGAACGGCGTCTCCCCGACGGTCAGGGCGATATCGGGGCCGGTCAGAGTCGGGAGGTCGGAACGCAGACCCGGTGATCCGGTTTGCGCCCAGGCAGGCAGCAACCCTTGAAGGCTCAAGACGCCGCCTCCGACGACGGCCCCGCGCAACATCGCCCGGCGATCGAGCTTCATGGGATACTCCTCAAAATCATACAGCGGGCTCGCTCTTCAGCGAAGCTCTCTAGGGGTTTACGCGGGCCAGGCTCTCCGCCCTCGCGACAGGCTGACGCACGATGGCGAAAACCAATCCCGCGCCTTTGCCGGCGCTATGGTCTCGCCAGCAGCGCCTTCATCTGGGCGATCTCCCGCTCCTGACCTTGAACAATCTCATCGCACAGACCCCGGACCTCGGGATCCTTCAATGAGGCCTGCCGGCACATGAGGATCGCCCCGGAATGGTGCGGAATCATCGAGCGGAGAAACTCCCTGTCCCCGACCCCGGCCTGGGTACGCATCCCGAAAAAGCTGAGCGCGAACACGAGCGCTGCAACCCCGCCAATCAGGAAATTTGCGCGCTTCGACGGATACATCGATCGCATGAACACCAACATGAGGATCGCCATCGGCGAGACCATCATCAGGGTCATGTAGACGTTGTTGAGGTTAAAGTAGAAATGATCGAGCGAGGCGATCATCGTATACATCACCAGATACATGATGATGAAGTCGAGGGTCAGTTCGACCGCGAACGCGCGGTAGCTTCCCTTCATGGGAGCCATGCCCGTTATGTCGTGAGTGTCCTGCATGGGCTGCATGTCCAAAATCCTTGTTCACGGAAACACAGAGATGGCGCGGGTTCGGGCCTGACGTTCCGGGTTCGGCCGGGTGGACCGCTCGGCCTTTAAGGCAGCGTTTCGGCGGCGGTTCCGACCCGGTTAAATATACCCGTAACCCTGCTCGAGCAGCGAGGGGATCCGCGCCGCGTTGCGTATTGGAACCGCCGGCGCGTCTCCGTCGTGGTGGGCGCCGGCGGCGAGGATCAGAGTTTTATGGCGCGCAGACGAAGCGCATTGCCGATCACGCTGACCGAAGAAAGGGCCATGGCCAGGGCTGCAAGGGCGGGTGACAGAAGCAGGCCCAGGGTCGGATATAGAAGCCCGGCCGCGACCGGGATGCCGAGCGCATTGTAGCCGAAGGCGAAGACGAGATTCTGACGGATATTGCCCATCACGGCCCTGGAAAGTCTGCGCGCCCGAACGATGCCCTGGAGATCCCCGCCCAGGAGCGTGACGCCCGCGCTTTCGATGGCCACGTCGGACCCCGCGCCCATGGCCACGCCGACGTCGGCGGCTGCCAGCGCCGGAGCGTCATTGACCCCGTCCCCGGCCATTGCGACGACGCGCCCTTCGGCGCGCAGCTTCTCGACGACAGAGGCCTTGTCCTGCGGCAAAACCTCCGCCTGGACCTCGTCGATGCCCAGCGTACGGGCCACGGCCTCGGCGGTCGTGCGGTTGTCACCCGTCATCATGACCAGGCGCAGTCCTGCCGCTTTCAGCGCCTGGATGGCCTCTGCCGTCGTCGCCTTGATGGGATCGGCGATGCCGAGGACGCCTGCCGCCTTGCCGTCCACGCCGGCGAAGATTGCCGTGGCCCCGTCGCGCCTCAGCGCCTCGGCCTCGCCTTCCAGGGCCGAGACATCGACACCCATCTCGCCCAGATAGCGGGCGTTGCCAAGGGCGACACGCCGTCCGTCAACCACGCCTGACACCCCGCGTCCGACGGGGCTGTCGAAATCGCTGGCCTCGGAGAGGACGAGTTTGCGGTCGGCGGCGGCCCGGACGATCGCGTCGGCCAGGGGATGTTCGCTGCCGCGTTCCAGGCTGGCTGACAACCGCAGCAGTTCAGTCTCGTCGAATCCTGCGGCGAGACGGACGGCGGTCACCGAGGGTCGGCCTTCGGTCAGGGTGCCGGTCTTGTCCA
>DBBK01000194.1:3978-4944 GCA_002292165.1 Brevundimonas sp. UBA986
GGTGTCGACCTTTTCGAAACGCTCGAGCGCCTCTGCGTTCTTGATCAGCACACCGGCATGAGCGCCGCGACCCACACCCACCATGATGGAGATCGGGGTCGCCAGCCCCAGCGCGCAGGGACAGGCGATGATCAGCACCGAAACCGCTGCGACGAGGGCGTACGACAGCCGGGGCTCGGGGCCGACCAGGCCCCACAAAACCGCCGCCAGGACGGCAATGGCGATCACAGTGGGAACAAACCAGCCCGACACCGTGTCGGCGAGCCGCTGAATGGGCGCCCGGCTGCGTTGAGCCTGCGCGACCATCTGAACGATCCGCGACAGAAGGGTGTCCGCGCCGACCTTGTCGGCCCTCATCACGAAGGATCCGGTTTTGTTCAAGGAGCCGCCGACGACCGTCGATCCGATTTCCTTGGTCACCGGCATGGATTCGCCCGTCACCATCGACTCGTCGATCGAAACCCGTCCGTCGAGCACCTCGCCGTCAACGGGCACCTGCTCGCCTGGCCGGACGCGCAGCCGGTCGCCGACGACGACCAGATCCAGGGTGACATCTTCGTCGGTTCCATCGTCGCGCACACGTCTGGCCGTCTTTGGCGTCAGGTCGAGCAGGGCGCGGATCGCCCCGGACGTCTGTTCGCGCGCACGCATCTCCAGGATCTGCCCGACCAGCACGAGAACCGTGATGACCGCCGCCGCTTCGAAATAGACCGGCGCGCTTCCATCGCTGCGCAAGAAGGCAGGCGGGAAGAGACCGGGAAGAAGGACGGCGATCACGCTGTAGATCCACGCCACGCCGACGCCCATCGCGATCAGGGTGAACATGTTCAGACGGAGCGTGCGCAGCGAGGTCCACCCCCGCTGAAAAAACGGCCAGCCCGCCCACAGGACGACGGGCGTGGCGAGGGCGAACTGAATCCAGTTCGACATCTGGCCGGGAACCCGCATCGCCAGTCCGGTCAGATG
>DBBK01000220.1:0-333 GCA_002292165.1 Brevundimonas sp. UBA986
GGCGATCAGGGCGGCGATGGGCTGGATGGCCGGATCGCCTTCGGCCTCCATTTCGAAGACCTCGCGCTTGGCGGCGCCCTTGAGGCCGAGGATGACCCGCTCGGCCTGCATCAGCCAGGGCAGGTTGATCGAGATCCGCTCCAGCGTCGGGGCCGAGCCGTCACGGCCGTGGGGCACGCCCAGCACCGTCGGCTTCAACGTCGGGGTCAGAAGGGTCTTCAGCGTCGGGCTGTTGGGGAACATGGAGCAGATATGGCCATCCTCCCCCATGCCGAGAAGGACCGCGTCGAAACGCCCGCCCGCATCGGCCAGGGCGTGGGCGGCGACGATGGA
>DBBK01000220.1:358-46967 GCA_002292165.1 Brevundimonas sp. UBA986
CGACGGCGGCGGCGCGGTCGACGGTGACCTCGGGCGTGTACAGCGGGATGAAGGTCGCGGCCGCGGCCTTGTCCTGCAGAAGGACGTCGCGGATCAGACGCGCGTTCGACTCCGGCGAGCTCTCGGGAACATAGCGCTCGTCGACCAGGGTCACGGCGATGTTCGACCAGCCGATGTCGGCCTGGGCCAGGCGGGCATAGATGGGCGACGGCGTCGATCCGCCCGGACCCGCGAAGGCGGCGCGACCGTTGGCGAGAACCGCCTCGCCGAGGGTCTCTTCCAGCCGCCCGGCGATGGTCGCGGCCCAGCTGTCGAGGGTGGGGAAGGCCTCAAGCATCGGTCGTGTTCCAGTCGCGGCCCGTGCGGGCCATCAGCATGTCCGAGCCGTCCGGACCCCAGGTCCCGGCGACGTATTCCTGCGGCTTCACGTTTCCATCGACCCAGGCCTCGGAGACCTCGTCGACCCATTTCCACGCCTGTTCGGCCTCGTCGCGGCGCACGAACAGGGTCGAGTCGCCCTTCAGCGCATCGAGCAGCAGCCGCTCATAGGCGATGCGGCGGCGCGGCGGCACATCGTGCTTGTCGCGGAAGCCCCAGCTCAGGCTCATCTTGATCGGCTGCAGCTGCATCCGGCTGTCGAGGCCGGCCTTCTTGTTCATCACCGTCAGGGAGATGTCTTCCTCGGGCTGCAGCTCGATGATCATCTTGTTGGCCTGCGGCTCCCCGTCCTCATAGTCGAAGATCGAGTGGGGCAGGGGCTTGAACTGGATGACGATCTCGGTGCGCTTCTCGGGCAGCCGCTTGCCGGTCCGCATGAAGAAGGGCACACCCGCCCAGCGCCAGTTGTCGATGTCGGCGCGGATGGCGACGAAGGTCTCCGTGTCCGAATCCTGGCCCCGCTCTTCGTCGTAGCCCTTGACCAGTTTCCCATCGACGAGCCCGCCGACGTATTGGCCGCGCACCGTCACCCGCTCGGCGTCCTCATGGGTGATGGGCCGCAAGGAGCGCAGCACCTTGACCTTCTCGTTGCGCACCGATTCCGGATCGAGATCCGACGGCGGCTCCATGGCCACCAGGCACAGCAGCTGCAGCATGTGGTTCTGCAGCATGTCCCGAAGGGCGCCGTACTCGTCGTAGTACGGCCAGCGGTCGCCGACGCCGACGGTCTCGCCCACGGTGATCTGGACGTGATCGATGTTCTGGGCGTTCCACAGCGGCTCGAAGACGGTGTTGCCGAAGCGCAGGGCGATCAGGTTCTGGACCGTCTCCTTGCCGAGGTAGTGGTCGATGCGGAAGACCTGGTTCTCGGAGAAGGCGTCCGAGACGGCGTCGTCGATGGCGCGGAAGCTGTCCAGATCGCGGCCGACCGGCTTTTCCAGCACGACCCGGTCATCGACCTCGGCCAGACCCGCGGCGCGCATGGCGGTGACGATCTTCGCATAGAGGGACGGGGAGACGGCGAGGAAGGAGGTCACCGAGCCCTGACCGACCTTGTCCTTGAGCGGCTTCAGGCTTTCGGCCGAGGTGGCGTCGACCGCGAGGTAGTCGAGCCGGGCCTCCATCCGCTTCCAGACGGTCTCGTCCCAGACGTTGTCGGCCTTCGCCTTGGCCTCGCAGGTCTCGCGCACCTTGGCGATGTATTCGGCCGGGCTCTCCTCGGAGCGGGCGGCGCCGATGATCTTGAGATCTTCGGGCAGCAGGCCGTCGTGGTCGAGGAAATAGAGCGAGGGCAGCAGCATCCGCATGGCGAGATCGCCGCCGCCGCCGAACAGCACCAATGCCGCCATGCCTGTTTCCTTCCGGAGATGAGGGCCGCGAAAGACCCTTCTTACGACGCGTCTTTGGCCGGTTGGGCCCGCTGAGCCAACACGTCCAGCACGTCCTGAAACACCAATTGACGCGACCGTAACAAGACCAGCAGGTGATAGACCAAATCCGCGGCCTCGCTCGCGAGTTCCGCATCGGGACCGGCCACCCCGGCGAGCGCGGTCTCGACGCCTTCCTCGCCGACCTTCTGGGCCAGACGCTTGGGCCCCTCGGCGATCATCCGGGCGGTGTAGCTGACCGACGGATCCTCTGAGGCGCGCCGGGCGATGGTCCTTTCCAGCGCCGCGATCCGGCCGAGACCCGGCGCATCGGCGTCGCCGAAGCAGCTGGTCGTGCCCAGATGGCAGGCCGGTCCCATCGGGCGCACCGCCACGACCAGCGCATCGCCGTCGCAGTCGGGGGTGATCGACACGACCGTCTGGCGGTTGCCCGAGGTTTCGCCCTTGCGCCACCGCCCGCCGCGCGAGCGCGAGAAGAAGGTCGCCTCGCCGGACTCGATCGTCTCCTCCAGCGCGGCCCGGTCCATATAGGCCAGGGTCAGCACCTGAAGCGTATCGGCGTCCTGGACGATGGCCGGGATCAGGCCGTCGCCCTTTGCGAAATCCAGAGCGTTGGGATCGATCATTGTCTCACCTCCACGCCGGACGCCGCCAGCGAGGCCTTCAGGTCGGGGATGGCGATGGCGCCGGTGTGGAAGACGCTGGCCGCGAGCGCGCCGGAGACATTCGCCTGTTCGAACACATCGAGGAAGTGCGACACGGCGCCGGCGCCGCCCGAGGCGATCAGGGGGATGGTCAGAAGGGCGCGGGCCTCGGAGAGCTGGGCGACGTCATACCCCTTACGGACCCCGTCCTGATCGATGCAGTTGAGCACGATCTCCCCGGCGCCGAGGCTCTGGGCCTCCGTCAGCCAGTCGAGCGTCCGCTTGCCGGCCAGGCGGCGGCTGTCGGGATCGCCCGTATATTTGTGGACGACGTATTCGCCGTTCTCCGAGCGGCTGTCGACGCCGACGACCACGCACTGGCTGCCCAGCCGTTCGGCCATCTCGGCGATCAGTTCGGGGCGTTCCAGCGCGGGGGAGTTGATCGAGACCTTGTCGGCCCCGTGATCGAGGCAGGCGGCGGCCTGATCGACCGAACGGATTCCGCCCGCGACGCAGAAGGGGATGTCCAGCAGCCGGGCGATCGACTTGACCCAGGCATAGTCCAGCGTCCGCCCTTCGGGGCTGGCGGTGATGTCGTAGAAGACCAGTTCGTCGGCGCCCTCGTCGCGGTAGCGGGCGGCCAGTTCGGCGGCGTCGCCCATGTCGACATGGCCCTCGAAGCGCACGCCCTTCACGACCCGGCCGTCCTTGACGTCCAGACAGGGGATGATCCGGCGCGCGGTCACTGGCAGGCCACGATGGCTTCGGCGGCGGTGAAGCGGCCTTCGTAGATGGCGCGGCCGACGATGGCGCCGTCGCAGCCGATGGCGGCGGCGGCGGTCAGGTCGTCCAGCGAGGACACCCCGCCCGAGGCCTGGACCTTCAGATCGGGACGACGACGGCGCACCTCAGCCAGCAGGTCGAGATTGGGCCCGGTCAAGGCGCCGTCGCGGCCGACGTCGGTGATCAGTACGTGGCTGAGCGTTCCCACGGGATAGCGGTCCAGCGCTTCCCACAGGTCGAAGCCCGCCGCCTCGGTCCAGCCCTTGAGCGAGGGCACGGGCACGCCGTCCTCGCCGATGCGGACGTCGAAGGCCAGGGTCAGCTGTTCGGCCCCGAACCGCTCCAGCCAGCCGGCGACCTCGTCCGGCTTCGTCACCGCCAGCGAGCCCACGACGATGCGCGACACGCCCGCGCGGAGCAGGTGGATGATGTCCTGATCCGAGCGCACCCCGCCGCCCGACTGGATGGCGACATCGAAGCTCGCGGCCAGTTCGCCGATCAGGGTGTGCTGCACGGCATGTCCGGCCTGGGCGCCGTCGAGATCGACGATATGAACCCAGGTCGCGCCGTCGCGGACGAAACTGGCGAGGCGCCGCATCGGGCTGTCGTCATATTTGGTGACCTGATCGAACCGGCCGTGCATCAGCCGCACGCAGGTCCCGGCGCGGAGGTCGATGGCGGGATAGACGATCATGCGGGCAGCTCGATGAAATTCTTCAGGATGCGGGCGCCGGCCTCGGCCGAACGCTCGGGGTGGAACTGGCAGCCCCAGCGATTGCCCTTGCGGACCACGGCGGGGACGACGGTTCCATAGTCGGCGCGGGCCAGCGTCGCCTCGCCGTCCGGACAGACGAAGCTGTGCACGAAGTAGGCGTAAGACCCTTCGGCGACACCCTCGATCAGCGGATCGGCCTTCACCGTCGTCAGCCGGGTCCAGCCCATGTGCGGCACCGGCAGTTCGGGATCGATATCGAACTTGGTCACCACGCCCGGGATGCAGCCGAGCAGATCGACGCCGCCCCCTTCTTCACTGCGTTCGAACAACAACTGCTGGCCGAGGCAGACGCCGAGCAGGGGGCGCTGGAAGGCTTTCAGCGGTTCGATCAGGCCCAGCGCGGCCAGCCGCTCCATCGCATAGCCCGCCGCCCCGACGCCGGGCAGGATGACCCGCTCAGCGCCTGCGACAACGGCGGGGTCGTCGGTGATCACGGCGTCGGCGCCCAGCCGCTCCAGCGCGAACTGGACCGAGGCGGTGTTCCCGGCGCCGTATCCGATGATGGCGACGTTCACAGGACGCCCTTGGTGCTCGGCACCGCGTCGCCCTCGATCCGGATGGCCTGACGCAGGGCGCGGCCGAAGCCCTTGTAGACGGCCTCGGTCTTGTGGTGGTCGTCGTCGCCCGAGACCTTGATGTGGACGGCGGCGCCCATGGCCTCGGCCAGAGACCGGAAGACGTGGGCGGTCAGGTCGGTGCGGTATTCGCCGATGAAGGGGGTCGCGAACGTTCCCTCGAACAGCGGATAGGGCCGACCCGACAGGTCGATGGCGACATGGGCTTCGGCCTCGTCCATGGCCAGGACGAAGCCGTAGCGGGCGATGCCGCGCCGCTCGCCCAGCGCCTGTTTCAGGGCCTGACCGAGGGCGATGGCGCTGTCCTCGATGGTGTGGTGCGGATCGGTGTGCAGGTCGCCTTCGCACGACAGGCGCAGGGCGAAGCCGCCGTGGGCCGCGACCTGTTCCAGCATATGGTCAAAGAAGCCGACGCCGGTCTGGATGGTGATCGGACCGGTCGCGTCGAGGTCGACGGCGCAGACGATGCGCGTCTCTTTCGTGTCGCGCACGGCCTGTCCGGTGCGGTGCGGCCGGGCGCGCGGCACGTTGAGCCCCAGCGCCAGCAGCAGCCGGTCGTTGACCTCGGGCCTGATCGAGATCGGCAGGCGCAGCCGGTCGCCGGAGCGATCCGCCGCCACGCCATATTTCGCCAGCTCGGCCAGGGTCGCCTCGGGGTCGTTGGGCTTGGCCATCAGGATGGGGCCGACGCCGCTCTCGAGGGTCATCAGGCGCGCAACCTCGCGGGCGACGCGGGCGCGCTCCAGCTTGACCGAGGCGATGCGGTCGGCGGTCTCGATCATCCGCGACGGATCCAGCGCCTGTTGCGCCAGCCGAACCAGAGGTTCGGGCAGGGCGTAGGGCTCCAGCACCGACGTCAGACGCGCGAGGGTCCGGGGTTGGGCGATCGCCGCCCCGACGCGGGCGCCGGCCAGGCCGTAGGCCAGCGACAGGCTGCGCAGCACCACCAGATTGGTGTGGTCGCTGACGACGGTCACGGCCGAGGCGCCGTCGGCGAACTCGATCAGACCTTCGTCCACGACCAGCAGGGCGGGGGCGACGCGTTCGGCCATCTCGGCGACCGCCTCGGGCGAGCCGAGGGCGCGGATGACGACGGCGGCGGGGTCGCCCTTGCCGGGATAGATGGCGGCGAGGCCGGTGTAGGGCTGGGCCTCAGGGGCCTGAACCGATCCGCCGTCGCGCGCGGCGAGGCGCCAGACCAGCTCCAGCCCGTGGGTCAGGCCGCGCACCGGCAGCACCTGTTCGACCGGCGCGCCATAGATCTGGGACATACGAGCGGCCAGCGCCGGGGCGTCGCCCGGATAGCGGTCCAGACCTTCGCCGCCGGAGACCAGCGGGGCGTAGGGGGCGGGCAGGGTCATTCCGGGCTCCGCAGGTCGGCGGCGCGCGCGTGGGCCTCCAGCCCCTCCAGCCGCGCCAGACGGGCGGCGACGGGGGCGAGCACAGCGGCGCCGGCCTCGGTCACCGTCTGGACCGACATGGAGGTCATGAAGCTCGAGGTGGTGATCCCGCCGAGGGTCCTGGCCCCGCCGTCGGTCGGCAGGACATGCGACGGACCGGCCGCATAGTCGCCCAGGGTCTCGGCGGCCCAGCGGCCGACGAAGACGGCCCCGGCGGCCGTGATCTGTCCGACCAGTTCGTCGGCGTCCTCGGTCTGTATGGCCAGGTGTTCGGGGCCATAGAGGTTGGCGACTTCGCAGGCCGTCTCCATGTCGCGCACCTTGACGATCCGGGCCTCGGCGAGGGAGGCGCGGGCGATGTCGGCGCGGGGCAGGGTTTCGAGCTGGTCCTCGACCTCTTCGAGGATGGCGTTGATCGTCGCGGTGCTGTCCGAGACGAGGAGCACCTGGGCGTCCGCGTCGTGCTCGGCCTGGCTGAGGAGGTCGGCGGCGGCGATTTCCGGATCGGCCGAGCCGTCGGCGATGACCAGCAGTTCCGACGGTCCCGCCGGCATGTCCTGCGACGGCCCGCCGGGCAGGGCGGAGGCGTAGCGCTTGGCCTCGGCGACATAGGCGTTGCCCGGTCCGAACAGCTTGTCGCAGGCCGGGATGACCCCGTCTTCCAGCTCGACCCCGTAGGTCAGGGCGGCGATGGCCTGGGCCCCGCCGATCAGCCACAGGGCGTCGAGCCCGGCCTCGGAGGCAGCCAGGATCATGGCGGGGGGGACGCCCCCAGAATTGGGAAAGTCCTTCGACGGAGGCGTAACCGCGACCCGCTCCCGCACGCCCGCGACCCCCGCCGGGATGGCCAGCATCAGCAGGGAGGAGAAGAGGGGCGCGCTGCCGCCGGGCACATAGAGGCCCGCCGCGCCGATCGGCCGCCAGACAAGGCGCGATTTCACGCCCGGCGTCGTCTCGACCCAGGCAGTATCGGACGGCTTCGTCATCTGGTGGAAGACGCGGACGTTCTCGGCGGCGATGCGCAGCGAGCGGGTGTCGGCGGGCGCGAGCGCATTGCGCGCCTCGGACACCACATCCGGCGTGATGGCGATGCGGCGCGGCGCGGCCTTGTCGAGCTTCAGGCTCCAGTCGGTGACCGCCTGGCCGCCGCGAGCGCGGACGTCCTCGAAGATCTCGCGCACCACATCGACGACGCGGCCTTCGGTGCGCTGCGTCGGACGCGCCAGCGCGGCCTTGCGACCCGCCGCATCCAGTGATGCCCAATCAACCCGCTTCATCACATCATCTTCTCGATGGGGAGGACGAGGATGGCCGAGGCGCCGGCGGCCTTCAGCTTCTCCAGCGTCTCCCAGAAGACGGCTTCCTGACAGACGGCGTGGACCGCGACGGCGTCGTCGCGGCCCATCAGGGGCATGACGGTCGGAGCGCCGGCGCCCGGCAGGATGGCGGTGATCTCGTCCAGCGCCGAACGCGGGGCGTTCAGCATGACGTATTTGGCGCCCTGCGAGGACACCACGCCCGCCATCCGTTCGATGATCGAGTCCAGCAGATGCGCCAGTTCGGGCTCGGGTCCGGTCGGCGACTTGATCAGGACGGCCTGGCTTTCGAACACCGTCTCCCTGGCGATCAGACCATTGGCTTCCAGCGTGGCCCCGGTTGAAACCAGATCGCAGATGGCCGAGGCCAGCTTCAGACGGGGGGCCACCTCGACAGCCCCGCGCATGACGACGGTGTCGGCCTGAACGCCGCGGTCGTTGAGGAAGCGCTGCAGGATCTTGGGATAGGAGGTCGCGATCCGCAGCCCCTGAAGCGAGTGCGGGCCTTCATAGGCGAGGGTCGGCGGCACGGCGAGCTTGAGCGTGCAGCGGCCGAAGCCGAGGGGCATGATGACCTCGGCTGTCGCCCCGCCGTTCTTGTCCTCCTCCAGCACGTTTTCGCCGACGATGCCCAGGTCGCAGACGCCGTCGGCGACGAAGGTCGGGATGTCGTCATCGCGCACGCGCAGCAGGTCGATCGGGTAGTTCTCCACCCGGTACAGCAGGTCGTTGTGGCCCTTGACCCACTTCAGACCCGCGTCGCGGATCAGCTCGAGCGAGCGGTCAGCCAGACGGCCGGATTTCTGGACGGCGATGCGCAGCCGTCCCTGGACAGTACTCATGGCGGGGTCAGGCTTTCTTCTTTTTCAGGCGTTCCAGCACCAGGCTGTAGCCCTGATGCGGCATGTCTTTCAGGAACCGGGCGACGCGCACCACGGTGGTCGGGCTGGCGCCGGCCTCGGCGGCGATCTCGCGATAGGACTTCACCTGCTCATGCAGCAGGCGGGCCACGGCCCAGCGCTCGGCGAAGGCCCGGAGTTCCGAGGGCGTGCACAGGTCCGACAGGAAGGCGTCGACCTCCTCTCGCGTCTTCAGCGACAGCAGGGCGTCATACAGGGCGAGCCTGTCGTCGGCGGCCTGATGAACGGCCTTGCGGGAGATCGGGGTGGGCATGGCGCGTTCCACTAGAGTGTAACAGTGAAACAGTCAAGCGACGGAACGCAATCGGGTTGCGAGGCGAGAAATCGTCTTCGCGCTGCAACATTTCTGTTGCGCGATGCGACGAGGCCAGCCCAATCTGAACGGGCTTAACAGAGGGAGCGGGGCCACGTTCGACGAGATGTCAGGCGAAAGCGGATCCGGCGAGATCCGTCCCAGCTACCGGACACTGGCCCGGTGGCTCGAGAATGCGCCGTCCGATCTGCTGCAGTCCCGGTCCCGTCAGGCCGAGCTTTTCTTCCGCCGCATGGGGGTGACCTTCGCCGTCTACGGCGATGTGGAATCCAATGAACGGCTGATTCCCTTTGACGTGGTGCCGCGCATCATCGGTGCGAAGGAGTGGGAGGACCTGGAGAAGGGCCTCAAACAGCGCGTCTCGGCCATCAACGCCTTCCTCAAGGACATCTACGGCCCGCAGGAATGCATCAAGGCCGGCATCGTCCCGGCCGACCTGATCTTCACCAACCCCCACTACCGCCCCGAGATGCAGGGCCGCCGCCCGCCGGGCGACATCTGGACCCACATCACCGGCGTCGACCTGGTCCGCACCGGCGAGGACGGCTTCCTGGTGCTGGAGGACAACTGCCGCACCCCCTCGGGCGTCTCCTACATGCTGGAGAACCGCGAGATGATGATGCGGCTCTTCCCCGACCTGTTCGCCGAGCACCGCATCCGCCCGGTCGAGACCTATACGGACATGCTGCTGGCCTCACTGCAGGCCTCGGCGCCGACGGGCGCGGGGGCCGATCCGAACATCGTCGTCCTGACGCCGGGCCCGTATAATTCCGCCTACTACGAACACTCCTTCCTGGCCGACAAACTGGGGGTGGAGCTGGTCGAGGGCGGCGACCTCGTGGTCAACGACGACATCGTCTATATGCGCACGACCGAGGGGCTGAAGCGCGTCGACGTCATCTATCGCCGTGTTGACGACGAGTTCCTGGACCCCCTGACCTTCCGCCCGGACTCCGCGGTCGGCATCCCGGGGATCATGGCGGCCTACGCGGCGGGCAACGTCACCCTGTCGAACGCGGTCGGGACCGGCGTCGCCGACGACAAGGCCGTCTACACATACATGCCCGACATCATCCGCTTCTTCTCGGGCGGCGATCCGATCCTGGGCAATGTGCCGACCTGGCGCTGCCGCGAGCCGGACGCGCTCAAGGAGGTGCTCGACAAGCTGCCGGAGCTGGTGGTCAAGGAGGTCGGCGGTTCGGGCGGCTACGGCATGCTGGTGGGACCCGCCGCGACCAAGGCCGAGATCGAGGAGTTCCGCGCCAAGCTGATCGCCGATCCGGACGACTTCATCGCCCAGCCGACGCTGGCGCTGTCGACCGCGCCGACGCTGGAGGGCGGCAGCCTTTCGCCGCGCCACGTCGACCTGCGCCCCTTCGTCCTGTCCAGCCCCAAGGGCATTCGTGTCGCCCCCGGCGGCCTGACGCGGGTGGCGCTCAAGGCCGGATCCCTGGTGGTCAACTCCAGTCAGGGCGGTGGAACCAAGGACACCTGGGTGCTGGACGACTGATGCTTAGCCGGACCGCAGACAGCCTTTACTGGACCGGCCGCTATATGGAGCGGGCGGATTTCCTCGCCCGGATTCTGGAAGCCGCCGTGCGTCTGGCCGCCCTTCCGGCCAAGGACGGCGCCGCCGCCACGGCCTGGGCCAGCGCCATCGCCTCCGCCGGCGTCTCGCGCGCCTTCGCCGCCTCGGGCCGGACGCCGAACGAGAAGTCGGTGCGCGAATATCTGGCCTTCGCCCCGGACAATCCGTCGTCGATCCGCGCCTGCATCACTGCCGCCCGCACCAATGCGCGCTCGGTCCGCACCGCCCTGACCATCGAGCTGTGGGAGGCGATCAACGGCGCCTGGAACGGCATGAACGAGCTGGGCGAGCCGGGCAAACGCGACGACTTCGTGCGCTTCCTGGAGTGGGTGAAGACCGTCTCCCTGAACGTCGAGGGCGCCTCGTCGCGGACCATGCTGCGCAACGACGCCTACTGGTTCCTGCGTCTGGGCATGGCCATCGAGCGGGCCGACAACACAGCCCGCCTGCTGGACGTGAAATACCATCTGCTGCTGCCGGCCGATGAACGGGTCGGCGGCCAGCTCGACTATTTCCAGTGGACCACCCTGTTGCGCGAGGTCTCGGCCCTGACCGCCTATCGCTGGGTTTATCGCGAAAGCGTGCGGCCCTGGCTGGTCGCCGATCTGATGGTGCTGAACCGCCAAATGCCGCGTTCACTGGCCAGCTGTCAGGGGATGATCGTCTCCTATCTGGAGAAGCTGGCCACCGACTACGGCCGGCGCGGCCCGTCCCAGCGTCTGGCCTCGGCGCGTCTGGCCCAGTTCAACGACGCCAGGATCGAGGACATCTTCCAGTCCGGCCTGCACGAGTACATTCTCGGTTTCCTGAACGAGAACAACAATCTGGCCGCCGCCATCCACGACCAATACCTGGTGTGACCTGATGCGCATCCGGATCGACTACCAGACCCAATATGCCTACGCCCGGCCGGCGCGGTTCATCGTCCAGACCCTGCGTCTGACCCCGCGCTCGACCGAGAGCCAGCAGGTGCGGGAGTGGCGGATCGAGACCGATGTCGACACCCGTTTGCGCCGGTCTGACGACGCCTTCGGCAACATCGTGCACACCCTCTATACCGAGCGGCCGACGCCGACCCTGACCATCCGGGTCTCGGGCGAGGTGGCGACGACCGACACCGGCGGCGTCCTGCGCGGGACGCCGGAACGGCTGTCGCCGCTGGTCTATCTGCGCGACACGCCCCTGACCCACGCCGACGCGGCCCTGCGCGCCTTCATCGACAAGGTGGACGGGGAAGGCGACGTCCTCGGCCGCCTGCACCGGCTGATGTCGGCCATCCATGGCGAGGTGGCCTTTATGGTCGGGGCCACGACCGCCGACCACACCGCCGCCGACGCCTTCGCCCAGCGCCAGGGCGTCTGTCAGGACCACGCCCAGATCTTCATCGCCTGTGCGCGGCGCATGGGCATTCCGGCCCGCTACGTCTCGGGCCACCTGCACCGCAGTGACGGGATCATCGATCAGGACGCCGCCCACGCCTGGGCCGAGGCCTGGGTCCCCGATTTGGGCTGGGTCGGCTTCGACGCGGCCAACGGCATCGCCCCCACCGAGCACTATGTGCGGGTGGCCTCGGGTCTGGATGCGCTCGGAGCCTCGCCCTTCCGGGGCACCAGCTACGGCGGTGGCCCCGAGACCATGACCGTGGCCCTGCGTGTGCGCCAGATGCAACAGACCCAGCAACAACAACAGACCATCGGATGGTCATGAAGTGTCAAGGGTCGTTGTGAGAAGAGAATCTGTTAGCGTTACGGCTTGCTTAGCGCGTGCGCGCCCCGAGGCTGTCCTGAACCGATGACCTATTGCGTCGGCATGTTGGTGAACGAAGGTCTGGCGATGATCGCCGACACCCGGACGAACGCGGGCGTCGACAACATCTCGTCCTACAAGAAGCTGCACGTCACCGAGGTGCCGGGCGAGCGCATCATCTCCATCTGCACCGCTGGCAATCTGTCGGTGACCCAGACGGCCCTGTCGATGGTCGCCGAGGGCATCAAGATGCCCGGTCACGACGACATCGAGACCCTTGAGAACACCCCCAGCCTGTTCCGCGCGGCCCAGCTGGTCGGTTACGCCCTCAATCAGGTCCGCAAGGAAATCGCCCCCTCGCTGGAGGCTGACAGCCTGAAGGTCTCGGCCTCCATGCTGCTGGGCGGCCAGATCCGCGGCGGCAAGATGGGTCTCTATCTGATCTACGCCCAGGGCAACTTCATCGAATGCAGCGCGGACACCCCGTACATGCAGATCGGCGAGCTGAAGTACGGCAAGCCGATCCTCGACCGCGCCCTGCGCCCCGACACCCCGATGGCCGAGGCGGTCAAGCTGGGGCTGATCAGCTTTGACTCGACCATCCGCTCCAACGTCGCCGTCGGCGCCCCGTTCGACATGGTCGTGATCAAGCGCGACAGCGTCCACGGCGAGCAGCGCCGCATCGAGGTCGACGACCCCTACTTCAAGGACCTCGGCCGCCGCTGGTCCGAGGCCCTGGCCAACGCCCACCGCGCCATGCCGGCCCCGCCCTGGCTTGAAGAGCAGAACGGTCGTCCGCAAATTTCGGTGGTCGGCTAAGCGGCGGTTCGATCCCGCCAGCAATCGGTTTCAAATCGCCTATATTGCTCCCGATGACCGAGGAGACGATTCTGGCTGAGGATGGTTCGGGCGCGCTGAAGGCCGCCGAGCTGATCCGCGACGAGGCGCGGCGCGCGCCGGACAAGCCGGGCGTCTATCGCATGTACGGCGAGGACGGGACCTGCCTCTATGTGGGCAAGGCGCGGTCGATCAAGAAGCGCATCCTCCAGTACGCCCAGGGGCGGTTCCACACCCAGCGCATCGGGCTGATGGTGTCCCTGACCCGGTCGATGGAGCTGGTGGTCACGGCCTCGGAGACCGAGGCCCTGCTGCTGGAATCCAACTTCATCAAGAAGCTGAAGCCGCGCTTCAACGTCGTCCTGCGCGACGACAAGTCCTTCGCCGAGCTGATGATCCGCCGCGACCACCGCGCGCCCCAGGTTCGCAAGCATCGCGGCGCCCATACGACGCCCGGCGACTATTTCGGCCCCTTCGCCTCGACCTGGGCGGTGAACCGGACGCTGAACACCCTGCAGAAGGCCTTCCTGCTGCGGTCCTGTTCGGACAGCGTCTATGAGACCCGGACGCGGCCCTGCATGCTGCATCAGATCAAGCGCTGCTCGGCGCCCTGCACGGGCCTGATCTCGCTGGAGGACTATGGCGAGCTGGTCACCGAGGCCGAACAGTTCCTGCGCGGCAAGTCGCGCGCCGTGATCGGCCGCCTGTCGGCCGAAATGACCACCGCCGCCGAGGCCGAGGACTTCGAACAGGCCGCCCGCGTGCGTGATCGCATCCGCGCCCTGTCGGCGATCTCGATGGAGAATTCGGTCTCGGCCGAGGGCGTGGCGGAAGCCGATGTCTTCGCCCTGTTCGCCGAAGGTGGTCAGGCCTGCGTCCAGGTCTTCTTCTATCGCGCCGGCCAGAACTGGGGCGGCCGCGCCTATTTCCCGCGCGTGGACAAGTCCGACACGGATCCCGAGATCCTGTCGTCCTTCCTCGGCCAGTTCTATGAGGACAAGCCGGTGCCGCGCCTGATCCTGTCGAACGTCGTCCCGTTCGAGAAGGAACTGCTGGAAGAGGCTTTCTCGATGAAGGCCAGGGAGGCGGACGGGCGGCGCGTCGTCTCCATCGATCGCCCGCAGCGGGGCGACAAGGCCGCCCTCATCGACCATGCCCTGACCAACGCCCGCGAGGCCCTGGGCCGGAAGATGGCCGAGGGTTCGGCCCAGGGCAAAATCCTCGACGAGGTCTGCGAAGCCTTCGGTCTGGAGAGCCGGCCCGAGCGGATCGAGGTCTACGATAACGCCCACATTTCCGGGACCAATGCGGTCGGCGGCATGATCGTGGCGGGTCCGGAGGGCTTCCAGAAGTCGCAGTACCGCAAGTTCAACATTCGCGATCAGGAGATCACGCCCGGCGACGACTACGGCATGATGCGCGAGGTCATGCGCCGTCGCTTCGGCCGTCTGGTCAAGGAAGAGGAGGAGGGCGCCGAGGAGGTGGTCCGCCCCGACCTGCTGCTGATCGACGGTGGCGCGGGCCAGCTGGCCGAGGTGCTGGCGGTGCTGGCCGATCTGGGGCTGGACGACATCCTGGCCGTCGGCGTGGCCAAGGGACCGGATCGGGACGCGGGCAAGGAGCATTTCTTCGTGCCCGGCAAGCCGCCCTTCATGCTGCCGCTGAAGTCGCCGGCCCTGTACTACATCCAGCGGCTGCGCGACGAGGCCCACCGTTTCGCCAACGGCGCCCACGCCAAGCGCCGCTCGATGGACATCAAGAAGAACCCGCTCGACGAGATCGAGGGTGTCGGGCCGGGCCGCAAGAAGGCCCTGCTGCACGCCTTCGGCTCGGCCAAGGGGGTGTCGCGCGCCTCGGTCGTGGACCTCGTCAAGGTCGACGGGATCAGCGAGCCCTTGGCCGAACGCATTCACGCCTTTTTCCGCAAATCCTGATTCTCCAAACAGGGTTCGCCCTCTGGCCCGGCCAAGCTTCCGTGCTAAACCTTTGCGGGAGCTCTGGAGGGGTTATGTCGAAAGCGTGGTTGTGTGCGTTGGCCGCCGTGGTGGCGCTGACGGCGGGTGAGGTGCGTGCCCAGGAGGTCGAGCGCGCCGCGACGCCGTCATGGGTGCGAGCCCTGCCCCGGGAGGCGGCCGCCCCCGCCGACGCCTCGCCGATCCGCATCCTGGCCATGGACCAGCAGGTCCGCTTCACCCGCGACGGGGTGGACACCTACACCTTCCGTCGCTTCCGTGTGCAGACCGCACAGGGTCTGGGCATGCTTTCGACCGTCAGCGCCGTCTGGTCGCCGCCGCGCGAGACCGTCCAGGTCCACGCCGTGCGCATCATTCGCGGTGACCAGATCATCGATCTTCTGGACAGCCAGCAGTTCGAGCTGCTGCGCCGCGAGAGCAATCTGGAAAACGCCACCCTGGACGGCGCCCTGACGGCGACGCTTCAGCCACGCGACCTGCGCGTCGGCGACATTCTGGAAACGGCCTTCACCATCCACGATTCGGGCGGGGTTCTGGCGCCCCACCGCGAGCTGATGGACGGCATGAACTCCACTCTGGTGGTCGATCACTACCGGATGCGGGCCACCTGGCCGGACGATATGCAGATCCGCGTCCAGGGCATCGGCTCCTGGGCCGACGCCGCGGCCCGGCCCGATCGCTCCGGCTGGGTTCTGGAGATCGACAAGCGCGACATGCAGCCACGCCGGATGCCCGACGACCTGCCGTCCCGCTTCTACTTTGACCGGACGATCCAGTTCACAGACTTCTCCGACTGGTCCCAGGCCTCGAACCTGATCGCTCAGCTCTACGTCAAGGCGACGACGCTGGAGGCGGATTCGCCGCTCAAGGCCGAGATCGAACGTATCCGCGCCGAGAACCCGACCCAGGCCGGCCAGGCCGCCGCCGCCCTGCATCTGGTCCAGGACCAGATCCGCTACATCGCCCTGCTGATGGGGGAGGGGAACTACAACCCTGCGTCGGCCGACGACGTCTGGCGCGCGCGCTTCGGCGACTGCAAGGGCAAGACCGCCCTGCTGCTGGCCCTGCTGCACGGCCTTGGCATCAAGGCCGAGGGCGCCATGGTCAGCACGGAGCTGGGCGATGGGCTCGACACCCGCCTGCCGCTTCTGTCCTGGTTCGACCACATCATCGTGCGCGCCGAGGTCGACGGGAAGGTCTACTGGCTGGACGGCACCCGCACCGGTGACCGGGACCTCGCCTCGATCCGCCCGCCGTCCTGGCATTGGGCGCTGCCCGCGCGGACCGGCCCGGTCGCGCTGGAGCGGCTGGTCGTTCCGCCGGCGGACCGGCCAATGACCGACATGATCATCACTGTCGACGCCTCCGAGGGCCTGGACGCCCTGGCCAGGATGGACATGGACATGATCATGACGGGCGACGGGGCCACCGCCTTCCGCCGCCAGATCTCGACCATCCCACCGGCCCAGTTCCAGGAAATCATGAAGTCGCGCTTCCAGGGCGACGATGACGACGACAGCGTGCAGATCACCTCGGTCGAGACCCGCGACGACCTGGCCGCCAACGAGTTCCACATCCTGTTCAAGGGAACGATGCGTCAGGCCTGGGTGGCCAGTTCGGGCGGGCGGCTACTGGCGCTCGACACCACTGGCCTGCGGGCCTCGACCCAGGACGAGCGCAAGGGCCTCTACGTCGCCTGGAAGGACGATCCCTACGCCAACGCCTATCCCTATCAGATCCGCACGCGCACGCGGATCATCCTGCCCAACGGTGGCGCCGGATTCCGCATCGAGGGCGGTGATCAGGTCGTTGAATCGGGCGGCTACCGGATGGAGCGCGCGGCCTCGATCGTCGACGGCGTCGCCGATGTGGTCGTGACCACGACCAGCATCCTGCCCGAGGTTCCGGCCGCGGAGATGGCCGCGGCCCGGACCCGCAACGAGAACCTGAGCAACGCCCAGATGCGCCTGCGCGCTCCGGCCGACTATCAGGCGACGGCGGCGGACCGCACCCGTCTGGCCACCGCCGAAAGCGACGTCGAGGACCTGGTCAAACGCGCCGAGCGCCTGACCGGGAACGGTGACTACAAGGGCGCAGTCGCCCTGATGGATACCGCCCTGGAGAAGGAGCCCGAGAATGTGAAGGCCCTGCGCGCGCGGGGCGACGCCCGTCTGGCGGACCACGACTATGAGGGCGCCCGGGCGGACTACGACAAGGCCGTGGATCTGGACCCCGCCGACCTCGAGGCGGTGATCGGCCAGGGCGTCGTCGCGCTCAGCGATGGCCGGCCCTCCGACGCCGTGATCAGCTACAGCGTCGCCCTGCGGCTCGATCCGGGCAGCCTGGGCGGGATGTGGGGGCGCGCCAGCGCCTATTATCAGCTCGGGCGCTACGACCGGGCCCTGGCGGACTTCCGCGCGCTGAAGACCGCCGCGCCCCAGGTCGAGGCCGCCGGCTATGGCGAGCTGCGGTCCCTGTTCCGCCTGAACCGGCTGGACGAGGCCGCGCCGATCATCGCGGCCCTGCTGGAGAAGGACCCGACCGACGGCGTCGGCCTGGACACCCGGGTCAAGCTGGCGACGCTGAAGGGCGAACCGGCGGCGGCCCTGCCGGCGCTCGACGCCGCCGTGACGGCGGCTCCGGAAAATGCCGTACTCCGCGCCCTGCGTGGCAAGACCCGGGTGCTGACGGGCGATGCGGCGGGGGCGCGCGCCGACTTCTCGACCCTGCGCACCCAGGCGGCCGGCGACCCGACCCTGCTCAACAACCTGTGCTGGGCCGAGGCGGAGGCCGGCTTCGATCTGGAGGCGGCCCTGACCGATTGCGACGGCGCCATCGCGGGCGCCGAAGAGGCCGGCTTCATCGACAGCCGGGCGCTCGTCCTGCTGCAGCTAGGCCGTTACGCCGAGGCCAAGGCCGCCTATGACCAGGCTTTGGCGGCCCAGCCCCGGCAGAGCGCTTCGCTCTACGGACGGGGGCAGGCGCGTCTGGCCATGGGCGACGCGGGCGGGGCCCAGGACCTGGCCGCGGCCAAGGCCCTGGACATGGATGTGACGGACAGTTTCGACGCCTTCGCGGCCCGTCACCCGGAACTTTCGCGCTGACGATCTTGGCGTCGCCTTCGGGCGGCGCCAAAAGCGTCTCATGACCGATCCGAAGAACGACGCCCTCGACACCCTGACTGAAGGCTACCGCCGCTTCCGTCAGGACCACTGGCCGGAGGCCCGCGCTGAATACGAGGCCCTGGCCGGAGGGCAGAAGCCGCACACCCTGATCGTCGCCTGTTCCGACAGCCGCGCCGACCCGGCCCTGATCTTCGACGCCGCTCCCGGCGAGCTGTTCGTGGTCCGCAACGTCGCCAACCTGGTCCCGCCCTATGAGCCTGACGGCCAACGCCACGGCGTCTCTGCGGCGCTGGAGTTCGGGGTCAAGGTCCTGGGCGTGTCGCGCATCGTGGTCATGGGCCACGCCAGCTGCGGGGGGGTCGGCGCCATGCTGCACGGCGCCCCCGACAACTGCCGCGATTTCGTCGCCCCCTGGGTCGAGCAGGGCACCCCCGTCGTCCGCCACGTCGCCGAGACGGTCGCTCCTGAACAGGTCCAGAGCGCGGCGGAAGAGGCCGTGGTCCGCCTGTCGATCCGCAATCTGCGCACCTTCCCCTGGATCGCCGAGCGCGAGGCGGCGGGCCAGCTGACCCTGACCGGCCTGCATTTCGGCATCGCCGACGGCGTCCTGCGCAAGCTGGGCGACGGACCCAGGTTCGAACCTCTGGGGTGATCGCCCGTTAGCCCGGATGGTCGCGTCCAGCGGCGAAGCATGGCAAACGGTATGAAGCCGCCTGAAAGAGACCCGATGACCCCCGCCTATCACGCCAATCCGATCCCCAACATCCTGACCGGCATCCGCCTGTTCGCCGGGGTGGTGATGTTCCTGATCCTGGCCGGGGCCACCGGGGGCTTCCCGATCTTCTCGGCCTATCTGGACCCGGACGACCAGTTCGCCCTGTATCGCGTGGCCTTCTGGATCTTCGTGGTCGCGGCCTCGACCGACTGGGTCGACGGCTATCTGGCGCGGCGCTGGAACGCGACGACCCGCTGGGGCGCCATCCTCGACCCCATCGCCGACAAGATCCTGGTCACCGGGGCGATCCTGGGCGTGCTGACCTCGGGCTCGGTGCCCCAGATCGCCATCCCTTGCGGCCTGATCCTGTTCCGCGAGTTCGCCGTCTCGGCGCTGCGCGAAACCACGGCGGGCCGGGTCAAGCTGGACGTCACCCTGCTGGCCAAGTGGAAGACGACCCTGCAGATGGTCGCCCTCGGCGCCCAGCTTCTGGCGCGCAACTGGGACGGCTTCGGCTGGGACCTGGAATATATCGACCAGTTCCAGCTGGTCGCCGACTGGCTGATCTGGCTGGCCGCCTTCGCTACCCTGTGGACCGGCTGGCAGTATTTCGACAAGGCGCGGCGCGAGCTGAACAAGCCCGAAGTCGTCAAGCTGGACCCGCTCTAGGGCCGGAACGGAGGTCAGCGACGGCGGCCGGGAGGCGTGTTGTCGTTCAGCCCCTGGAACGGCTCAGTGGCTTTCGCTGTGTGGCGGAGGGACCGTCGCTCCCGAAGCAGCGCGTGGAAGTCGTCGGCGAGCTCGAGCAGCTGTCGGTTCGACAGACGCCGGGCCACGACGATCAGTTCGTTTTCCAGCTTGCTGAAGCTCCGCAACGATACGCCTGGACGGCTGGGCATGCGAACCTCTGTACGATTTCGGGGGCGGGGGAGACCCGCTGATCAGCTAAATCGTCATGCGTCTCAGTGTCATGGGGGCAGCATGATTAACGCCGTGCAGAACTCGCCATTTCTGAAAAGCGTCCACAGCTTTTAGCTGCAAAGCTTGCCGGCTCGCGGGCGGGCGATCAGGCTGACCCGATCATAACGCCTTCGCCAGCACCACGAACTCCAGGTCGCGCCGTTTGGGCAGGCCGAAGCGTTCGTTGTCCAGAGGGAAGGGTTGGATCTCGCCCGTCAGGGCATAGCCGCGCCGTTCGTACCAGGCGATGAGCTCCGCGCGTTGGCGGATGACGGTCATCTCCATGCGCGGCGCCTTCAGTGTCCCGGCCGCGAAGGCCTCGGCGCCCGCCATCAGCTGACGGCCCAGACCGCCGGCCTGCCGGTCCGGATCGACCGCCAACATGCCCAGATAGGCCGAGCCGTCGGCCTGATGTGCCACGAGGACGCAGCCGACCAGACCCTCGCCCTCCAGCGCCAGCAGAAGGGTCTTGGCGGGATCGGCGATGATCTCCGCCAGACCGTCCGCGTCGGTGCGCTGACCGCCCAGCAGGTCGGCCTCGTGGGTCCAGCCCTTCCTGGCCGTCTCGCCGCGATAGGCGCTCTCGACCAGACGGTGCAGGGCCGGAATGTCGTCCGGCGTCGCCGGTCTGAGGTTCAGGTTCACCGAACCCCCAGCTCAGCGACCAGACCCGACATGCCGTAGACATCGCGCAGGGCGGCGGTGACGGCGCCGGTGGTGACGATGACGCTGCGGTTGACCTGACGGTCATAGCCATAGGCGTTGCGCTGGCTGAGGACGGTCGAGTCGAAATTGGCCCCGACGATCTCGCCCCTGGCATTGACCACCGGCGAGCCCGAAGAGCCGCCGATGGTGTCGGACGACACGGTCATGTCCAGCACGGTGTCGGCCGGGATGCGCTCCTTCGCCGCCAGCAGCTTCGGCGCGACGTCGAACGGCGGAGCGCCGGTGGCGCGGTCCCACAGGCCGGCGAAGGTGGTGAAGGGGCCCCAGCGCTGGCCGGGCACGTCCGAACCCTCGATCTTGCCGTAGGTCAGACGCAGGGTGCCGGTCGCATCCGGATAGACGGCGTCGCCATAGGCGGCGAAGCGGGCGGTGGCCAGCGCCTCGGAGCCGCGGTCGGTCGGAGCCTGGACCTTCTCCTCCCATTCGGTGCGGATGGCGCGGGTCGGCTCCTGGATCGACAGCAGGTACTGGATCATCGGATCGTCGGAGGCCTGAATGGCGGCCAGACCGCCTTCCCACAGGGCGCGGCGCACGGCCGGGTCCGCCAGCTTGGTGCCCGAGACGACGCGCGCCGACAGCTGCTCGGGCGACTCGCGGCCCAGCAGCGGCTTCACATAGGGGCTGTCGACGGTCAGCCATTCGCGGGTCTTGGACAGCCACCACTCCATGCGGATCTGCTCAAGCTCCGGATAGACCGGCTTTTCGGCGAACAGGGCGGTGCGGGCGGCGGACAGGCGGCTGTCGGCGAACTCGGGCAGGCGCTGGTCGGAGGGCTTCTCCCGCTCCTGCGCGCCGCGCACCAGCGTCCGGGCCCAGAGGAACAGCTGCGACCCGCCGGCGACCGATGTGGTGCCGATGCCGGTGCCGCCTTCCAGCAGGGCGTAGGGGGCGTAGAGCTCGCGCACCGTCGGCTGGATCGCGGCGAGATCGTTGAAGATTCCCTCGCCGGCCTTCTGACGGAAGTCGGCCTCATTGGCCGCCCGCGTCGCCATGAAGGCGGGGTCGGTCAGGGCGCGCATGCGGCCGAGGCCGCGCTTGTAGGTGTTCTCCAGCGAGACGATCGGGTCCATGGCCTCGAAGGCCTGACGCTCCCCCTCTTCGGAATAGCGGATCATCCGGCCGCGCAGCTCCGACGCGATCAGCTGGTCCATCGGCAGGACCACGTCGCGCACGGTCATCAGCTGGTCCTGGGTTAGCAGGCGCTGGGTCGCGCCCGGGCTGCCGGTGACGAAGACCGGTGTGCCCTCGACAGGTTTCGTCGCATTCCAGACGAAGTGGGTCGGGGTCTGGGCGGGCGCGTCGTTCTCGTACAGCCGGATGAAGGCCGCATCGATGGCGAAGCGCGGGAAGGAGAAGTTGTCGAGGTCGCCGCCAAAGGTCGCGGCCCGGTCCTCGGGCGCGAAGGCCAGGCGGACGTCGGTGTACTTCTTGTAGGTGTAGAGCTTGAACTGGCCGCCCCGGTACAGGCTGACGACCTGACAGCGCTTGTCGGTGGCGTCGCCGCAGGCCTCGCTCTCGATCCGCCCGGCCTCGGCGTCGCGGGCCTGGGTGAAGGCGGACCCCGACAGGCCTTCGCCGGCCTTGTGCATGCGCTCGGTGACATCGGCGATGCCGGTCAGGACCTCGGCGGTCGAGCCCGGGCATTTGACCTCTTCCTCACGCGCCTTCGGGGTGAAGCCGGTCTCGGCGTAGTTGGTCGCCTGGGTCGAGATATTGGCCACGCAGGTCGCGACGCAGTGGTTGTTGGTCATCACCAGCCCCTCGCCGGAGACGATCCCCGCCGAACAGCCGCCGAACTTCACCGACGACAGCCGCACCTGATCGAGGAAACCCTGATCGATGCGGGTCCCCAAGGTCTGGTTGGCCCGGGCGATGGGGAAGTTGTCGAAGGTCCACATGCCTTCCTCGGCACTGGCCGAGGAGGCGGCGGCGAAGCCGAGGACGGCGATGGAGGCGGCGAAGGCGAGATGACGCATGGATAACTCCTGTTTCCTCCCTGTCGCGCAGCAATGGGGAGGTGGATCGGCGGCCGCTTGGCCGGCGAGACGGAGGGGGTCTTGAAGCGGACGCGGTCCGAGGTCTTCAGATCGTGGTGCGGCGAGAGCCCCTCCACCACTTCGTGGTCCCCCTCCCCATTCGCAAAGCAGCGAACGGGGAGGAGATATCGATCAGCGAACCCCCAGTTCCGCCAGCAGGCGGGGCTGGTGGTAGATGTTGCGCAGGGCCTCGGTGATGGCGGCGGTCGAGACCGTCACCGTCCGGTTCAGCGTGCCGTCGTAGCCGAACGACCCGCCCAGCGAGTGGATGTTGCCGTCGAAGGCCGCGCCGATGACTTCACCCCTGGCGTTGATCACGGGCGAGCCCGAGTTGCCGCCGATGATGTCGTTGGTCGAGACGAAGTCGTAGACGGTCTGCTTGTTCACCTTCGACTCGTTGTCGAGGAAGGCCTGGGCCGCGTTGAACGGCTCGGCGCCCGTGGCCCGCTCATAGAGGCCGCCCATATAGGTGAAGGGCGGGACGGTGACGCCGCGATAGGTCCAGCCCTCGACAGCGCCATAGGACAGGCGAAGCGAGAAGGTCGCGTCGGGATAGAGGTTGGTGCCGTAGACCGCGAACCGGGCCTGGGCGATCTTCTCGCCGGCCTTGGCGGTCGGGCCGTTGACCGCCGAGTCCCACTGGGCGCGCACGGCCTGGGCCGCGTCGTCATTGGCCAGGACGAAGGCGATCATCGGGTCGCCGGAGGCGGCCAGCTGTTCCGGCGTCATGGCGAACATCTGTGCACGGACGGCCGGATCGCCCAGCTTCGTACCCTGAACCAGACGGTCGGCGATGTCGGCCGGAGCGTCCTTGCCGAGCATGGCCTTCACCTCGGCGTTGTCGACGGTCAGGTACTCCCGCGTCTTCAGCATCCAGTGGGTCAGGTAGATTTCTTCCAGACCCTGATCGATCGGGGTGACTTCGGCCAGACGCCGGGCCTGCTGGGCCAGGGCGGCGTCGGTATAGCCGGCGCGGCGTTCGGCCAGGGGCTTGGCGCGTTCCTTCGCCGCGCGGACGATGGTCTTGGCGTAGCGGTACAGGTCCGAGCCGCCGCCGGCCGAGGCTTCCAGCTGGCGGTAGGGCAGGTAGAGGTCGCGAGCCGAGGCCTGGACGCGCTCCAGATCACCCCACGGATCGCCGATGCGGGCGGCGATGGCGGGATCGGCGACGACGCGGGCGCGCAGCTCGGCCTCTTCCTCACGCTTCTTGCCCATGAAGGCCGGGTCGGTCAGGGCGCCTTCCTGGCCGTAATAGACCTTGAAGCTGTTCTCCAGGCCGAACAGGGGGTCGAAGACGACCCGCTTGGCCTCTTCCGAGGTGGTCGCATATTCCTGCAGCCGGCCGCGCAGCTCCGAGGCCTGGATCAGGGTGATCGGGTTCACCTGATCGCGCAGGCGTTCCAGCTGCGACATGGTCAGCAGGCGCGAGGTCGAGCCCGGGTTGCCCGCGACGAAGGTGACGTCGCCTTCCTTGGGCGGGTTCGGGTTCCAGGTCAGGTGGGTCGGGGTCGAGACCGGCTTGCCGTCCTCATAGATGCGCAGGAAGCCGGTATCGAGGGCGTAGCGCGGGAAGTTGAAGTTGTCGGGGTCCCCACCGAAGAAGGCGGCCTGGTTCTCCGGGGCGAAGACCAGACGGACGTCCTCGTACTTGCGGAACTTGTACAGGGCGTAGCGGCCGCCGCGGTAGAAGCTGATGACCTGACAGGTCTGGGTTTCCTTGTCGGTGCAGTTCTCGTCCTCGATCTTCGTCGTCTCGGCGGCGCGCGCCTGGACGAAGGCCGCGCCCTCCAGGCCCTGGCCGGCGCCCAGAACCCGGTCGGTGACGTCGACGATGTCGGTCAGGATCTCGGCGGTCTCGCCGGGGCATTCCTTCTCTTCCTCGCGGTTGGCGGTCAGGAAGCCGTTCTTGACGTAGTCATGCTCGGCCGAGGACAGTTCCTGGGCGCAGCCGACGACGCAGTGCCAGTTGGTCAGGATCAGGCCTTCGCCCGAGACCAGCGAGGCTGAGCAGCCGTTGATGCGGACCGCCGAGTTACGGACATGGTCCAGCCAGGCCTGGTCGATGTGGGTGCCGTATTTGTCGTTCACCGTCTGGATCGGGAAGTTGTCGAAGGTCCACATGCCCTCGTCCGCCTTCGCGGGGGTAGAGGCGGCGGACAGGACAGCCGTGGCCGCGCCGAGCGTAGCGAGGGAGACGGTGAAACGTAGCGACATAAGGTCGATCTCCGATTGGAACGCGGGAGTGCTAGACCCAAGCCGGGGGACCTGTCCATGCCGTCGGCCTGTGTCGTCGCGACACGCCCTTCGGCCGACGCGGCGCCTTACCCCGATTTAACTTGGTCTTGATCTCCGGCGGCCTCAGATAACGGCAACACTTCGGGGTTGAAACGCTTTTCCATGTCGCTTGCACTATCCACGCTGCTGTTCGAGTGGCGGCGCTATATGGCCGCCGTCATGGCGCTCGCCCTGTCCGGCCTCCTGGTCCTGGCCATGACCGGTGTCTTCATCGGCATCGGTAAGGGCTTCACCGCCACGATCGAACGTTCCAGCGCCGACATCATCATCATGCAGCCGGGCGCCAAGAGCCTGATGGGCGGCCCCTCGGGCGTGCCGCGCCGGTTCATCCCGCTCGCCTACAACCACCCCGAGGTGGTCGAGGTTAAACCGCTGGACGGCGCCGGCGGCTCGTTCCAGTCGATCAAGAACGTCGATCCGACCATGTCCCAGGCCGAACGCGCCCGGCGCGGTGCGCCCAAGCAGCAGTTCGTCCAGACCTCGATCATCGACACCACGCCCGGTTCGGTGACCATTCCGACCGACTATTCCCAGGAACTGATCGACGCCCTGCGCCAGCCCTATACGGTCGCCATCGACGAGACGGCGCTCAAGCCGCTGGGCGTCAAACTGGGCGACAAGGCGCTGTACAACGGCCAGACCGTGACCGTGGTCGCCGTCCTGCGCGGCTATCCCAACATGATGCAGTCCACCATCGTGATGTCGCGCGACACCCTGCGGATGGTGGGCCAGGCCGACACCGGTCCGCGCGTCGGACCGCTGATGGTCAAGCTGCGCGATCCCGCCCGTTCCCAGATCGTCGCCGCTCAGCTCAACGCCATCGGCAACGGCCAGTGGAAGGCCTGGACGCGTCAGGAACTGGCCGACGCCAACGCCGGCGCCATGTTCGAAGAGGGCATCCTGGTCATCATCATCGGCGGCTGCGTGGTGCTCGGCACCATCATCGGCGTGGCCATCACCTGGCAGACCCTGCGCGGCGCCATCATGGCCAACATCAAGGAGTTCGCCTCCCTGCGGGCGCTCGGCGTCGGCATGGGTTCGCTCAACCGGATCGTGGTCGAGCTCAGCTTCTGGGTCGGCTGCGTCGGGGTGGTGGCGGCCATCGTCCTGACCTGGCTGGTGTCGCTGCTGGCCATGGCCAACGCCGTCATCATCGCCCTGCCGCCCATGCTGCTGGTGGTGGTCGGCGGCGGTCTGATCCTGATCGCCATGCTGTCCGGCATCCTGTCGCTGGGCATCCTCAAGAACAGCCAACCGGCGGACCTGCTGCGATGAACGCCCATACGAAAGTTCACGGCAAGCACGGCGACTTCGCCATTGAGGCCAAGAAGCTGGTCAAGCGCTTCAAGTCCGGCAAGGCTTATGTCGAGGTGCTCAAGGGCGTCGATTTCGATGCCCGCCACGGCGATCTGACCATGGTCATGGGGCCCTCGGGCTCGGGCAAGTCGACCCTGATCGCGGCGCTCTCGGGCCTTCTGCGTCCGGAGGAAGGCCGCGTCGACGCCCTCGACGTCGATGATCTGTGGAAGCTGTCCAGCGGCCGGATCGACAAGTTCCGCCTGGACCACTGCGGCTTCATCTTCCAGGGCTTCAACCTGTTCCCGGCCCTGACCGCCCTGCAGCAGGTCGAGATTGTGCTCAAATTCCAGGGCCTCACGCCCGGCCAGGCGAAGAAGCGCGCCACCGAGGCCCTGACCGAGGTCGGACTGTCGCATCGCCTGCACCAGCGCCCCGCCATCCTGTCGGGCGGTGAGAAGCAGCGCGTCGCCATCGCCCGGGCCTTGGCCAAGGATCCCAAGATCCTCTTCGCCGACGAACCGACCTCGGCGCTGGACGGCGAGAACGGCCAGGTGGTCATCCGCCTGCTGCGTCGCGCCGCCACTGAACACGGCGCCGCCGTCATCTGCGTGACCCACGATCCCCGCCTCGAGGCCTGGGCCGACCGGGTCATCAAGATCGAGGACGGCGTCATCGTCTCCGACGAGCGGCGGGTCCCCGACCCGACCGCCACCCTCTCCTCGCACCACTGATCGCCAGAACAAGATCCCTCAGGACCCAACGCAAATGCCCGCCTTCCTCAAGAACAAATGGACCTGGATCGGCCTTCTGCTGATCATCGTGCTGGTCGTCGGCTTCCTCGTCGTCAGCAAGGGGCAGGCCGCCAAGAAGGCCGAGCTCGCCAAGGCGGAAGCCACCAAGGTCGAGAGCCCCTATGCGGCCATTGCCAACGGCAAGGTCGATATCGAGGGCGGGATCATCCAGGTCGCGGCCCGCCGCGGCGGCATCATTCGCGAAGTTCTGGTCCAGGAGGGCGACCGCGTTGTCGCCGGCCAGATCCTGGCCCGTCAGGAAGACGATGAAGCCCGTCTGGCCGTCCAGAGCGCCCGCGCCCAGGTCGCCCAGGCCGAGAGCCAGCTGGCCCAGATCCGCGTCGACATCCGCACCGCCCAGCGCGAGCGCGAGCGTCTGCAGAAGCTGGTCGCCACCAACTTCGTCGCCGCCCAGCGCATCGACCAGGCCCAGGACGCGATCGACACGGCCCAGGCCCGCCTCGGCTCCCAGACGGCCGCCGTCCAGACCGCCCGGGCGCAGCTGTCGCAATCGCTCTACAACGAAGAGCTGACGGTGATCCGCAGCCCCATGGCCGGCCGTATCGTTCGCCGCTACGCCAACCCCGGCGCCGGCGCCTCGACCCTGAACGTCTCGGCCATGTTCGATCTGGAGCCCGACGCCCCGCGCATCGCCCGCGCCGAGATCGTCGAATCCGACATCCCCAACATCGCCGCCGGTCAGGCCGTCGAGATCACGCCGGAAGGCGATCCGACCAAGGTCTATATCGGTTCGGTGCTGCGCCGCGCCGCCGTCTTCGGCGCCCGCAAACTGGCCTCGGACGACCCCTCGCAGCGCTCCGACGAACGCGTCGTCGAGGTCGTGGTCTCGGCCGGCGACGCGCCCCTGCTGATCGGCCAGCGCGTCCTGGTCAAGTTCATGAAGCCCGGCCAGACCGCCGGCGCCCCGCGCGCTCCGTCCAACGGCGTGCCGGCCACGCGTTCGATGCGTCAGCCGGGGGCGTAATCTGATCCTTCTCCCCTTGCGGGAGAAGGACTCTAGGCCTCCGCCGCGACCTGCCTCAGGGCGCCTTCGAAGACCTCGGCGGGCTGACCGCCCGAGATCAGATATTTGTCATTGATGATGACGGCCGGGACGGAGTTGATCCCCCGGCTGCGCCACAGCTCTTGCGCCGCGCGCACCTCGGCGGCATAGCGGCCCGAGGCCAGCACCTCCGCCGCCTCCGCCCGGTCCAGTCCGACCGAGGCCGCCGCATCGGCCAGGACCTCAGGGTCTCCGGGGTTCAGCTGTTTCGTGAAATAGGCCTCGAACAGGGCCGCCTTCAGCGCCGCCTGCCTGCCGCTCTCTTCCGCCCAGTGCAGCAGCCGGTGGGCGTCGAAGGTGTTGTAGATGCGGCTCTCATCCGTCATCCGCATCTCGAAGCCGTATTCGGCGGCGCGGCCCTTGATCATGGCCCGGGTCTGGGCCGACTGCTGCGGCGTCGCCCCATATTTGCGGCCGATGTGTTCGACGATGTTCTCGCCCTCGGGCGCCATCTGCGGGTTCAGCTCGAACGGCTGGAAGTGGATGTCGACGTCCGCCAGATCCCCGACCCGGCCGATCGCCGTCTCCAGCCCGCCCAGTCCGATCACGCACCAGGGGCAGGAGACGTCGGAGACGAAGTCGATCTTGATCGGGGTCGGCATGGCGAGTGTCCTCAGGGGTTCGTCCGCATATGGGCGCTGATGCGTCCCCCGCCAGACCCGTCAGCCGATCGGCGCCGTCAGGATGACCCGCAGACCCGGCCTGGCGGCCCGATATTCGATCGCCGCCCCCAGCTGGCCGGCCAGGCTTTCGATCAGGCGCGAGCCGAAGCCCTTGCCCGACTGGTGCCCGCCCACCCCCTCGTCGGCGACGATGACCCGGGCAGAGCCGCGGTCTTCCTCCAGCGTCACGTACAAAGGGCCCGGGCTGCCGCCATAGGCGTATTTCTGGGCGTTGATGATCAGTTCGGTCAGGACCAGGCCGAAGGTCACGGCGCGACCGGCCTCGATGCTGATCGGCGCCAATTCGGTATGGATCAGCGTGGCCCAGTCCTGACCCGAGGAGGTCGCCATGTCCTCGATCAGCTCCGAGAAATAGCGACCCAGATCGATCGTCTCGAACTGGTCGGCGCGGTACAGGCGGCTGTGAACCAGCGACACCGCCTTCACCCTCCGCTGGGCTTCCTTCAGCACCTCGGACGGCGGCCGGGTATCCACATTGTCGCGCGCCTGCAGCGACAGGAAGCTGGCGATCAGCTGAAGGCTGTTCTGAACCCTGTGATTGACCTCGCGCAGCAGGAAGTCCTGATGCTCGAGTTTCAGGTCGCGGTCGGCGACCGATTCCTGCAGCGACTGGTTGACCCGGCGCATCTGGCGCAGCGCCCGAAGTTCGAACAGGGCGTCGCGGAACCGGCCGGCGCTTTCGATCTCGGGGTTGGTCCAGCGCTGGGCCCGGCCGCTCACCGTCTCGGTCCATTCGGTGAAGCTGGCGCGCGGCGTCAGCTTGCCCGCCTCGCCCGTCTTGACCGCCGTATGCGGATCGCCCGCCCAGCGCACGACCTCCAGCTTTTCGGCCCGGAACCACATCAGGACGAAGGGCTCTTCGGCGGCGATAACGAAGGCCATGAAGCCACTGGCCTCGGCCTTCCAGGCAGTCGCCGCCGGGAAAATTTCCGACAGGCTGGCGCTTGAGACAAGCCGTCCCGCCGCAGTCTTCGCCACCCAGTTCCCGAGGGCCGCGACGCCATCGGCCGGCGGGCAGGCGCCGCCGGTCGAGACGTTCTTGCCGCGCAGCACGGCCGCGCCTGTCGCCCCGATCAGGGACGCGATCTCGTCGAGGTGCTTGGCCAGGGCCGCGTCGAGCGGTTCCTCAAGCGGAATGCGGGCGACCAGCTCGTCCTCAAGCCCGCGCAGGCGCACCCGCTCGCGGTAGAGCTCAGCGTCGTCCTTGGCCTTGAGCTGGCGCGCCAGACCCCGGGCGAGGGCCGTGGCGGCGATCCGCGTTTCGTGCGTCAGGAGGCGCGGTTGGCTGTCGTGACAGGCGACCAGCCCCCACAGCACCCCGTCGGTGACGATGGAGATCGAGGCCGAGGATCCGACTTCCATGTTGCGCAAATACTGGAGATGGATCGGAGAGACGCTGCGCAGGACGCTGTCGCTCATGTCCAGCGGCGACGCGCCCTCCGGCAGGGGCGGACGCAGGGAGCGAGGCTGGTAGCGCACCTCCGGGATGACCCGCACCGGGTTGCGGACATAGAGGGCGCGCGCCTGTCGGGGGATATCGGTCGCGGGGAAGTGGTGGTTCAGGAAGGACGACATCTCCGGCGCCTTCGACTCCGCCAGCACGCTGCCCGCCTCGTCGTCGAGGAAGCGGTAGATCATCACCCTCTCGAAGCCGGTCAGACTGCGGAACTCGTCGGCGGCGCGGGCGGCCAGCTGGCGGACATTGGCGGCGCGTTCGAAGGCGACCCCGGCCTTGTCCATCCGCGACAGGAGGTCGATGCCGATGTGGGTCGTGTCGCCGCTACGTTCGACTTCGACGATCCGCCGCGTCCCGCTCAGATGAGTGCTGACGTCGAAGGCCTCGCCCGAGGGCGCGGTCCAGCGGCCGACGAAGACGGCGCCCTCGCCGGGGGCGGGGGACGCGGCGGCTTGCGCTATCACTTCGCCGAGCAGGGCGGAGACGGGCTGTCCGACCCAATCCTGAACGCCGGTAATGTCTTCGATGTCGCCCGCGCCGTGGGCCACGACGGCGTCATCGGCGCCGGTCACCAGCATGAAGCCGTGGGGCTGGATCGACCCCGGGATGTGGATGGGTTCGCGGTCGCAGTCGTTCAGATCGGCGTCGGAGACGGCAAGGTCAGCAGAGAGCGTTTCAGGCACGTCAGTCTCCGCAAAGAACCTCATGGGCATAGCGGAAGCCGGCGACGCCGCCGGCCAGAACGTCCGGACGCGCCTCGGGTTCCCGGCGGTCGGCCGCGTCGAGAACCTCGACGAAACGACGCCACCAATCCCCTGTATCAGCCCCGTAAGGATGCAAAAAGCGCAATCCGGCCAAATCCTTACCCTGGCCGAGAAGTGTACGGTGGATGACCCGGCCGCCCAGTGAACTGCCCTCCAGCACATACCACCGGCCGAGGGCCTCTGCGGCCGAGCGAACGGTCGGCGGCGTGGCCGTCAGGGGCTGGCCGCCGAGCTCGGCGAGGTCCCGCGCAATGCCCTCCGCCCGGCGGCGACGCCCGAACTCCAGTCCCGGCATGTCTCCAAGCCACGGCTCCACCGCCGGCTCGACCGAGGCATGCAGCCGGTGGAAGCGGGCGACCAGATCGCGGCGCCGCTCCGGATCGGCGACCCGACCGAACAGGTCGATGTCGGTCTCCAGCGCCTTGTGCGCTTCGCCGGTGGCCTCGCGCAGGGCCGCGATGATCTGGGGTTGGGACATCAAGCCTGTCTGCCGAAGCCGGCGCACCGACGCCAGAGGCGAATGTGTCGTGAGACGTTAAGACCGATGGTGCAGGGTTCGTTTCGGGTCGTTTCGGGAGGGACGTCATGAAGCGGGCGACGCCCATCTTGTTTCTGTTCCTCGTGATCGCGTGGGTCGCGGGGCCGTTCCTCTATCGCGCCAGCTGGGCCCTGACCGGCGCGCCGGTCGCGACGCGGACGACCTTTCCCCTACCGAAGGTCACGCCGGAGAAGGCGCGGGTTTTCGGTCGCGACACCACTGTCGCGACCGAGCCGACGCCCTCGTGGGCGGTGCCGCCGTCGTCCGGCTTGTACGAGTGGCCCGGCGACAAGCCGCTCTCGTCGGAGGCAAGGCTAAAGAAATGCGGTCTGCCGCGACCTGACCCGAACGCCGAAATCATTCTGCTGGGGGTCGGGAGTGGCGAGGCGCTTGCCACCGTCAGTCTGGCGCATGAGGGCATGGCGACGACCGTGGTCGATCTGATCATAGAGCCCGGAGATCGGCCCCTCTATCTGGTTCTGTCATCCTGGCAGAACATCATCTGGCGGCTCGAGGGCGCCACGGACCGTGTGTCGCAGGTCGGTCTGCTGGCCTGGCCCCGGGCGTTCGCGTGGCCAGGGTCGCGAAAAGGGTTGCAGTTCAATGTCCCACCGCCTCCGCCGCGCTATGCAGGGGTAACTGGTCTTCCGGCGGCGCGCGTCGTGACTGCGCAACCCGCCAACTGTCTCATGGTGGGCGACCTGGCGCGTGAGGACCTGATGGAGACCACTGCGGCCCGGGCGAAATCCCTGTTCGGACGGCCTGCGGTGGTAATGGCCGGAGGCGACCGGGCCAGCGCCGTCCGGTTGCCGTCCGGAGTCGCCGCGACGATGCAGGCGCCGGCTCAAACGACCGGATCGGTCATGCCGGCTCCTCCCGCCACGATGCCCGAATCCTGGGCAGAGGCGCCGGATCCGCTCAGCCAGTGGCCGGGTGGGTTGGTCACGGTTCACACGAGCCAGGTCGCTTCGTCGGTGGCGGTCAGGCCCGCCGGGCTTTTACCCGGGTCCATGGGGCTGGCGCAGTTGATCGAAGCCGGCGACATCCGCCGGGTCCGGCGCGGCGATCGCGTCGAATATCAGGTCCATCGGCCGATCGCGCGCCTGCCGTCCGGGATGTCGCCATGGTCCGTCTTCGTGCTGGAACCGGGCGTCCCGGCGCCGGCCCGTGGTGATGGGACAGACTGCATTCGACGCCGAACAATCTCGGGACTGCCCTTCACCTATCCAGTTGGGCCGAGGCCATGCATGAAGTGGTGATCCCGGCCCGCGTCAGTCGCCCGTGAAGGTCCCGGGGCGCTTCTCGAGCACCGCCGTCACCCCTTCGATATGGTCGTCGGTCAGATGGGCCAGGGCCTGCATGGCCGCCGACAGCTCAAGCGTCTGGTCGAAATTCATGTCGCGGCCCTGACGGAGCAGGGACTTGGCCATGCGCAGGGCGCGGGGCGGCTGGGCGGCGACCTGTGCGGCGGTGGCGAGCGCCTCGGTCATCAGGGCCTCATGCGGCACGACACGGTTGACCAGACCCCAGCGGTCGGCGGTCTCGGCGTCCACGGACCTTGCGGTGAACAACATCTCGGCGGCGCGGACATAGCCGACGTTGCGGGGCAGCAGCCACGAGCCGCCGTCGCCGGGGATGATACCCAGCTTCAGGAAGGGCACGCCGAAGCTGGCCCGGTCCGAGGCGATTCGGATGTCGGCCAGCCCGGCGATGTCGCAGCCCAGACCGAAGGCGGGGCCGTTGACCGCCGCGATCAGCGGAACCTCCAGGCCGTAGAAGGCGCGCACGATCCGGTGCACGACCCGGCGGTACTGTTCACGGATGGCCGCGCCCGAGCCGGCGAACAGGTCCTCGCGCGCCTTCATCGAATTCAGGTCGCCGCCCGCCGAGAAGGCGCGCCCGGCCCCGGTCAGGACCACGCAGCGGATGTCGAGGTCGGCGTTCACCGTCTCGCAGATCGCCGCCACCTCATCGCCATCGGTGAGGTCGGGCAGGGCGTTCAGCCGTTCGGCCCGGTCGAAGGTCAGGACCAGCACCGACCCGCCGCCGGGCTGGGCGATCTTTTCCTGTTGGATGAGGGCCACGACGCGCTCCGGAATTGCAAAACCCCGGCCTTGTCGGGGCCGGGGCGCGGGGGCGCAAGTCGGAACTTGCTGTTTGATCTTGCGATCTGGGCTTCGGCCCGGATCAGCGGACCCTATCGGGGGCGCTTGATCTCGATGGGCGTGAAGTTGGACGGATGGCTGACCACGCGATCGTTCGCGCGGCTCTGTTTGCCCGAGTTGACCAGCATCCCGCCCCAGAAGGCGAAGGACGTCATGGCGTGCTGGAGATTCCGTTCCTTGTCGTTCATGTTTGATGTCTCCTTTCATTGAACGTGGAAAAGAGACACGTCGTGCTTGCAGGGGTTTGCACCCTCTTAGTCGTTTCGCGTCGAGTTTTAGATCGCATACGGAATGATTAATTGCAAGAGTTTTGGTCTGGGTCCGGAGTAAATTTCGCATGTCCGTCATGTCTGTGACTCCGGAGCCACGGCCGATTCCCAAGGCGATCGCGACGCCGTGCGTGAAGGTCTGCATCGTCGACGGCGCCTCCAGCCTGTGCCTGGGATGCTATCGCACCCTCACGGAGATCGGCGGCTGGTCCGGACTGACCGATGAGCAACGTGCTGAAATCATGTCGGAATTGCCGAGCAGGCGCGACAGGATCGAGCCCGCGAAGCTGGAGCTTTAGCCCCCGTAACGAACGCTCAAGCTCGATAACCTTTTGTCAGCCACGTCGGTTCACCGCATCCCAACGCGGTCGTGAGAGGCTGATCTCGCCGCAGAAGCGGTTTCAGTCGCGTGAGCTCATGATCCGCTTCGATTTTCAGACGATCGCCGTGATGGTGATGGCCACCGCCTCCTCGCTGAGCGTGGCCTTCTGGCTGAATCACGCCGATGCGCGGGGCCAAGCGCATGCCGAGACCGTCGCGGTCATTCCCGCGGTGGCCGCGCCCGCCCATCCGCATTCCGGCGCGAGCGCCGCCCAGGTGCTCAAGGCCGCCGACGGCCACTACTGGGCCGAGGCCGAGATCGACGGTCGCGCCGTCCGCGTGCTGGTCGATACCGGCGCCAGCGTCGTGGCCCTGACCCGCGAGGACGCCCTGCGTCTGGGGCTTCATCTGACTTCGGACGATTTCACCCGCACGGTCCAGACCGCGTCCGGCCCCGCCCGCGCCGCGGCGGTCGAGCTCAAGTCTGTCGCCATCGCCGGCGCCGAGGTTCGTCAGGTCCAGGCCCTGGTGGTCGAGAACGGTCTCAGCCAGTCCCTTCTGGGCATGAGCTATCTGGGGCGTCTGTCCGGCTTCGAGGCGACGCCCGCCGGCCTCACCCTGCGTCCCTAGAACCTGTAGGTCACACCCACCTGCACCACGGGCAGGACCTTGTAGTTGTCCGCTTCGTTCTGGATGTCGGCCTCTTCCTGCGCCAGCCGCGCCTGGAAGGTCGGGTCGCTGGACAGCGTCCCGCCGCTGGAATTCAGATCGACCTGGGGCGCATCCCCGAACGCGGCCCCGGCCAGCAGGCGGAAGCCCCAGTGGCCCGCGTGGGTGAAGGTGTTGTCATAGCCGATGCCGACGAAGGGCGCGGTGCTCTCCAGCTCGATCTTGCCGTTCAGATTGCCGATCTGGGCTGGGGTGAAGACCACGCCGCCGATGTTCGTATTGGTGGTCGGGGTGGCGTCCAGATTGACATCGCGCGAGCCAAAGAAGGCGCCGGCCGAGACGAAGAAGGCGTTGCCGGTCGGGTGCCAGTCGATGAAGGCGCCGGGCGAGTTGAAGTCCAGCTGGGCGTTGTAGGCGACGTCGTTGTAGCTGTCGTCGCGGTCGAACTTCAGCGCGTCATAAGAGCCTCGCACCACAAAGTTCGGCGACAGGGAATAGAGGACCGAGACGCCGCCGCCGGGCGTGCCCAACTGGCCGCCGACGGCGAACCGGCCGTCCTGGGCGGAGGCGCCCGACGCGAGGGCGAGAGCGGCGACGGCGGTCGCGGCGAAGAGGCAGGTCAGGCGGATCATGGGAGAACTCCGAAGAGGGCGGCCGGGGGAGCGGTTCGCCTTCTAATGGATTCACCCGATAGACGTTCCCCGCCGCCTGTGCCTGGTCAGGCGGCGCGGTCTTCGGCCTGGCTGACTTCAAACGCCCGTTCGGCCTCGCGCACGGCCTCGACGGCGCGATCGACGACCTCTATCCCGGCGCCCTTGGCGATGGCCTCGACGGTCAGGATACGGCGGAAGGCCCGCGCCCCACGACGGCCGTGCATCAGCCCCAGCATGTGCCGCGTCATGGCCGGCATATGCACCCCTTCTTCCAGTCGGGCGACCAGATAGGGGCGATAGCGGGCGATGGCTTCGAACGGATCGACGTCGGGCGTCTCCGCCCCGAACAGCCGCCGGTCGACCTGACCCAGAAGGGCCGGCTCGTGATAGGCGGCGCGGCCCAGCATGACCCCGTCCAGCTGCACCCCGTCCGAGGCGTCCAGATGGGCCTCTGCGGCCTCCAGCGAGGCGATGCCGCCGTTGATGCAGATGGTCAGATGCGGCCGCTCGCGCTTCAGCCGACGCACCAGCTCATAGTCGAGCGGCGGCACGTCGCGGTTTTCCTTGGGCGACAGACCCTTCAGCCAGGCCTTGCGGGCGTGGACGATGAAGGTCGTGATCCCCACCGCGGCCGAGGCGTCGACCGTGGCGAACAGGCTGGTCGCCGGGTCCTGATCGTCGACCCCGATGCGGCATTTGACGGTGGCGGGAACGCTGACGGCCTCCTTGATCGCGGCCATGCAGTCGGCGACCAGCTCGGGCTCGCGCATCAGGCAGGCGCCGAAACGCCCCGACTGCACCCGGTCCGAAGGGCAGCCGACGTTTAGATTGATCTCGTCATAGCCGAAGGCCTCGCCGATCTTCGCGGCCTCGGCCAGCTGGGCCGGGTCCGAGCCACCCAGCTGCAGGGCGACCGGATGCTCGACCGGGTCGAAGCCCAGCAGCCGCTCCCGATCGCCATGCACCACGGCCGGCGAGGTCACCATTTCGGTGTAGAGCAGGGCCCGTCCGCTCAAGGCGCGGTGAAACGCCCGGCAATGCCGGTCGGTCCAGTCCATCATGGGGGCAATGGACAATTTACGTGCTTGATTTATCAAGCTTTTTCCTCTATAAATTAGTGCACTCGAGCGGTTTCGGGTGCACTTTTTTACGCTACTCCACGACGTTTTTCGCGCCTTTTCGACATCTCATTGCACCCGTTTTGCACCCGAAAAATGGCTTCGATCCGCAAACAAAAATCCGGCCGCTGGCGTGTCCAGGTTCGTCGCAAGGGGAGAGCCCTGAGCGAGACCTTCGTTCGGCATGAGGACGCAAAGGTCTGGGCCGTTGAAGCCGAGCGCGAAATCGATCGCGGAGAGTCTCCGCGCAAGTCACGGATTTCGAAGCTCACGACTTTCGGAGATCTCATCGACCTGCACATCGCCGACATGAAGGAGGTGGGCAAAGCCCCTGGCCGGTCGAAAGACGCCACGCTCAAGATGCTGAAGAAGGTGCTCGGCAGACGGAAGCTCATCGAGCTCGACCGGGATCGCTTCATCGATTTCGGCAAGGCGCGAGCCGTTGAGGGCGCTGGACCTGTCACCCTTTCTATCGACATTGGCATCATCAAGCTGGTGCTCCAGCACGCCGCCGCGGTCCACGGCCTACGGGTTTCGGTCGAGGCTGTCGATCTGGCGCGCTACGCTCTCAAGAGGTTAGGCCTAATTGGAAAGGGGACCGAGCGCGACCGCCGACCCACGGAAGACGAACTGGCCAAATTGATCGCCCATTTTGAAGACAACCCACGCCAAGGGATACCGATGGGCCGGATCGTCAAGTTCGCCATCGCGACCGCGATGCGCCAGGACGAGATCTTCCGCGTGGTTTGGGACGATCTCAATGCTCGAACCAAGATGCTGACCGTTCGGGACCGGAAGGACCCCCGCCAGAAAAAGGGCAACGACCAGCGTATCCCCCTGCTGTCGGTCTCAGGTTTTGACGGCCTGGCCCTGGCGGAAGAGCAGCGGGCGCTCCGCGACAACCAGGATGCCCGCATCTTCCCGTTCAATCATCGATCCGCTGGCACCGCTTTTACCCGCGCCTGCCGAAAGCTGGAGATCGAGGATCTCCACTTCCACGATCTTCGGCACGAGGGAACGAGCCGGCTGTTCGAAGCGGGCTTCGCGATCCAGCAGGTCGCCCTTGTAACCGGTCACAAGGATTGGAAGATGCTGAGGCGCTACACCCATCTGAAGCCGGAAGGGCTGCATGCGATCGCTGCAGCGCTGGCGTCTTGACCAAGGGTGGTTTTCCGGCGGGCCTTGGGCTGTATAGTGGTGCTCAGACCGTCTCGGGTCGCCCATGCGTATGTTCAGACTTCGGTCAAAGGCATGGGCGCATGTTTCAAGCCATGTTCTCACCACCCGGGCGGTCGCCCCTCATTCCGGCGCAGGGTCCGACCGATGAAGCGTGACATCGATCATCTGCCCGAGAAGCAGCAAGCCGAATTAGCGCGAATCCGTACAACGCTGCTCACCGAGTTCGACGCCTCGATCGCCGGCGGCACCCAGACTTGGCGCAAGCACGGCAAGATCCTCAAGATCATCCTATTCGGATCGTATGCTCGTAGCGATTGGGTCGATGAGCCGGAGAACGGCTACCTTTCCGATTTTGACCTGCTGATCATTGTTAGCAACGAGAAGCTGACCGACATCGCAGACTACTGGTACGTTGCCGAAGACAAGATTCTGCACGATCCGGCGATCGGTCGGACGGTCAATATCATCGTCCACGACCTTGCCGAGGTAAATGCCGCCATCGGTCGAGGCGAGTACTTCTGGACCGACATCGTTCGGGATGGGGTTGTGCTGTATGAGCTGCCCGGCCATCCCTTGGCCGCCCCCCAACCAATGACGCCTAGTAATGCCTTTGCACTGGCTGAGCGATATTTGGAGACCAAGCGGGCCGACTTGGGAGCTTGGCTTGAGGACGCGGAGCGATGGCTGAACCGATCAGGCGAGGGTTCACATGCGCGGAAGCGTACAGCCTTCCACCTGCATCAGGCCGTCGAGACGGCCTATATTCTCAGCCTCTTGGTCTACACGTTTTATTTCCCGCGCTCCCATAACATCAAGTTCCTACGTTCATTGGCCGAGGACGTGGACAAGGCCCTCATCTCGGCCTGGCCGCGGGAGACGAAACCTGAGCGGCGTCGCTTTGAGACGCTGAAACGGGCTTACGTCGAAGCGCGATACTCAGACCAGTACGATGTGAACGTCGAAGATTTGGAAGCCCTGTTCGTATCCGCCAAAGGCTTGGCTGCTTTGGTTTCAAGCTCTGCCGATCTTCGATTGGCCGAACTCGCGGCAGCCGCCAAGAGTGGCTGAAAAGGGCTCTTCTCCGCTCTTGGGATCGTCCGCTAGTCGGCGGCGTGGCCGCCACCCTCATCAGCGACAAGAGGACGACATATCCTGCCTCGGCAGGCGTTGATGAGCGCATCCTTGCCCGCTGCGGCGAGCGCTCCAGTGAGCCACTCGCGATAGCGGCGCTCTGTTCTCAGTATCGTCAACGGTACGGGTTTCGCCGAAGTTGAAATCGTTGGGCAAGGGCGGATCCTCTCGACCTTCGTGCGGCGTCAAGGGGAGCCGATCACCCTGCCTTTTGCCGCTGTGCTGCTGGAGTGCGCCGAGGACGCCATGGCTCGCTGCATCTGGAGGACTGCGGGGTCGTTCACTTGCGCATCAATGCCGCGCTCGGGGACGCCGGCGTTGATTTCAGTGCCTGAGGTCGGAGACTCGACTTCGCGACGACGACGACGGACGGTGATCCCGGCGTCGATGTGTTTTCCTCCTCATCGTCGGGTGTCGAAGGCGGGTGATCTTTTTCTTGACGCCGCGGTGTTTGAGCCTCCGTGGGGCTGCGGTCTCCGCGTCCGTTTCGAAACCGACAGACGGCCGCACTCCCGCTGCTCCGCCGGCAGCGGTTTCCAGGAAACCGAGCGGAGCCGGGCACTGCTGATCCCGATCGCCCCGCCAAGCCTGCGGAACAGCAGAGTATGGGTACAGGGGGGGCGCGCGACATGCATCTGCGGTTGACGCAAAGCCTGGCGTCGGTGGCGCCGGAGTTGATCGAAACCTACCGCGCGGGCGGCCTCACCATGGACCAGCTGATGGGACTCGCCGTCAGCGAGGATCATGACCGCCAGCGTCAGGTCTTTGAGCGGATCGGCCAGAACACCCCGGGCTACGCGGTCCGGCGCTACATGACCGAGGCCAAGGTCGAGCTTGATGACCGGCGTGCCCGGTTCGTCGGCGCGGAGGCCTATGAGGCGGCGGGCGGCGCCATCCTGCGCGATCTCTTCACCGAGGACGGCGCGGGCTGGCTGGAAGATGTGGGGCTGCTGGACCGACTGGTGCAGGACAAGCTGGAAGGGCTGGCGGAAGAGGCGCGCGAGCGCGAGGGCTGGAAATGGGCCGCCGCCCATTTCGACTTCCCCTACGGTGAGGCCTTCAGCCGGGTCTATGCCGAGGCCGTAGAGCGAACGGACGAGGCGTCGTCAGCCAGGGCGCCACGCCGGTCGTCACGTCGTTTTCGTCAGTGAGGCGTTGGGTCGTCCCCCCGAAGTCACGGTGAAACGCGGGGCGCCCGTCAAGGTCGCCATGATCCATATCAAGGCGGGGGCGTTCGGAAGGCCGATGATCCGGAAATCCCGCCCCGGAGTTGAGATGGAGCCTCCTTCGTCGCCCTGTAAATGCCAAGTCGAGCGCGCGTCCCAGGATGGAAAGCCGGCGCCGGGAGAAGGCCTCGTATCGGCACGCGCCAGCGTCGCGCCGTTGCGGTCTGTCCTCTATGTCAGCCGGAGACTGGCGACCGTCCCCGACACAACGGCCGCCATCGCCGATCTGGTCGAGGCGTCCACCGCGAGTAGCGGCCATCTGGCGATCACGGGCGCCTTGATCGTCACAGGCACGCGGTGTGCGCAGGTGTTGGAGGGCGAGCGGCCGGCTGTCGAGGAAATGATGAGCCGTATCCGGCGCGACGTCCGGCGCGAAGACCTCAGCGTGGCCCTTGACGGGGAGATTACCGAGCGGCGCTTCGCCGGGTGGTCGGTGGCCTACTGGGGCAACGCGGGCTATGTGAGGCGGCTCCTGGAGCCTCTCGACCGGAGTGATCCGCCGCCGACCGCAGAGGACTGCCGTCGTGTGATCCGGTTCATGCAAGGCATGGCGGCTCCCTAGCGGTTCCCGCAAAAGCCGGCAGGTCTCCTGCGTTCAGGTTTTCAGCCGGTGTATACCGCCTGCCGCCAACAGGCCATTGGACGTGATTGTCACATGCCGTCGCGCGGTTGATCGTCTTGTTCGGGGGGCGGCATGGTCATGGCGTCGGCTCGGCCGGATCGAGAGACTGAACCGTTGCGAAGGCCTGCGCGCGCCTCCGTATCGACCCTTAGGGATCGCTCCCGAATAACCAGGCCCGTCTGCACGTCCTATCGCTGTCATTGTCCCGACAGGAGATCCGTTATGACCGCCGCTCAGCTGAATGATACCGTATCGCACCCTGTGTCCGGCGGCGATCTCTGGGCCGCAGGCGTGCGCCTGATCTTCCGACCGGGCGAGGAGGTCTATGCCCAGGGCGAGGATGCCGATCTGATCTATCGGGTCGTAAAGGGGACCGTCCGCACCAGTCACCTGTTGTCAGATGGCCGCCGTCAGATCGGCGATTTCTACTATGCGGGCGATGTTCTGGGTTTGGAGGCGGGCTCCAACCATCGCTTCTCGGCAGAAGCGTTGGAGGATTGCGAGATCATCGCCCTGCGTCTGTCGGGTTCGGCGGCCTACAGCCCCGGTAGTCTTGAGCGGTTGATATGGCAGGCCACCGCCAGTGAACTTCAGCGCACCCAGTCGCACATGCTGCTCCTCGGACAGGGGACAGCCTGCGAAAAGGTCGTGCGTTTCCTGCTGGATATGGCCGAGCGCTTTCGCGGAGAAATCGTCGCCCTGCCGATGAGCCGTCAGGATATGGCCGACTACCTCGGCCTGACGATCGAGACGATTTCCCGCATGCTTGGTCGGCTTCAGGCTGAGGGTTTGGTGGAGTTTCTCAATACCCGGCGATACCGGATCCGGCGATTGGCGGCCTTGTCAGATATGGCTCCTGCCTGACGCTTTGACTCCCCAACATGCGTGATAGGTTTGGCCCAAGGCCGCTGCGACGCGGTCCCTGGTCCGAGGAACGGGTGCAACTGACGTCATCGATCAACCGGTCGCTTTCGCGCCGACAGGGCTATCTGGCCGCTGTCGCCGGAGCGGGCATCGCCCTTGTGGTCCGCATCGGACTGGGCGCGGTTTTCGCCGACCATGCCTTCTTCGTCCTCTATGTCCCGGTGGTCCTCGTCGCCGTCGCACTCGGTGGCAGAGACCCGGCCCTGGTGGCCACCCTCCTGTGCCTCGCGGTCAGCGCCGCCACCATGGGCGAAGCCCTGTGGGCGCGGCCGGCCAATCTCATCGATACGGTCGGGTTTGCGCTCCTCGGGCCCTTCATCGCCTTCAGCGGCGAGCGTCTCTGGCGACGGAGTGGCGAGGCCGCCAGCCGTCAGGCGCATTTGCAGTCCATCCTGGAGACCGTGCCGGAGGCGATGATCGTCATCGACGCCGACGGGATCATGCGCTCGTTCAGCACCACGGCCGTGAGGCTGTTCGGCTGGAAGACGGAGGAGGCGATCGGCCGCAACATCAGCCAGCTCATGCCCGAACCCTATCGCTCCGAACACGATCGTTACATCTCGCGCTACCTCGCTACCGGAGAGAAGCGGGTCATCGGCGCCGGACGTATCGTCGTCGGCCAGAGGCGCGATGGATCGACCTTCCCGATGGAACTGGCGGTCGGCGAGGCGAGAGTGAACGGAAATCGCTTCTTCACCGGTTTTGTTCGCGACCTAACGGAGCGCCGTGATCAGGAGTTGCGTTTGCAGGAACTGCAATCCGAACTCGTTCACGTCTCGCGCCTGACGGCCATGGGGGAAATGGCCTCTGCGCTGGCTCACGAGATCAATCAGCCGCTTTCAGCGCTCGTCAGCTACATGAAGGGGTCAGTGACCTTGCTGGAACAACCGCAGCCGGACCTGGGCAAGCTTCGTGCGGCGCTTGACCGGGCGGGCGATCAGGCGTTGCGGGCCGGCGATATCATCAAGCGGCTGCGCGAATTCGTTGCCAAGGGAGAGACCGAGCACACGCTCGAGGATCCCGCCGAACTGCTGGAGGAAGCGAGTGCCCTCGCTCTGGTCGGTGTCAGGGACAGGGACGTTCGCGTGGATCTTCGACTTGCCCGTGATATTGGCCGGGTTATCGTCGACAAGGTCCAGATCCAGCAGGTCGCCCTGAACCTGATCCGCAACGCCATCGACGCGATGACCGAGGCGCCGCCCCGGCGGCTCGAAATCGCCTTGTGCGCCGAAGACGCCGACACCATCCGGATTAGCGTTTCGGATAGCGGTCCTGGACTGGATCCAGCCGTGCGCGACCGGCTGTTCCAGCCGTTCGTCACCACCAAGCCGGCAGGCCTCGGCGTGGGCCTGTCGATCTGCCGAACTATTATCGAAGCTCATGGCGGGCGGATCTGGGCCGAGGATAATGAAGGGCGAGGTGCGGTGTTCGTCTTCACCTTGCCGCGAGCCATGGAGGACGGACGTGCCTGATCTGGTGCATGTGATCGACGACGATGACGGTCTGCGCGAGGCCCTGGCCTTCCTCCTCGACGTCAACGGGATCGAGGCGCGGTTTTATGTTTCCGCCGACGCCTTTCTGGATGCGAACAGAACCGATGGCTGCGTTCTCACCGATGTCCGTATGCCGGGTATGACCGGTCTGGAGTTGGCGCGCGAACTCGCGCGCCGCGGTTCGCGCGCTCCGATTATCGTGATGACGGGGCATGGGGACGTTCCGCTCGCCGTCGAGGCCATGAAAGCCGGTGTTGTCGATTTTATAGAAAAGCCGTTCGACGACGGCCATCTGATCGCGGCGCTTCGGTCAGCCCTGGCAGGGCGGGCCGATGAGGTTCCTGGCTCTGCCCGCACGGCTGCGGAGGATCGGCTGTCGCACCTGTCGCCTCGCGAGCGAGATGTCCTGTCCGGAGTCGTTGAAGGCAAGCTGAACAAGCAGATCGCCTTCGAGTTGGGCATCAGCCCGCGCACGGTGGAAATCTATCGCGCCAACCTGATGGTGAAGACCGGCGCGCGCGACATCACCCAGCTGATGCGCATCGCGCTCGCCGCAGGCCTCTGACGTCAGAGGTCGGATCGGCCTCGGGTCAGTAGATAGCCGATGACGGCCGTCGCGAGGGCCAGCGCGCCGACCGCGGCAAGCGGGTGAGCGCGGGTGAGTTCCACCGCCTGACGGGTCGAGTCGCGCGTCTGCACACGCAGATCCGCGCCCAGCCTGCGAGCGGCTCGCGACAGGGCGTCGGAGGAACGGTGGAGCGCCGCCACGGCGTCGTCGCCGGTCGTCCGGGCGGCGTCCCGCAGATGGTCGGTGATCTCAAGGGAGAGATCCCGCAGGTCTTCCTGCAGGCGGGTCGCGGCGGATTTGGGCATCGAGTTCTCCTGTGATGGACCTCTTCAGGTAGCCAGACATTGGGCCGGTCTTCCGTGATCTGGATCAAACCCGCCAGGACGGCGTACGGCGAAAGCGAGGCGCAGGCGCGGCTGTTGACCGGCTAGCGAGACAGGAAGACCGGAAGAGCAGAGCCGGCGAGCAGGGCGCGAGTCACGCCCCCGAAGACCAACTCGGCCGCCCGCGCGTGGCTGTAACCGCCGGCGACGATGAGATCGCCGCCCGCATGTCGAGCCTCGTGCTCCAGAGATTCGGCGACAGACCGTCCGTCGGCGCGCACAAGGCGCGGCGTCGCCGTCACGCCATGACAGGCCAGATGACGCACGGCTTCGGCGACCGGCGCCCCCCGGACTGGCCCGCCGTCTCCGGCTCCGTTGACGACCAGCAGGCTTACAGTCCGCGCGCGAGTGAGGAGAGGAAGGGCGTCGTTGACGGCGCGGCGCGCTTCCCGGCTGCCGTTCCAGGCGATCACGACATGGTCGCCGATCGTTTCGGGCGGCGTGGCGGGGACAAGGAGCATGGGGGCGCCGTGCGAAAACAGAAGCGCTTCCGCCGACCAGGTCTGAAGTCCCCGGGCGGGCGAGCTTCGACCCATGACGATGAGGTCGCAATACAGGGCGGCGATCACCGCCTCTTCCCCGATCCCGTCATGCCAGCCGACCCGGAGTGCCGTGCGCAGACCCCGGGGCTGGAGATGATCCGCGAAGCGTCCGGCCACGTCGCGCGCCTGGGCCTGGTCCACAAGGCGACGCCGGGCGATGACGTCGCCCACGCCCGCCCCGCGCGCGAAGTCGTCCGCCGGCGGCGCGGGGAGATGGGGCAGGACGCACAGACCCGTCAGCGCGGCGTCATGGCGGCTAGCCAAGGCGGACGCCGCCTCGACTGCCGGCTCCGAAGCAGGGTCCGGACCCGTCAGGACGGCGATGTCTTTCCAGTTCACAAGCATGGAATGGTCTCTCGGGAGGCGGATCGTGGGGGCGCCTGTCAGTGGGCCAGAAGGACGCAGGTATCGCCGACCTCAAGCAAGGCCTGGGTGACGCCGCCGAGCGTCCATTCGCGGAGCCGCGAATGGCCGTAGCCACCGGCGACGATCAGTCGGGCGCCTTGGGTCCGGGCCTCGCTGTGGATACGCCCCCACGCCGAATGCTCCTCATCGACGATGACGTCCGCGACGGCCCGGACGTCATGCCGGGCGAGGAAGTGAGCCACATCCTCGACCCTCTCCGCCGCCTCGCCAGCGCCGGCCCGGGCGATGATCTCCACCACCCGAACCTCCGAGGCCTCGCGCAGGAGCGGCAGGGCGGAGGCCAGCGCGCGCTGAGCCTCGCGCGTATCCTTCCACGCCACCAGGGCGGGACTATCCAGGCAGGAAGCCGGGCTCTTTTCCGGGACGACCAGAACAGGCCGCCCCACGGCCATGAGGACGTCCGCCGGGTCGGGCGAGCGGTAAGGGGCGTTGGCCGTGCGGGGGCCGACGATGATCAGGTCTGCGGATCGGGCCTGGAGGGCGACAAAGGTCGCAGGAGAGCCCAGGGCTTCACGCCATTCGGAGCGTACACCACGCACGGCGGTGATCGCCTCGAACCGGACCCGGGCGCGCCGGACGTCCTCTTCGGCGGCTTCGCGCAGGGCGACGAGCAGATCGCCCATTCCGCCCAGGGGATCATACATCGGCGGGACAGGTTCGCTGGCTGACGCGCCGATCACACACGCATCGAACCGGTCTGCCAGATCGCAGGCGGCCTCGAGGCGAGCGTCGCTCGCAGGGCCGTCCTCGACGAACACGAGCAGGCTTGTGAGGCTGTTCATGAGACACTCCTTCATTGCAAAGCCATAGGATCCGGATTCCATCGCCCCTGCCTTGACCGGGATCAAACCGTCCCATCGGGCGCGGCGCGCGTGACGCCGCGGGCTGCGATCGCCTCTTGATCCGGATCAAGGCCGTCCACGCCAGATGGCCCCAGGAGATTCCCAAAAGGAGATCTCCATGGGCTTCAATCATCTGGTCGCCATCGCCGGCGGGGGCGTCGAGGACCGAAATACCCTGGCGACGGCCGTCCACCTTGCGTTGCGCCATTCGGCGTCGCTGGAGGTCTTGCCGGCTCATCCGGACGCCGCCATGGACATGATTGCCCTGGGCGTCACGCTCGGCGCCCATCTGTCCGCTGACGCTCTGAACCAGCTCGCGGTCGCCGATGACGGCGCGCAAGGCGTCATCGAGGCGCTCACTCACGCGGAAGCACAGGCTCAAGGACTTGGCCCCAGCGCGGCTCCCGGCGGACCGGGGTTCAGGGTTCTTCGCCCGGGCCTTCGCCCCGCGATCGACCTGGCCGCGTGGCTCGATCTGGCGGACATGGTGGTCTTCAGCCAGGCCTATCTGGATCTTGGGGATCGTCTGAGAGCGGTGCTGGGCGAGGCCCTGATCCTCTGCCGGGCCCCCGTCCTGGTGTCGCGGGGCCCGATGGGGCGACCAGTGGAGATCGCTGCCGTGGCCTGGGATGGAAGTCTTCAGGCGGGCCGGGCAGTGCGGGCGGCGCTCCCGCTTCTGGCTGAGGCGTCGCGGGTGGTCATCGTTCAGCAGCCGACAGGTGTCGACCGCTCGCAAGGCGACGCGGACGCCGGCCGGCTGCGTTCCTATCTCGAGGCCAGGGGCGTGAGCGTGCAGGACCGCCATGTCGTGCCGCCCGGCGACGAGGGGAGGGAACTGCTCGCCGCCGCGAGGTCCCACGACGCCGATCTGTTCGTCGCCGGAGCCTACGGTCATTCGCGGCTTCGCGAGATCGTATTCGGCGGCGCGACC
>DBBK01000011.1:0-8292 GCA_002292165.1 Brevundimonas sp. UBA986
TGGGCGAGCCGAGGCGTTGCTTGGTTTGGTTTGGCGGCGCGTTGCCGGGCACAAAGGAAGGGGCTGCTTCGGCGGCCCCTTTGCTATCTCAGGGCGCGAGTGTGAACTTCCTCCGGCCGGGTTGGTCGGAAGGCCCCGGAACGGTCCAGCCAGCCCGCGCCGCTCCAGATCAACAGCCCGAGCCCGACCACGAACGCCGCGATGATCAAGGCCCAGCCGCCCCAGGCGATGGTGTTGTCGTTGGCGACCCGCATCCCCTGAGCCTCGCACGGCTCGCCCATCCCCACAATCTGGAGACCACCATGAGCCTGATCCCGGCTGAGCGCTTTGCTGCGTTCGCTCCTAAGGCCACGCCCGGCACGCGAGAGGCGCTTGAACAGGCTGCCGAGGCCTATGGCCTGCGCGGCCTGACCCTCGCGCACTGGCTGGGTCAGATGTTCGTCGAGAGCGCCGGGTTCACGACGCGCGAGGAGAACCTGAACTATTCGGCCGAGGCGCTGATCAAGATGTTCGGGCGCCACCGGATTAGCGAGGCCGACGCCCGCAAGTTCGGCCGGACCGCGGAACACACCGCCCACCAGAACGCAATCGCCAACATCATCTACGGTGGCGAGTGGGGCCGGAAGAACCTGGGGAATACCGAGCCCGGCGACGGCTGGCGGTTCAGGGGCGGTGGCGACAAGCAGATCACCGGACGCGCCAACTACCGCGAGGCGGGCCACGAGGACGACCCCGACACCCTGCGGACTGACCCAATCGCCTCGGCAAAGGCGGCGGCCAACTTCTTCATCCGCCATGGCTGCGGGGCGCCGGCGCTCAAAGATGACGTTCGGGCCGTGACGCTGTTGGTGAACGGCGGCCTCAACGGCCTGGCTGAGCGCATCGCCGCGACCGTCAAGGCTAAGAAGGTCGTCGGGCTGTGAGCCGCCTCGCTCTCACCGTCGCAACTGCCGTCGCCGCCATCGTTCTCGCTGCGGCCATCTGGTTCGTGCTGACCGAGCCCGGTCGACAGAAAGCCAAGGCCAACGCCGCCGGCGCCTCTCAGATCGTCGCCGAGGGCCAAGCCGCCGCCGGGCGAGACGCGGTCGCCATCACCAGCGCGAACGCCTCCAGCGAGGCGGAGATCGCCAAACAGACACAGGAGAACCGAGATGCGATCCTCAATGCCCCGGGTGCTGGCGTTCAGCTTGATCCTGGCCTCGACACTGCCGCTCGCCGGGCTATCTGCATGCGCCACGCGGCCCGTCGCGATCCTCAGTGCGTCGCCCTGCTCGACGCTCGTCCCCGCTGAGTGGCGCCAAGGTGTTCCGGCTCCCGATCTCCCGGCAGGTTCGACGGCTGGCGAATGGGCGGCGTTCGCTGACGCTGCGGTTGGCGCGCTGGATCGGAGCAACGGCAGGACCGTGGATGGGCTCCGCATCGTCGAAGCCTGCGAGGCCCGCGACGCGCAGGCGGCCGAGCGGTTGAAGCCTCGGCCTTGGTGGCGTATTCTGTGACCTTCCGATGGTCGTAGGCGACCGGTGCGGGCGGTGAGCCCATATACAGCGATCGAGCCCGTCACCCTCGCGGTGGCGGGCTTTTCCTCATTTTAGGCCTTACCCTCAGGCTTCATCAAAAGGCGCGCGACCTCGGCCAGTTCGCGGCCGATCATGTCGGCGTCCTCTGGCGACATGACGATCTGCACCGCCTCCGTCACGCCCGCTGACCGCTGGTGCTCGATCCGGATCGCGATGACGCCCGACGGGTCGACGGCGGTTTCGAGGCTGCGCAGGACCGAGACCTCGAGGTCTCCGTTCGGGCGAACGTCCCACGCGCTCACGCTGCTTCCTTCACATGATCGACAATCTGGAGCAGCCCCTCCGGCAACGGTCGTTGCAGCGCCTTCGCCTCGCTCCAGTCCGCCCGCATCCAGACGTCGCGCTCTTCCTCGGTTGTCAGGATTACCGGCATGGCCTTGGAGTGATAGGTCTTCACCGGCTCGGCGGACTCCGTGGTCAGGAAGCCGAAGGCGTCGAACGTTTCCCATCCCTTGCTGATCATTCGGACCCCGGCATGAGGCGTCCGGATGCCGGCGAAGAAGGTCAGGGGCTCATCTGGCGACAGTGCGAACCAGACCGGCTTCTTCGTGCCCTGATAGTCCTGGTCCGGCTCACTGAACGCCGTGAAGGGCACCAGGCAACGGTTGGCCGGGCCGAGCCAGGGTTTCCAGTGCTGGCTGGTGGTGTTGCGGACGTTGGTCGTGCCCTTGTCCGGCTCCATCTTCAACAGCTCGTCGAAGTCGACGTCCTTTCCCTTGGCCCGCAGCTTGGCGGCCCGCTTGGTCGCGGCTTCTAAGATCGCCTTTCTCGACGACGGCATGCCCCAGCGGGCGAGGGTCAGCACCCGTTCGCCATCGTCGCCCAGCCGGACGATTGGCGCCGAGTAGTCGGGGTAGATGTCGCGGGGCTCAAGATTGCCGACATCCCCCGACACAGCCCGCGCGAGATCGAGGATGGCGGCAGGCCCTTTGCGGAGAGAATAGAGGTTGCACATCAGGCGAGCCGTTCCGGGTCGCGCCCGGCAGCGATCTCCCCCTCACGCCAAGCCGAGTGGCGCGCGTCAACGACATAGGACACCAGTTGGTGAGCCCGGCTGATGGCCTCCTTGCCTTCCCATGACCCGCCGCCCAGTGCCAGAAGGCGGTCTTGGAAGGCAGTGAAGCCGTCGTCCGTCATACGGTAGAGCTGCATCGCCTGACGACGCCACTCGAAGTCGAGGTCGTGGACCGACGCGCGATCCGTATCGACGGCCTCAGGTTCGCCGAGGGCGTTCAGGATGAGCGACAGGGCTTCGCGGTCGGGCTGATTGTCCTTGATCTCGGTCATTTCAGGAACCTGACACGACCTCTGCCGATTGTGGAGTCGGAGCGGTGGGGAGGCCGCTCCGAGCTTCTTGGGAGAAGCCTGGCCCGCAATGTTTCCATACGCGGCGGGCCTCATTCCATGAACTGGATCTGCCACCACGCATCGGGATCATTGTTGATCTCCCTCACGATCCATAACCACTCGACCTTCATTGGCAGGAAGGGCGTCGACGCCCCCCGGCTGACGATCAGGTAGCAGGGCGCGCCGCACCGGCTGCAGACGTCGATCTGGTTCAGCATCGAGTAGCGAGGGCCGCAACGCCCTAGCCATTCAGCTAGGTCTAACGGCGGCCGAGCGCGACACCCGACGCAGTTCCACCGGTAGCGAGCCCCCTCAGTCACGCTCTGAGCCATGAAGCCCAGCATTCCCCGGATGTCGTCGATGCTGCTGACGATGCCGGGCTTGCGTCCCTGGCTCACCGCTTCCCGCTGGCAAAGGCCGGCAGTCCGGCAGCGACACGGCGCATGTAGGCCTCGAACTCGGCCGAGGTGGCGACGTTTGACTGGTCTGGCCTTTCATTCGGCAGCAGGCGTGGCGGGGCGGTCGTGGTGGGCTTGGCGGTCATGCCTGTTCTCGGGATGGGAAGGTGATCAGTTGTCCGGTCTCACCGGTGCAGAAGTCCGCCCACGCCGTCATCAGCAGGCGGCGCTTCTCGAGCGCAGTGGAGCGTCGATAGGCCTTCTCGACTACACTACCGACTTGGTGGGCCAAGGCCTCCTCCATGGTCTCCCGGGCGAAAGAGGTGCAGTCGCCGGCCCAATCGCGGAACGACGACCGGAAGCCGTGAGGAGTGGCGTCGGGGATGTCGAGTTTCCGAAGCACCATAGCCAAGGCCATATCGGTGAGCGGGCCCTTGAGGCCGGGGAAGATCAGACCCTTGCGGACAGGCGGGGCGATGCGTTCAAGGACGTCCAGCGCAGCCTTGGTGAGCGGAACGACGTGCTCTCGTCCGCCCTTCATCCGCTCGGCCGGGATGCGCCACAGATCACCTTCGATTTCCTCCCAACGCGCGCCCCTCACCTCTCCCGACCGCGTCGCTGTCAGGATCAGGAACAGCAGCGCCAGCGCAGACACGCTACGCCGCTCCCCGAGGCGGATAATGAAGGCGGGGACCAGGGCGTATGGCATGGCGGCGTGGTGGCCCTTCAGGCGCTTTCCCCGAGACAGGAGCTGGTCGAGGTGTCCCCGCCAGAGCGCCGGGTTGTCGCCGGTTCGGAAGCCTCGGACCTTGGCCGCGCTCAAGACGCGCTCGATCCGAGACCTGACGCGGGCGGCGGTCTCCGGCTTGGTCGACCAGATCGGACGGAGAGCCGCGAGGACCATCTCCGTATCGACCGCGGCGACGTCCACCTTCCAAATGGCGGGAGCGTGCTGGGTAAGCGACGCCTCCCACTGGCCTCGCTGTTTCGGCGACTTCCAGTCCGGCTCCAAGTCGTCCATGAGCATTACCGCAACCTGCGCGAAGGTCTTGGCTTCCGGCGGCGGCGCCAGGAGGGCTCGGCGAGCCTCGATAGGATCACCGCCTTTGCGGATCAGCTCGCGGGCATCGGCAGCGGCGGAGCGCGCCTCCGCGATCTTGACGGTATCAGCGGAGCCTAGGCCGAACTCTCGGCGTTTGCCGAGGCGCGAGTAAACGAACACCCAGCGGCGACTCCCGGTCTCCTCGACGCGCACGTAGAGTCCCTGCCCGTCGCCGTGCCATCCGGGCGCCAGGGTCGGGATCGCTTTCCACGAAAGTCTGTTGATGGGCTTCGCCACGCTTCCTCCAGAACGAAGGGAGAACATAGCACGACGCCAATCGCGGACGCCGTCCTAAACTCTGTCCTAAAGCCGAGCGCTGAAAGTCAGCGAAGGCCCGCGAAGGGAAGCGAAGAAAAAGCCTGCCCCGCAATGGGTTGGCCGGATTGTCTGTGGATGCCGACGAAGGCCCCCGAAGGGGATTGTGGCGGAGAGGGTGGGATTCGAACCCACGGTACCCTTCCAGGCACGCCGCATTTCGAGTGCGGTACATTCGACCACTCTGCCACCTCTCCGCGGTGTCATAATACGCTTGGTCGAAGCGAGCGGCTTCTCTAATCGGCCCCGGCCCGCGCCGCAAGCGGGTACGGAGGATTTTTATCAGACGGTGAGTAAGGGCGGTCAGCGCCGAGGCCTTGACCGTCCCGCGCGCCGCCAAAGCCAGTCACCCCGGGCTCCATAGCCACCGTGGTATTTATGCTTAACCGCGGACAGAAGGAGGCTGTTACGAGTTCGGTGCCGGCGGGGGTGATATAAGCCCAATGACGGGTGCTGTCAGGTCTAAGCGACCCGGGGCCAAAAGACCCGCTGGCCTCAACTCACGCGATTACCGCCACCCATCCCGCCAGATTGGCTCGACACCAAACTGGACCGAAAATGCGGCCCGATCTTCCGTGGCATGCCGTCGGCATCCCACGCAGCGCTTCGCCAATCGCCCGTCAATCAGTGCGCGGACAATCAATAACCTGGTCAGGCCGGAGCCGATTTGACGCATTGTAAGCGTCACATTCGAGTTGGGAAGCTTGGGTTTCAAACAGGACCCACGCGACGCCCGCTAAAGCCACTATAGCCACGAGCCAGAGATGCCTCCGTTTTTGCAGCAACCAAGGCAGGGGGACTTCTGGTTGCGCAGCACCGATGTCGCCCCGCTCGGCGGTGGGGGGGGCATCTTCTCCGAGCTGGCTTCGACGTCGCTTTGCTGCAGACCGATGCGTCATTTGGATCATCGCCAGAACCACAAACAGTGAAACCAGAATCGTCGCCGAAGGCAACGCCGCGTCCGCCCGGTTCAACTTAATAGTGCGAGCGAACGTCTCAAAGGCAGTAGTCGATAAAAACAGCATTGTAATGATAAAGATCACCCACCGGAAGACCAAACCAATCAATTCGATCCGTCGGAGGATGGGACGCCCATACACGAGCGCTAACCTGTCAAACGCTTTCTCCGTAGTGCAGGAATGTCGAAGCAGTTCAACTTTCTAGCACCGGCCAGAAATCATCCCACCTGCCCCATTGGTGTCGCATCTTGACGTCTCATCGCTCCCCCTCCGCGCGCGGAAATGAGCGGCGGCGACATTGCCGCAGGCTCGTTCCCGCCACTCCCGTGACGGGGAGTATACTTGTCGCGCCTGCCCTGACGAGAGCTGGCCGAACAACCAAGGCTCACGCAGCGCGCAGACGTCGGTTCGTCCAATCGCTTTAGCTGCCCCCACCGCTAGTCCAAACTTGGCCTCAAGGTAGGCGCGCCGAAGGACAAGCCAGAGCGCCAATCGATCGCGACACCAAACCTACCCCCCGCCTTGGGTACAGTACGTATCAGTCGCGACTGTGTGCTGGGTTTGTGCGCCCGCAATAGCATAGGCCCCCAAAGTGGTGCCAGGCAGGCGACCGCGGAGATCTGTGCTCGCCCCTCCCTGAAGGCCTTGCTTGCCGATGGCGACAGTCGCACTTCCTTCGGGGGTCACACCCTCTATATAGCCTGAGTTCTCCATAGAATAACCGTTGTTCAGCGGCTGGCCTTGTATCCCCGCTCCGATCTCTGCTCCCGCAGATCTGCCAACGCCGATCGCTCGACCACCCCCAACCCTTCCCTGGAAGAAACCTTGCACCGTCCTGAAAAAGTCGCGAGGGGAAAAAGAGATACCTATACCTCCTCCGCCCGAAGCTCCACGGCCTTGCCCAGCCTTTGAAGCCGACCCTCCGACGGAGATTTGAATATAGGGTCCCGACGGACAACGAGCTGGACGAGTGCCACGGAAGGGTCGAAGCCCCATTGCACTACCACCTTGGTTCTCAAACCAGTTGCTGATCGTAAAGTCAGCTTGGCACCACCCCGGAATGCCGATCACAACAATATCGCCATTGCTTTCTTGATACGATTTGTTGGCCACGATGCACCGGTATTCTCTAGTCTCGAGACCAAGTGGATCTATCATATTCACCGGATCCCCACCCACATAGGCGTAGATGTTTGCTCCCGCCCCATACCCAATCGGATCGGTCTGCATGAACCGCCCGATCTGGGGCGCATAGGCGCGGGCGCGGTAGTGGTAGAGCTGGGCGTCGGGCAGCCACATCTGGCCGGTGTACTGGAACAGGCCCGCGTTGGACGCAGCCGGCACGCCGTATTCGTCATAGGTGTTGGTGACGAAGGCCGCGCCTGAGCCGTTGGTCAGGGCCACGACCGACTGGCGCTCGTCCGACAGCAGCCAGCTGCGGTTGCCGCCGGCGTCATAGCTGGTCACCACATCGTTCAGGCCCAGACCCGGGACATAACGCCCCTGGATCACGCCCGAGCCGTCGTATTCGGCGATGACCTGCTGGCCGTCGTAGAGATAGCGGCGGGTCGTCGAACCGGTCGAGCCGCGCAGACGGCCGAGGTTGTCATAGGTGAAGCCGGCGCTGCCGAACCCGGCCGAGGCCGAGGTCATCTGGCCCAGAGCGTCATAGCCATAGGTCGCGCCCGGGACCGAAGTGATCTCACCCCGGCTGTTGTAGCCCACGCCCGAGCCGTTGATGCTGGTCAGCTGGTTCAGGATGTTGTTGACGTAGGCGATGGCCGTCGAGGCCGGAGTGTAAACGTAAGCATTGTTCGACACCGACCGGCTGATGATCTGCCCCGCAGGGTTGTAGGCGAAGCCGAGTGTCAGGTCCTGAACCGTGCCGGCGGGGTCGTTCGTCAGGCTGGCGAGGCGCGAAATCCCGTCATAGGCGTAGCTGGAGTTGGCGCCGTTGTTCCGTGAGGTGAAGGTGCGGCGGCCCAGATTGTCGTAGGTATAGGCAGCCAGAGCCCACGTCGTGTTCCCGTTTTCCCGGATCGTCATCAGATCGTTGGCGACGCTCCAGTCGTAGTTGACATAGAAGCCATCCGGCCATTGCATGTAGGTCCGGCGACCGGCGGCGTCATAACCATAGCTGACCGTGCTCGTCGCGCCGGTCGAAGTCTCCCAGACCTGTTCATAAAGCGGGCGATTGAGGGCGTCGTAACCCCAGCTCGTCACCCAGGGCGCGGCGGTCGGGGTGTGGACCCACTTCGTCCGGTTCAGGTTGTCGTATTCGTAGAACCGTTGCGGCATCGTCGAGGGCGTATCGGTCGAATAGACCGAACCGACCCGGTTCAGGTTGTCGATATACATCCCGAAATTCTGACCGGCCCGGTCACGGTGGTAGGTGACGTTGCCGGCGGCGTCGTAGCCGTATTGCTCATAGGCGGTCGGCGTCGCCGAAGCGCAGGTGGCGGCGCCGGGATAGCACTGGCGGAACACCCGATCGAAGCCGTCATAAGCGTAGGTGGAGACGTTGCCCGCGCCATCGGTCAGGCTCGCGGTCTGGCCATTGGGTGTGTAGCTGACGCTCTCGGTGATCGTCGAAG
>DBBK01000011.1:8447-10440 GCA_002292165.1 Brevundimonas sp. UBA986
TCCCCGAGGCGTCCTGCGACCGCGAAACGGCCGGGCGGCCCCAGCTGTCGTACTCCGTCGCCTGCTTCTGCAGGACCGAGAAGCTGGTCCAGTCCGTGTCCGAATAGCCGGGGGTCATTCCGACCTCGGTCAGCGTGAGCTGGCCGCGCGCGTTGTAGGTCATGCGCTGGGCGCGGTTCAGCAGGCCGCCGCCGGCGTCCGGGTCGGGGCCTACGACGCCGACCCGCTGACGGGCCGCGTCATAGCGATAGCGGATGGTGTCGCCCGTCCCGGCCAGAGGGCCGTCCACCGTCAGGACATCGCCGTTCGGATCGTAGGTCACGGCCGTGGTGACGGAGAGCGTGCCGCCGCCGTCGCCGCGTGTCGTAAGGGTCGGCAGGAGGTTGTTCGCCACGCCGCTCGAGCCATAGGCGACCGTGGCCTTGACCTCGTCGATGGTGCCGACGCATCCGGGCGCGGCGTTGGTCGCGCAGGCCGAGGTCGACACCGGCAGGGTGATCGAGGACGGCGCCGCGACGATCACGCCTGAACTGTTCTTGTAGTAAGCCGTCTGGGCCGCGTAGCTGATCCGCGTCTGCGGCCGCACCGTCGCCGACGGGTTGGGCAGGGGCGCCGTCACGCTCTCCAGCCCGCCGTGGGTTCCGTTCCAGACATAGTCGGTGACATTGCCGCGCGCATCGGTCGTGGTCAGCGGCTTGTTGCAGGTCACCGGGGTCGAACAGGTCGAGGGATAGGTGGCGCTGGTGACGATGTTGGCCAGCCCCGATCCCGGCTTGGCCACCGCCGTCGTCGAGGTCACATTGCCCCGGGCGTCATAGGCCAGAACCGTGTAGTCGCCCTCGGGGTTGGTGATCTGGTCCAACCGCCGCTGGCCGTCGTAGTGGTAGGCCCAGGTGCGGGTGACGGGGCTGGCGCCCGCCGTCGTGGTCTGGGTTACGCTGGTCGCCCGGCCGATGGACTGGTCAGACACCGCCGTCAGCACCTGGCCCATGGGTCCGGTGACGGTCATGGTCCGGGTCGAGCCGGCGTCCGAGTAGCTGTAGCTCCAGGTCCCGGTGGCGTCGGTGACGGTGCTGAGCCGCGTCGACCCACCCGAACCGGTGTAGGTGATCGTCACATCGTTGGAGGTCGAACCTGGATACTGGATCCCGACCGGAGCGCCGTACAGGCCGTTGTACAGATAGGTGGTGGTCCGGCCCGACTGATCGGTGACGGTCTGGTCGCCGCTGGCCGGATAGCCGTAGGTCGCCGAGGGCCAGGTCCGGGAGTAGGTGCAGCTGGTGCTCGCGGGATCGCAGTAGTCGACGGCGGTGTTGACGCCCGTGACGCTGGCGATGGTCATCCAGGCGAGGACACGGGAGGTAAGCGTCGCGCTTCCCCCGGCTCCGGCGATCGTGTCCTTCTGATAAACATATCGGAGCATATAGCCGCGATTGTTCGCAATCGACGTCAGGCGCACCGCGGTGCCCGTGACCGGGTTACCGTTGGAATCGACGCTGCGCAGATAGTTCTGGGTCGTGTAGGTGTAGGTGGTCTTTTCGCCCGTCGGATCGGTCACCTCATAGAGGTAGGCGCTGGTGGTGCAGGAGCCGCCGGTCGTCGTGTAGCAGTAGTTGGTCGTGTATTTGACGACGGCGCCCGAGGCGGTGGTGTAGATGTAGTCGGTTCCCGACTGGGTCAGGGTCGCCCCTTGGGCGCTCACCGGCGTATAGACCCCGCCGCTCAGGGTGAAGACCTCGGATTCCACGCCATAGATGACGGTGACGACGCTGGATCCCGCCCCCCTCAGGCTGCCCTGCACCGAGTCGGTCCAGCCGAACTGAAGGTTCTGACGGGCGTGCGACAGCCCCCCTGCCCCCGGCTGGCCGATGACCACGTCGGTCGAGCTATGGTTGAAAATGCCCGTCACGAGATCCACGCCGCGTGGATCGAGGGTGTAGTGCTCGGGCGGAACCGCCTGGGTCGGGCTCTGGGCCACGGCCCTTCCCGTCGC
>DBBK01000273.1 GCA_002292165.1 Brevundimonas sp. UBA986
GCGGCGGCGACGGCGGCGGCGAGATCGTCGCCGTGGGCACGCCCGAGGAGGTCGCCCGCAACGAGCGCAGCTGGACCGGCAAATACCTCAAGGAGGTCCTCGACCGCCACGAGACCCGCCGCAAGGCCCGCGTCGCGGCCCTGACCGCCGAAGCCAAGGCCAAGCCGGCCAAGGTCCGCAAGACGGCCTGACGTTCGCCGAACGCGCGTTAAATTCATCACAGGACGAACAATCGTTAACGGCCGTGAAGCTCGACCGTGAACCGCCGCGTAGCTCTCGCGTTGGTCTCTCGAATGCGAGCCCTGTGATGTTCAAGGTCCTTGTCCCTGCTGTCGCCGCCCTCGGTCTGGTCGCCTTCGCGGCCAAGACCCAGGACTGGTCTCACGAAGACGCCCAGCCCTCGGCGGCCTCTGTCGCCGTTGGGGCCATGGCCCAGCCGGTCATGGGCTGGCACCTCAGCTATGAGGGGCCGATGGCCAAGCTGGCCTATGGGGTCGAGAACTCCGACCAGCTGGCCATGATGGTCACCTGCGCCCCGGGCGACCGCTCGGCGGCGGTCTATGGCGATGTCCTGCCCGCCTCGCCGCGTCTGGCCCAGGCCTCCATGGGTTCGCTGGAGGACGAGGCGCGCATCCCGGTCAGCGACCCGGCCCTGCAGAGCCTGGCCCGCAACGGCGTCATGCCGGTCGTCGGCGAGGCCGGCCCGACCCGTATCCACGCCAGCGACGCGGAACGCCGCGTCGTCTCGGGCTTTCTGTCCTATTGCGACCAGGCCCACGCCTGACCATCTGCAAGCCTGACCATTCGGGGTTCACGACATCAGCGGGGGCTGAGCCATGACCACCACCTTGACCGCCCTGACGGCGGTGACGCATCTGGCGTTCGCCCTGCTGTCCGGCACGACTGTCCAGGCCGCCGCCTGGACCTGGACCCTCTATGAGGGCGGGGGTCCCGTTGTGCTGGCCAATGAGGTGCCCGACACGCCCCAGCTCAAGGCCACGCTGGAGTGCACGCCGGGCTCCGGCGTCGCCCGCGTCTCCGTCTATGGCGGCCCGCTCGGCGCCGGCATCGCCACCGTCACCTCACAGGGCGGCTCGGGTCAGGCCCAGACCGAGGCCCAGGCGGGTCGCGGCGGCAAGCTCAGCCTCGCCCTCAGAACCGACCACCCGGTCTTCGGCCAGTTCGTAGCGTCGGGCGACCTGACCGTGGCTGTCGGCGACCAGCATCAGGACGTCGACATCGAAGCCGCCCATCTTGCCAAGCTGCGCCGCTTCGCGGACCTTTGCAGTGGATGACCGACCATGACCGCAACCGGGACCGCCGCGTGAAGACCACAAGACTGCTGATCGTCGCGAGCCTCGCCGCTCTGGCCGCCGCCTGTTCGACCACCCGCGACGCCGCGCCGGTGTCGGGCGCCTCCAGCGGGTCGCCGCAGCCGGTCGCCGGGATGGACTGGTTCTACCACCCCGACGCGGGCGAGGCGAAGCTGGTCTACGGCGTCGAGACCTCCGACGACCTGCGGCTGGGCCTGACCTGCCAGAAGGGCGCGGGCCGGCTGGAGATCACCACCAGCGCCCCGCACGGGACCCGCGAGATCCATCTGGAGTCGGGCGGCGAGACCGAACGTTTCCGCGCCCAGGGCGAGGCCTCGGAGCTGGCCGACGGCGACTTCCTGACCGCCGAGGCCGCGACCTCGACCCCGGTGTTCCAGCGCTTCCGCCGCGTCGGCTGGCTGGCCCAGTGGCAGGGCGCGCGCCGCGAGACCTATGTCCCCCACACGGCCTCGGCCCCGGACATCGAGCGCTTCTTCACCTTCTGCGGCTGACGCCTCTACTGGCCTTCAAGCTCGCGCTGCTTCTCCTCGGGCGTCTCGTCCGGCTCCCCATCGGCGTCGGCGTCGATGAAGTGAGTCGGCTGCGTCCGGCCGGGCCTGAAGGCCATGGTGAACAGGACGCCGGCCAGGATCAGGACGCCCAGTCCGACGATGAAGGTCTGCATGGCGGCTCTCCGAAGCTACCCCAAGCCAACGCCGACCACCCGGGAGGGTTGCCTGACCGGCTCTCCCACCAAAGACATGTGGCTCCGGGACCTTGGCCGTAGGAATGTCCGGGTTCGGGCGCCGTTCTGACAAGGATCAGGATCACAGCGCCAGACGCGACTTCCCGCACCGATCGCCGATATCCATGACCGACGCCCCCGACGCCTCGCCCTCCCCTCACGGCAACGACGGGGGTCATGGTCACGGTGGAGGCGGCAAGCCGATCTTCCTCGACGCCACGGGGACGCGGGCGCGGCGGCTGCGCTGGGCGGCCATCGTGGTGGCGGCTGTGGCGGCCGTGGTCCTGGCCAGCTTCGTCGCCAGTCTGGTGATCCTGCCGCGCCTGACCCATCTGGCGGTCTCCAGCCCGGCCTACTCCGGCCATGTGAAGCACGGCGGCCGCCATGCCGGGAACGCCCTGCTTCGCCGCATCGCCCTGGACGACCGTCGCAACCGGGCGAAGCCCGTCGCGGCCGCCGGCGCCATCGCGGGCGCCTGGTTCGCGCCGTGGGAGGACGGGGCGCTGGACAGCTTCCGCCACCACGCCGCCGACCTGACCCACGTCTATCCGACCTGGCTGGAGCTGAGTCCCGACGGCTCGGGCGTCCTTACGAAGGACTACGACCCCGCGAAGAACCCGACCACCGCGCCTCTGGTGCAGGCCGCGCGGGCTAACGGGGTCCGCATCGTCCCCGTCGTCGGCAACGCCACCGAGGGCCTGTTCGACCCGCACCGCATCGACCGGATGCTGGACGGCCCCAACGCCGACGCGGTGCTCAACCAGCTGGTCGGCTTCGTGGATCAGCACGACTTCGCGGGCCTCCAGATCGACTTCGAACAGCTGACGCCCGAGCAGATCCGCCGCGTCACCCCCTGGCTGAATCGGCTGCACGCCCGGCTGCAGAGCCAAGGCAAGGAGCTGTCGATCGCGCTGGAGGTCAGCCTGTCGGACGCCGACATCCGGACCCTGGCCTCGACCGTCGATTACGCCGCGGTCATGGCCTATGACGAGCACGGCGAGACCAGCGTCCCCGGCCCCATCTCCTCGGCCGGCTTCGTCAACAAGTCTCTGGACCGGTTCACCCGGTTGGTCCCCGCGGGCAAGCTGATCCTCGGCGTCGGCGTCTATGGCTACGACTGGAAGGTCGGGACCGAGGCGGCCGACTCGATCACCAACACCGCCGCCCTGACGACGGCGCAAGGCTATCGCCCCGAGGACGCCCCCGCCGACGTCATCGACTTCGACCCCGTCGCCCTGCAGCCGACCTTCAGCTACCGCGACGATCAGGGCCGGATGCACGAGGTCTGGTTTCAGGACGCCGCCTCGGTCGCCAACGCCATGACCATGGCGCGCGGGCGCGGCCTGCGCGGCGCCTCCCTGTGGGCGCTCGGCGAGGAGGATCCGACCAGCTGGAAGGTGTTCGGCAAGCACGCCGTCCCCGCCCCCCAGGCCGACGCGGCCATGCGCACCGTCACCCTGGCCCAGGCCATCGCCTTCACCGGCGACGGCGAGTTGCTGACCGTCACCCACGAGCCCCGGGCCGGGCAACGGACGCTGGAGCGCGATCCCAACAGCGGCCTGATCACCGACGAGAGTTGGAGCGCCTGGCCCTCGGCCTGGACCATCCGCCGTCGCGGCGCGCCCGACCACGTCCTGGCCCTGACCTTCGACGACGGCCCCGACCCGGAATGGACGCCGAAGATCCTCGACATCCTCAAGGCCAAGGGGGCCAAGGCCACCTTCTTCATGATCGGCGACGAAGCCGTGGGCCATCCCGATCTGGTCCGCCGGGTTCAGGCCGAGGGACATGAGATCGGCAACCACTCCTTCACCCACCCCAACATGGCCCATGTCGGGGACGAGCGGGTGCGGCTGGAGCTGACCGCCGCCGACCGGGCGCTGGAGAGCCTGACCGGCCGCCAGATCACCCTGTTCCGCCCGCCCTACAACGCCGACTCCGAGCCGGACTCCTACGGTGAGATTGCGCCGATCGCCGTGGCCTCGCGCCTCGGCTACTCGACGGCCGGCGAGTCGATCGACCCCAATGACTGGGACCTGACCCGCGCCAGTGCAGGTGGTGGAACCCACCGCCTGACACCGCAGGAGATCGTCGCCTCGGTCCTGGCCCAGGCCGACAAGGGCCACGCCATCCTGCTGCATGACGCCGGCGGCGACCGGTCCGCGACCGTCGCCGCCCTGCCCGCCATCATCGATGGGCTGAGAGCGCGCGGTTACACCCTGACCACCATCGGCGGACTGGTCGGCCAGACGCCGGACCAGACCATGCCCGCCCTGCCCAGGGACGAGCAGTCTCTGATCGCAGCGGATCAGGCGGCCTTCGGCTTCACCCATCTGCTGGGCGTCATCCTGTTCTGGGGCTTCAGCCTGGCCATCGGCCTGGGGCTGCTGCGGATCGTGCTGATGCTGTGGCTGGCGTCCGGCAAGCGTGCGCGGCCGCTGGCCGTTGAAGGCGCCGCCTTGCCGCGCCTCGACGTCATGGTCGCGGCCTACAATGAGGTCGAGGTCATCAACCGGACCATCGACAGCCTGCTGACCAGCCGCGACGTCGATGTGCGGGTGCTGGTCATCGACGACGGCTCGACCGACGGGACCTATGACGCGGTCAAGGCGGCCTTCGGTCAGGACCCGCGCGTCCTGCTGCGGCGCAAGCCCAACGGCGGCAAGGCCTCGGCCCTGAACGTGGCCCTGGCCGAGGCGACGGCGCCGGTCGTGGTCGGGGTCGACGCCGACACCCAACTGTCGCCTGACGCTCTGGCCAAGCTGGCCGCCTGGTTCGCCGATCCGAGCGTCGGCGCCGTCGCCGGCAACGTCAAGGTCGGCAACCGCCGCAACATCGTCACCCGCTGGCAGGCGCTGGAGTACATCACCAGCCAGAACGTCGACCGTCGGGCGCTCGCCCGTCTGAACGCCGTCACGGTCGTGCCCGGGGCCATCGGCGGCTGGCGCACCGAGGTGCTGCGCGCCGTCGGCGGCTATCGCTCCGACACCCTGGCCGAGGACATGGACCTGACCTGGCGGGTGCGCGAGGCCGGCTGGGTCATCGCCAATGAGCCCGAGGCCCTGGCCTTCACCGAGGCGCCCGACACCCTGGGCGGCCTGCTCAAGCAGCGCTTCCGCTGGAGCTTCGGCACGCTTCAGTGCCTGTGGAAGCACCGCCGGTCGCTGTTCAGACACGGCTGGTTCGGCGGCCTGGCCCTGCCCAGCCTGTGGCTGTTCCAGATCGCGGGTCAGGTGCTGGCGCCCCTGATCGACCTGCAGTTGCTGATCGCCCTCCTGATCCGCCTGCTGTCGTGGTGGGCCGCGATGCAGCACGCCGACATCAGCGCCAGCCCGGACACCACCCTGTGGCTGACCCTGACCGTCTATGCCGCCTTCACCGTGCTGGAGCTGGCGGCGAGCTGGATCGCCTATGGCTTCGACCGCGAGAACCGGCGCGACCTGTGGCTCTTGCCGACCCAGCGTCTGGTCTATCGCCAGATCATGTACGTGGTCGTCTGGCGGGCGCTGGAGCGGGCCCTGACCGGGCTCGGCCAGGCCTGGGGCAAGCTGCGCCGGACCGGAGACGTGGTGCTGGAAGCCGGGAAATGACACCGATGGACATCTTGCCGGTCAGACCGGATTAGTCATACAAATCTTCCCAAGAGATCGGCCCCGGGACGACGCTCCGTCCAACCCGCGGCGTCCCCCGGAGGAAGACCCATGCTGACCCGTCGTCGGTGGCTGCTGAGCGCGGCCGCCCTGCCTGTTGCCGCCCATCTCGTTCCCACCCTGGCCTTCGCCGAGGCCGCCACTCCTGAGACGGTGAAGACGGCCATGAGCCGCGCCACCGCCTTCATGACCGACAAGGTCGCGGTCCACGGCGGCTATGTCTGGTCCTATCTGGCCGACGGCTCGCGCCGCTGGGGCGAGATGGAGGCGTATCCGACCATGATCTGGACCCAGGCTCCGGGCACGCCGGAGATGGGCCAGATCTTCCTCGACTCGTACCACGCGACCGGCGACGAGCAGTACTACCGCGCCGCCGAACAGGCCGCCGACGCCCTGATCGCGGGCCAGCATCCGGCCGGCGGCTGGAACTACATCATCGACTTCGCCGGCGAGGACTCGCTGAAGCGCTGGTATGAGACCATCGGCAAGAACGGCTGGCGGCTGGAGGAATTCCAGCACTACTACGGCAACGCCACCTTCGACGACCACGCCACGGTCGAGTGCGGCCGCTTCCTGCTGCGCCTGCATATGGAGAAGGGCGATCCGAAGTATCGGGCCGCGGTCGACAAGGCGGTCGGCTTCATCCTGGACGCCCAGTATCCCAACGGCGGCTGGCCGCAGCGCTTCCCGCGCATGGGCCAGTTCTCGAACCACGGCCGGCCCGACTACACCGGCTTCATCACCCTGAACGACGAGGTTGCGGAGGAGAACATCAGCTTCCTGCTGGTGGTGCTTCAGCAGCTGAAGGACGAGCGGGTGCGCGCGCCGCTGATCAAGGCGATGGAGCTGATCATCGCCCTGCAACAGCCGCAGCCGACGCCGGGCTGGGCCATGCAGTATACGCCGGACCTGAAGCCCGCGACGGCGCGGACCTATGAGCCCGCCTCGATCACCCCGCACGGCACGGCGGCGGCGGTGGAGCAACTGCTCGACTACTACCGGCTGACCGGGGAGCGGAAGTATCTGGCCCGGGTCCCCGAGGCCATCGACTGGATCGCCAGCGTCGAACTGCCGCCCGAGAAGCGCGCCTCCGACGGCCGCAACTTCTATCGGAACTACGAACCGGGCACGGGCCGATTGATCGGGACGCACCGGCGCGGCTCGAACGCCCAGAACGGCGAATACTGGTCCGACTTCGACACCGAGCAAACGAAGCCGGAGAAGCACATCAACGTCGCGGCCCTGCGCCAGCATTATGAGCGGGTCGCGGCCATGACGCCCGAACAGGCGACGCGCGACTCGGCATTGCTGGGACGCGGGCCGTCGCTGCTGCCCCGCTACATGATCACCTCGGACGTCGGCGGCTCGGACCTGAACGTCACCGAGACGCGGCAGGCGGCGGACGACGCGGCCCTGCTGGTCGGGGAGCTGAACGCCGAGGGCTACTGGCCGCTGGAGCTGCGCACCACCAGCCACCCGTATCAGGGCGACGGTCCGGCCAGCCCGCCTCCGGGCTTCGCCGATCGCGGCCAGGTCGGCGACGACTGGGACACCTCCCCCTTCACCGAGCCGTCAGGACCGATGGGCATCTCGACCGGGACCTACATCAACAACATGAGCCGGCTGATCCGCTATCTGGAGGCTCACAGGGGGGCGAGTTGAGGCGCCGCCCGGGGCTTCAGGTCGACCGTCTATCAATGTCCGGGAATGAGGAAGAGATCGCCGTCGGCGAACTCCCCCATGGTACGTCCTCTCGGGCTCGAACCGAGGACCCTCTGATTAAAAGTCAGATGCTCTAACCAACTGAGCTAAGGACGCGCCGTGGGAAATCAACGACTTGCGCCGCCTAGTCCAAAACCGGTTTGTCGCCGGTTTGTGCGGCGCGTTTCTGGTTCATTCGAGACATCAGGTCAAGAGCCACCGCGTCACCTGAGACGTACTTTGTGAGCAGAGCGTCAACGTCCTTCTCCGACCAGCCCATGATGAGCGCGATGTCGGCCTTGGGCGCCCCCGCGATATAGAGGCGGGTCGCCGCTGTGCCCCGCACGTCGTGGAAGCGGATGCCGGTCAGACCCGCATCCCGCTTTGCTTCCAGGATCATCGTCTTGAGGCCGTCCTTGGTCCACGGGCGCTTTTTGGTGTTGGTCAGTACGATGGTGGACCGCTTGGGTATTTCCCCCAGCAATGTCCGGGCTCCCGGGGTTAGCGGGATCAGGGCTTGCCGGCCCTTCTTGCTGGTCCGCCAGACGATGCCCTCGGAGCCGATGGCGCTCCAGGTTAGGGATACGAGGTCCCCGAGCCTCATGCCCGTCTCAGCGGCCAGTCGAATGGCCCATCCGAGTTCCGTGCTGGCCTTGGCGCAGAAGGCGGCAATGTCGGCATCAGACCAGATGATGTCCGATCGGTCGGCCCTGTGCAGGCGCGGGACGTCTTCGGTCGGCTTGGCCTGCGTCAGGCCCCGGCCCCGGCTCCATTTGAACAGGCGCCCGACCGTCTGCATTGCGTAGTCGGCGGCGCGAGGCGTGTCGGCCCACTCGTCGCGCCAGTCGAGCAGATCGGTCTTGCTCTCCAGCCGGTCGAACAGGGCGACCTTCCAGTCCCCGAACTCGGCATCGAACGATTTGAGGTAGTGGGCGTAGGCGGTCTGGCTGGACTTGCCCAACTTCGCCCACTCCGGGGAGGCTTTGAAGGCATAGATGAGGCCGCGCACGAAGGCCTTGTCGTCGGTTCGCTTGACGGGCTGGCGGGCCTTGTCGAGCCGGTCCAGCGTTTCGCGTTTCCCCAACTCGCGCTCCATCGCCAGATTGGCGGCGGCGAGGTTGCCGCCCTCGGCCCGGGCGATCAAATCGCCGCCTCGGAAGGCATAGGCGTAGACCGCCACTCGCCCGCCGCTAAGCCGCTTGGTCGCCTTGTGAAGACCGGACAGCCTTGCGCGCACGTCGGCGATCCCTCGCTTGCTGGAGTTCGTCATCTGCCTCTACCTGGGGGGCAGCCGTCAAGACCTCGAAGCCGCCGTCGGGGTGGACGGTGACCCCGGTGACCGTGAGGCCGGCGCGCTGGAGCGTCTTCACCGTCTTGTGGATGGTGGCGCTCACCCGCCCCTCCTGTCTTCAGTAGAGAGGGCAGCGGCAGCGCGGCGGTAGTCGTCAGTGAGCAGTCTGAACTTCGCCCACTCCCCGTCTGGCGCGCGAGGAATGCCCTCTTCCGGCCAGCCCTCCAACTCGCGAGCGCAGGCAGCGAAAGGTTCCAAGGCCGCTCTCATCCCCTCTATCTGGTTGATGAGGGAGAGGACGACTTGAGGGCTAGCGGCCTGATTGAAGGCTTCCAATGACCGAACAGCGGCGAAATAGTCAGGGTTCGTGTTGTCGGCTTCAGAAGCCTCAGCCAGACGCTTCAGTTCTTCCAGATCGAGAGGGGTAAGGTCAGGCACCGTCTCTTCCCTCCAGACCATCGGCGGTTTGGCGCATCTGCTGGACCAGATCATACAAGGCGTCAGCCCACATCCGTAGGCGGAACGGCGGGTCTCTGAGGTCGTCGCCCCAGAAGTCCACCATCTCCGCGACAACGTCTGTTCCGTCGCCCGGCTTGAGGACGACCATGCCACCCCAATATGCGCGCTCTCGGCGGCTCTTCGCGAGGTCGATTAGATCACCGGCCATGTGCGTCTACTCCCTTATGGGGTTGGGAATATTGATCTTTTTGGGGTTCATTCCCTTCGGGAATACCGCAGGTGCTGGATGACACGCTCTGTCCAGCCTTAGCCAAGGCCAGCGCTTCCCACACCGCCGTGACCTGCTGCGGCGATAGCTCGTAGTCGCCGAAATACTTGTAGCTGTAGGTGTCCTGAACGAAGGCAAGACGCTCTTCTCGCTTCCCGCCATAAAGGGCCCAGCACTCTTCGTTGGCGCAGCGGCGAAGGCTCGGCGCGTCAGCCCAAGAGCGATCTGGCTGGCGAAGCTGAACCGGCTCGGTGACCAGAGGCTTGTAGCATTCAGAGCAGGTGGCGGGCGCATCATCCTGTGCGGTAGGTACGGAGCCGCTTTGCGGCGAAGTCTCCTCAATCATCCCGGCCTCCAGTCTCATGGATTGGTGAAGGGGTAGCGTAGTATTCGACTTCCCAGCTCATGACAGAGTCTCCGCGAAGGCTTTCTTTTCGTCGAAGTCGCCGGGGTACGACCACGACCAGAAGTCACCCTTGGTCATCCGCACGCCGCCGGACTTGAACTGGACGATGCGATAGCCGTTCACGACCTCTTCCCGATCAATGTCGGTGTCGTCTGGGTCCGGTGCTGACCAGAATGGGCGGCTCATCCCTTGGTCTCCGACATAAGGGCGGCGAACCGACCGTCGTTGAACTCGTCGCATGCTCGGACCCAGAGGTCGCCCTCCTCGCCGCGATACACGGTGACCTTGTCGTAATCGCAGAGGCCGGTGACCGTCTGAACCTGGGCCTCCCCGATGACCTCATATTCGGTCCCGCGCCCAAGGTGGCGATGCGTCGGCGTCCATCCCCCCTTCGCCTGCTGGGTTCCTGTCAGAGCGGCGAGAAGGACATCGGCTGACTGCCCGATCTTCATCAAGTCGCCCAGCATTTTCTCGCCGTCGCCCGGACCCATTTCTTGCAGGCGAACCTCTTCAAGATAGGCGGCAGGCGGTTCCAGCGGGTTGCGTTCGACATAGCCGACCGAGCCCGCGTCGCTCCACACTTCAAGCCAAGAGAGGACGTTGGTCAGCGCCTCAACAGCCTCTCTCAGTTCCCCGGCATCCGGTTGGGCGGGGGCGGGATGGGTGTAGAGGGGGCCGCTTTCGACCGGATCACCACCTATCCACCGGCCCACAGGCTTCCCGTCACCGTAGCTCCAAGGTCCGCCGTCAGCGTCGAACCGCCACCGCCACGCCACCGGCTCCCGCTGAGAGGCAACCTGCCCCGTCATCGTCCGCCACCAATGTGGATCGCGGCGCGGGCGTCAGGCGCGACCGTGTATGCGCTCCAGCCTTCACGATCCTCGCGGTGATGCTCGTTGATGAAGCCATCGTGTGCCGCGCTCCACTGCCAGCCCATGATTTCAGCGCGGCGCTTGAACGCAGAATCGGCCTTGCTCAGCAGGGTCCAAGACGGGCGCGTCGCGCCAGTCTCGATGCGGCGAGCAACCAGATCAGCAGCATCGCAATGCTCGTGCACCTCAGCGATGCGCCGAATCTCAGCAGGGCTCGGCTCGGACGAGAAGTGGAAGCCGGTTTGCACGAGGTCTTCAGCCTCCATGATCTCCGCAACCACCTCGTGAAAATAGCGATGCCCGGCGGGAAGAGGCCGAGGCGGGTCTTGGCGAACGGTCATATTGCTTCCTCGTTTCGTATCTACGATTGAAGGAATATCGTACATATGATACGGTGTCAATAACGTACATACGAAAAGGTGTCTCTTGATCGAATCCCGTACATATGAAAAGCCCCGTGGCGTGGGACGGCGAAAAGAGTTTCCAGAGCGGATCACGCTGCCCTTGGCAGAAGGCACGACCGCGCGCCTCGACGGCCTGCTGGAGGCGGGCGAGGATCGGGTCACGCTCATCCGCAAAGCCATCGACGCCGAAGCCAAGCGCCGCGAGAGAGGCAAGTCGAAAGCCTGACCGCAAAGGCTCACGGCTTCACCTGTTGGGCTTGGGCGAGGGCTTCATCGATCTTCATCGAAAGCTCGGCGTATCCGCCGCTGTCCTCATCCAGAAGCCTCGGACACTCGCCCCGCACGATCGCAGTCAACTCGCTCAGCGCCTCCACCAGCCCGGAAACGTCAGAAGACTGGTCGGTGGGGGAATGGACTTTGACGCGAATGTTAGTCTCGAACGGGACGTCCATCCCCATGCGGATTTTATGGCCAAAGGTCGCCATCAGGTCCCAGAGCTGGAAGTCCGAAAACCCATCCGGATCAACCTTCGGGGGCAAATAGCGGCCCGCCGAGAAGGGCTCCCAATAAGCCTTATGCACCTCGCGACCGAGGTCGGTCAGCTTGACCTTGACCGTGTCGTTGACGTTCAGACTCTGCCAAGCCACCGCCTCGCGCTGAGAGGCTACCTGTCCGTCCGCCGGAGCGGGTATCGCCGTCTTCGGCGATGAACCCTCATAGGCTGCGATCATGACGGCCCATGCACCCCGGAGAGCGTCGTCTTCATGGGTCATCTTGTAGGCGTGCTGTCCGGCCTTGAGCATAGCTTCAGTCGGCTCTCTCGGAACCAGCACGGCAGGAGAGGAAGAGGACGTCATTGGTCCGAGACCTTCTTGTTGGCGCGCTTGAGAGCGGCATCAGGATCAGCGTGATAGTCAGCGTCCCACGCCCACCAGAACCCGGTGCGCAAGAGCCGCATGTCGTATGTGGCCCACGTCTCGGACCACTCATCGCCAGCCGCCGAGAAGGCCGCCGAAGCCATGTTCGCGATGATCCGGAACGGCAGGAGCAGGCAGGACACGGGGGCTACCCACAGAGCCGCCAGTGGCAGGCAGGCGACCAGAGCGGCGCGGCGGAGCGGGACACTGCGAATGCCGAGGATGCGCTTGTCAGACATCAGCGCTCCTCCCTATGGTCGATAAGGGCTCGGGCACGGCGGAGAAGACCAACGCGCACTGCGAGCTTCGAGGTGTCGCTGTCGGACGGATAGACCTCGGCATCGCAGACCGCCGCGAACTCCGAAACCAGGGCCTCCAGCTGGGCTATCCGTTCCTGTGTAGTGGGGGGAATGGGGAGGAGACTACCGGCTTCGCCGTCCGTACCGCAGGTGCTTGCCGCAATCGCCTCATGCGCAGCGGTAGCCTTCTCCATGGTATCAAAGCCGAGCAGGACTCGGTGATACGACATGTACGGCTCGCTGATGATGTAATCAGGCTTCGGTATCATTGGGCTTTCCACTTCATGTGATTGCGGGCGTAGACGACCCAGAGGGCGATATTCATGGGGATCAGTCCCCACGACGAAGAGGCGATGATCCAGATCAGCCAGAGTGCCTGATTGCCGAGCCCAACAGCCCACGCATGGCGGTGCTTGTTTCCCGCCAGAACAGTCATCCAGATCGTGATCGCGGATAGCAGCCACGGCAGGCCAAAGATGAGGATGCTCACTTCAAGCTCCCATAGAGCGCGCCAATGGAAGCTCGAATGACTTGGCTTCGGGTGAGATCAGGTCATGCAGCGCCTTCTCAAACGCCCCCCAGTGCGTAGGGTCGTCGGCATCCAGATAGCCTCGGATCATTGAGACCAGATCATCATGGGTCTTCGGGCCGGGAGCGGGATGGTCAAAGAGGACCGACAGGATGCGGGGAACAAGGCCGCGAGCGCAGCCCTGAGCGAGTGCGTTCCCGCCATCAACCCACGGCGGAACGTTGCCCTCCTCGGCGTTCTGAGCGGCCCACGTCATCGCCTCATAGACGAGCTTGGCCACCGCTTCGGTGCGCCCCGCAACTTCACCTTCTGCCGCTACGGGGTGGGAGGCGATGATGTCGAGGATTTCGCCACCCGCCTCGCAGGCCTCTTCATTCGACAGGCCATACGAGTCTACGAAATGCTCCCAAAGCGCATTCGGCAGAGGTGCGCGCCAGTCGATTTCAGCCGGAGCGGCGGGCTCGTCCGTCTGCTCGGTGGGGATTTCCGCTTTTTCTGCGGAAATGGACCCTAATCCCCCCTCCCCATCCTTAAGGGGGCGAGAGACCGAGCAGTCGCACGGACCATTCGGGTAGGCAGGCTCGTTGTGCAAGGCGCAGTCGCTGTCGTGCAGGACTTGGTTGGGTTCAGGTTGGGCGGTCATTGCGAGGTGTCCTTTTCAGGTGTGGCCAGGATCCCGAGACCAGCCGCAGCGGCTCGATGGAGGGCAGCGACGGCAGACGGACCGGACGCCCACAGGCATGTTCCAGTTCCAGGGCTCTCACCCCGCGTGCCGTCCGGGCGAACGAACTTGATCTTCGGCGTGAACATCACGAGGTCGGCGCGCTTCCACGCTTCCCGAAACCACGGCGCCGAAGTGCGGTCTGGCGTCAGGGCAATACCCCGGCCATGGTCGAAGAACTTCTTCAGCCACGCCCGCTTGTTGGACTGATTGCCGAAAGGCATGTTCATCCAGATGAAGCCGGTCCACTTGCGGGAGAGGCTGTCCTTGCTGATGAAACGCAGGGCCGGAACACAGACGTGGGTCCGGTCCTCAGGGGCCGCCACGTCCTCGTCAAAGCCGACGCCAAGCGCATCGAACACGTAGGCCGGGGTGTACCACTCGTTGCTTTCGCCAGCGGCTTCATAGGCGGCCATCAGAACAATTCCATCTGTTTGGGTTGCTCACCGCTCTCAGCCTCAAGGGCTCGGCGGGAGGCGTTGGCGGGTTCCAGGGTCGTCAGCCATGCGAAGTGCGGCGCCATTTCGCGTTCACGGCCCGCCCACTTCTCGCGGGCATGGGCGATAGCGCCGGCCAAAGCCGCGTCCCGATCGGTGAAAGTGGGCGTGTGGTCTTCCAGAAAGCCGGGGTCGCCGAAGCTGCCCCACATGTCGCCGCTACGCTGCTGGTGGTTCACGCGATGGACCCAGCGCCCCGCGTCATGACCGAGAAGGATCTCCACCAGCAGGCCGCGCGTGTCCCGCAGCTCCAGCCTTTCAGACAAGGCGACGCGGACGAGGCCCATCTACGCCCCCTCTCCAGTAGCCCGGAGGATGGCGGAACGGGCCATCTCGCATTCGCTGGGGTATTGGTCGGAGAAAGTCGTCATCTCCGCGACCGCCGACAGGGCCTGAAGCGCCTCAAGAAGTTCAGGAGCGGCAGCGTATAGGGTGGCGTTGGCCAAGGCCTCTTCGTCGCCCTCCCAAGCTCCCTCGATCCAAGCGCCGACCAACTTGACTGGCTCCTGATAGCCGTTCTTGTTCTCGCGGCAGATAGACCCTCTCTCGTTCACCGCGAGAGGACCCGGCGTGTAAGCCGTATGCTTTCCATCACTCATTGGGGTTGGTCCGGGGAAGGGGTTGAGTAGGAGACTTCCGACCTTCGGTCGTCCGTACCGCAGGTGCTTGCAGTGGCTTCCTGAACTGCTTTCAGGATCGCGACGCAGAGGGCGAGCGATGGCGTCTGACCCGATCCTGAGACGTACGGATTTGCCTCAAGGTCGCCGATGCAAGCGGGGTCCACGACCATCCACGACCATCGCCCCGCAACGCTGCCGTCTGCGCTGTAGGGCCGCAGACCGAGCCGCTCTGCCAGTGCCAAACACCGATCCATGCTGGTGGTGAACTCGAAGCCTTCGACGGCATTGGTCACGAAGCAGTCGGTCAGGGGGTCGCTCCAGACCCAATCAAGATGTTTGGCGTCCGCGCAGCACGTGCCGTGATAGTCGTCCCAGCACGCCACTCCGATGTGGCGACGGTCCCAATGGTAAAACAGTGCCATGATGCTAGCATCCAAGGCGCGAGACCCAGCGGTTGCCGACTCCAGCCCCTTGATCAGGGCGGAAACGTCACCCGTCTGCGCGGTGGGTACGACAGCCTCTTGGCTGGAGTGAACCAAAGACCCCTCCCCCGTCTCTAAGGGGCGGGTCATTGGGTGGGGCTTTCGACAGCATCGCGATCCGGCTCATAGACCGGCTTCCACCCGCCGCCATTCCAGCGGACAGCCCGACGATCAGCATGCCCGGACTTGACCACGACGTACTCGGTCGTCAGCTCCAGATCGGTCAGATTGTGGTAGAGGCTGGCCATCGCCTCCGAAAGCGTGGGGCCGTAGCCGCAGACACCCTTGAGGACGCTGCCGCTCTTGATCTGGGCGTTCAGGCTCAACCCCATGGTATGGCCGTCGGTGCAGAGGAAAGCTCGCCAATCCCCGGCGTCGAGAGCATCCAGACGTTGAGCGATCAGGATTTCAGTCAGTTCGGTCATTCACTTCTCTCCCCGGTATTCAGCGGCGCGGCGCTGTTTGGCGTTCGGGCGCTTGCCGAACTTGACGGAGCCCTTCGGGGGCCATGCGTTCGGGCGGTTCACGATCAGGCCGTGCCCGCGCTTCTCCCGGCGAGCGTACTGGCCGGTCTCGCCGCCTTGGGCTCGGGCCTTGGCGATCTGAGCCAGGTCCGCCCGCGTCTTCTCCATCGCGCAGGGCTTGCGGAGGAGGCCCCGGTTTTCGAGGACGTCGCGCTCGCCTTCGTGGCCCTCAGCGCTCAGCTTGCGGGGCAGGTCGTGTTCGTCGATCACCTGCTCCACGACGGGATCAAGGGGCTCCCCACAGCCACAGCCGCAAAGGATCAGCCCGGTGGACTGGCGCTGGCACAGGAGGATCAGTTGGGTGCGGGTGAGCTTGGGGCGTTCGGTCATGCCGCAGCCCTCTCGACGCCGTCGAAGTGCTCGATGGTCAGGCCTTCATGGGCGCACCACGCCAGCATGAACTCGATCAGATCCGACATTTCGGCGACGGTCAGCTTCGAGGACCGGTGTCCGAACGGGAACAGGCCCTGCCCGTCCAGCGTCGGCAGCATCACCAGCTCGGCGCCCAGAGCCTGCATGAAGACGGCCTTCCACAGGACGCCGGACATCTTCACCCCGTTGTGTTCGGGGCGCTGGCGAAGGACCTGGGTGAGGATCGACCACATGGCGGCGTTCTGGTCGCCAGTGCGGTTCTTCTGCTTGAACTCGACGACCGTGCCTTCAGGGGCGTTGTGGACCCAGTTCAAGGCGCGCTGGCGGTCCCGGCCGGTGCGGATGATGATGCAGGGGTTCGAGGCCATCAGTAGCGCTCGTCCCGGAAGGCGACGCCCTTGGCGGCACGACGGTTCGTGCGGGCGTCAGCGTCGGC
>DBBK01000195.1 GCA_002292165.1 Brevundimonas sp. UBA986
GACGCGCCGGACTCAAAATCCGGTTCCGAGAGGAGTGTCGGTTCGAGCCCGACCCGGGGCACCAATCTTCAGAGATCGATGATCAGACCGCGAAGGCGCGGATGAAGCGTTGCGCCGTCTCGCGGGCGCGGGCCTCGATGTCGACCTCGGGATGGTCCAGACCCAGCATGGCGCGCAGGTGACCGTGGCCGACGGCCATGGACGAGAACATCTCGGCCGCGTGGTCCGGGTCCGGCACCCTCAGCAACCCCTTGCGGTCCTGTTCGGTCAGCCAGGCGGAGATGCGGCGCAGGCTGGCGGCCGGACCGCCGTCGTAGATGGCCTGGGCGATGCCCGGGATGGACGGCGACATCAGGGCGACGCCGCGCAGGCTCTCGGTCTTGTGGGCGTTGCAGACCTTGGCGATCAGGGTCGCAGCCAGGGCCGTCAGTACGGCCTCGGGATCGCCCTCGGTGCGCAGGGGGGCGGTGATGGCTTCGGAGCGCCGCTCGGCCAGGGCGTGGGCCAGTTCGGTCTTGGAGGCGAAGCGGTTGTAGAGGGTCTGTTTCGACACCCCGGCCTTCTTCGCGATGGCCTCCATCGACACCGCCCCGCCCAGCTCGTGGAACAGGGTGGCGGCGGCCTCGAGAATGGCCTCGCTCTTCCTCGGATCGATCTGACCGGCGGCCCTGGGCATCAGTGCGCGTCCGAAGGCGGGGCGGACGGATTGGGCTTCACCGGCCGGGCGAACAGGGTGACGAAGGCCGCCACGGCGCAACCGATGCCCAGCACGGCGAAGGCGTCGCCGAAGGCCAGGGTCGTCGCCTGCTGCTGCATCATCCCGTAGATGGCCTTCATGGCCGCCCCGTCCGGATTGATGGAGGTCGAGAAGCGGTCGGCGATGCCGGTCATCATATCCTGCATCTGAACGCTGGACTGGCTGATGCGGCTGGTCAGCTCGCTCATGTGGGCGGCGGTATTGGTGGTCAGGGAGGTGTTCAGGAAGGCCAGGCCGAAGGCGCCGCCGACGTTGCGGAACAGGTTCACCAAACCCGAGGCGTTCTTGACCATGTGCGGCGGCAGGGTCGACATCGTCACCTGCTGGGAGGCGATCATGGCGATCATGACGCCGACGCCGCGCAGGGCCTGGACGCTGGCGAACTGCCAGAAGCCCCAGTCGTCGGTGACCAGACGCGCGTCCCACATGCCCCAGGCGCACAGCATGAAGCCGCCGAACATCAGGATGCGCGGATCCAGCGCCCGGACCAGACGGCCGGCGAACGGGCCCGTGGCGAACATGGCCAGACCCGAGACGACCATGGTCGTGCCCACTTCCGACGGCGAATAGTGACGCACCCGCCCGAGGAACAGCGGCAGCAGGAAGGTGCCGCCGAACAGGGCGAAGCCGACGGTGAAGGTCATGACGACGCCAACCATGAAGTTGCGGTTGCCGAAGGCCCGCAGCTCCACGATGGGATTGCGATAGGTCAGGGAGCGCCAGACGAAGGCCGGGCCGGCGACCGAGGCCACGATGGTCAGGATCAGGATCAGGTTGTCGGCCAGCCAGTCGTTCCTGGAGCCTTCCTCGAGCACATACTGCATGCTCATCAGGAAGGTCGCCATCAGGCCGAGACCCCACCAGTCGAAGCCCTTGGCCAGGGACGGATCCCCCTTGTCGAAGTTGGCGTAGCGGCTGACCAGGAACAGGACCAGCATGCCGGGCACGACGTTGATGAAGAACAGCCAGCGCCAGCTCAGCCACTCGGTCAGGTGACCGCCGAGGGTCGGGCCGACGGTGGGGGCGAGCGTCACGATCAGGCCCATCACCACACTGGCCGTGACGCGCTTGTCCGGCGGGAAGGCGGTGAAGGCCACGGCGAAGACGGTCGGGATCATGGCCCCGCCGACGAAGCCCTGAAGCGCGCGGAACAGGATCATGGTGTCGATCGAGTTCGACAGGCCCGTGGCCACGGACATGATCAGGAAGCCGGTGCAGGAGATCAGGAACAGCCGCTGGGTCCCCCACAGCCGCGACAGATACCCCGACAGGGGGATCATCACGACCTCGGGGATCAGATAGGCGGTCTGGATCCAGCTGATCTCGTCGGCCGAGGCGCCGACGCCCGCCTGGATCTGCGGCAGGGAGGCCGCGACGATCTGGATGTCGAGGATGGCCATGAACTGGCCGATGACCATGCCGGCGAAGCCGAGCAGCAGCATGGTCCAGTTGATCTCGGGGTGGCCCGCGACAGGCGCGGCGGGCTTGCCGCCGCCCGCCGCCGGAACTGCCCCCTCGGAGGCGGCGGCGTCGGTCACTCGTGCGCGCCCGACTGGGTGGCGGCGCCGGCGTCGGCCAGACGGGTCTGGCCGGTGGCGGCCTCGGCGAAGCTGACCCCGCCGGGGCTCTTGAGGTCGACCTTGACCTCCAGCGACAGGCCGGGGCGCAGGGCGGCGCCGCCGTTGGCGCGGCTGACCACGATGCGGACGGGCACGCGCTGGGTGATCTTGGTGAAGTTGCCGGTGGCGTTCTCGACCGGGATCAGGGCGAACTCGGAGCCGGTGGCCGGGGAGAAGCTGTCGATGCGGCCGGTGATATGCTGGCCGGGGAAGGCGTCGGCCTTGATCTCGACGGTCTGGCCGATGCGCAGGCGATCCAGCTGGGTCTCCTTGAAGTTGGCCACGACATAGACGTCGCCCAGCGGCACGATCGACAGGATCTGGCCGCCGACGCGGACATACTGGCCGACGCGGACGCTGCGGGCGCCGACGACGCCGGCGCTGGCGGCGCGGATCACGGTGCGGTCCAGATTGGTGCGGGCGACCTCGACGGCGGCGCGGGCCTGTTCGACGGCGGCGACGCTCTGTTCGCGGGTCGAGCCCAGGACGCCGATGGAGTGCTGTTCGGCCGAGAGGGCGGCCTGGGCTTCGGCGACCGAGGCCTGGGCGGTCTGGGCGCCGGCGCGCTCGGTCTGGATGCCCTGCTGCGACACCCAACCCTGCTGGGCCAGCTTGCCGTAGCGGTCGACGCGGGCCTCGGCCAGGGCCGCGTTGGCCTGGGCCGAGCGGACGGCGGCGGCGCGCGAGGCGATGGTGGCCTGCTCCTGCACCGCGCGGGCGTCGACATTGCCGACGGCGGCGATCAGGGCCGCCAGATTGGCCTCGGCCTGTGCCAGCTGGGCCTTGGCGTCGGCGTCATCCAGCTTGACCAGTATCTGGCCGGGCTCGACGCGCTGGTTGTCGCTGACCAGGACCTCGGTGACGTAACCGTTGATCTGGGGGCTGACGATGGTGGTGTCGGCCTGAACGAAGGCGTTGTCGGTCGCCTCCCAGCGCTGCTTGTTCTGCCACCAGAAGAAGCCGCCGATGATCAGGGCGAGGACCACGACGCCGGCCACGATCAGGGGCAGGCGGTTCTTGAGAGCGGGTGCAGCGGGCATGGACGACCAGATGTTGGGAAACAGGCGTTCGGGGAGGAACGGGCGTTAAATAGACCCAATCGTCCAGAAAACAACCTCACAAGCTGTAAGGAATTTCGACAGCCGGGCGCCTGTGTCCGTTTGGCCTCAGACCGACCCTCGGACAGGGGTCGACGCCCGCCCCGTTACAGGGACGGCGCCGGTCGGGATGTGGGAATCAGTCGCCCTGTCAGCAAGGCTGGCGGCAAGGCTTCAGTCGGCGTCGGGGGCGTTCTTGTCGCGGTTGCGGGACGAGACGCCGCGCGACTTGCCGATCGAACCACGACGGCGGCCGAGGTGGCGCAGCTTGGTCGGCTGGCCGAGGTAGTCCCAGACGAGGGCGCCCAGGAAGACCACGATGATGAGAACCCCGAGGACGATCATGCGCCCGTCTCGATCTGCAGGAGTGAAGAGCCGCCTTCACCGTAGGCCAGATTGTAAAATGAGCCAGTCAAATAATGCTGCAACGCAGCATTATTGGGTCCTCTGTGGTTGCGGCGACGCTGTCCGTGGCGCATGGGTCACGGCATGACGAGGCCCTCTGACCAGACCCGCACGGACGCCGCCGAATTCGAGGCCGAGGCCAGGGTCGCGGCGAAGGGGCCGGGCTTCCCCGAGTTCGTCTGCATGATCGCCCTGATGATGGCGCTGAACGCCCTGGCGATCGACTCGATGCTGCCGGCCCTGCCGGCGATGGGCGACGCGCTCGGCGTGGCGTCGGAGAACAGCCGGCAGTGGATCGTCACCGCCTATCTGCTGGGCTTCGGCGCGGCCCAGATCGTCTATGGGCCGCTGGCCGACCGGTTTGGACGCAAGCCCATCCTGATGATCGGCGTGGGCATCTATGTGGCCTTCAGCGTGGTGGCCATGCTGGCACCGAGCTTCGAGACCCTGATCATCGCCAGGGTCGGACAGGGGCTGGGCTCGGCGGCGACGCGGGTGCTGGCCGTCTCCATCGTGCGCGACCGGTTCAGCGGCCGGACCATGGCGCGGGTCATGTCCCTGAGCTTCCTCGTCTTCCTCGGCGTGCCCATCCTGGCCCCCTCGCTGGGCCAGCTGATCCTGCTGATCGCCCCGTGGGAAGGCATCTTCGCCGTCCTCGCCTTCGCCGGGATCGCCCTGATGGTCTGGGCGGGCCTGCGCCTGCCCGAGACCCTGCATCCGGAAGACCGGCTGCCGATCGAGGCGAAGCGAATCGCCGGGGCCTTCAAGGCGGTGATCACCAACCGTCAGGCCATGGGCTACACCCTGGCCATGGCGGCGGTACAGGGCGCCCTGTTCGGCTTCATCAACTCCTCGCAGCAGATCTTCTACGACGTGTTCAAGGCCCCCGGCCTGTTCACCACCGTGTTCGCGGTGATCGCCGGCGGCATCGCCATCGCCTCGATCGTCAACGCCCGGATCGTGGTCAAGCTGGGCTCGCGCAAGATCAGCCACACCGCCCTGCTGGGCTTCACCGGCATCGCGGCCGTCCATGCCACCGTGGTCATCTCGGGCCACGAGTCGATCTGGAGCTTCGCCATCCTGCAGGCCATGACCATGTTCTGCTTCGGCCTGCTGGCCGGCAACTTCGGCTCGATGGCCATGGAGCCGATGGGCCATATCGCCGGCACCGCCTCCTCGGCCCAGGGCTTCATGTCGACCATCATCGGCTCCCTGACCGGCTTCGCCATCGGCCAGCAGTTCAACGGCACCGTGGTCCCGATGATCGTGGGCTTCACCTGCTGCGGCCTGATCGCCATCGTCGCGGTGCTGTTCGCCGAACGCGGACGGCTGTTCGTGCCGCACAACCCGGTTCCTGCCGCCGCTCAATAAGCCCTTGATCTCGGGGCCCAACGGGTTTCAGGTCCGCGCCGAAGTTCAACGGAGCGTTCCATGTCCCGCAGCAAGACCGCCGTGTCCCTCCTCGCGCTGAGCGCCGCCCTCGCGGGCGTGCTGGCGATCGCCGCCTGCCAGCAGCCCGCCGCCGATCCGGCCTCGGACATGCCGCCGCTGCCCGCCTCGGCGACCGCGCCGGTGACCTATCCGAAGGACATCCACTCCTACGCCCAGCCGCAGATCGCGCGGGTCAAGCACGTCGACCTGAACCTGACCGCCGACTTCGCGGCCCACACCCTGTCGGGCACGGCGGCGCTGGACATCACCGCCGAGCCGGGCGCGACCCAGATCGTGCTGGACAGCCGCAACCTGGACATCAAGGCCGTGCGCGACGCCAAGGGGCCGCTGCAGTTCGTCCTCGGCGCCGCCGACCCGATCCTGGGCCAGAGCCTGACCGTGACCTTCCCGGCCTTCGCGGCCGGCGAGACCCGCAAGATCTTCATCGACTACGCGACGAAGCCCGACGCGGCGGCCCTGCAGTGGCTGACCCCGGCCCAGACGGCGGGCGGCAAACAGCCCTTCCTGTTCAGCCAGGGCGAGGCCATCCTGACCCGAACCTGGGTCCCGACCCAGGACAGCCCGGGCATCCGCCAGACCTACTCCGCCACCATCACCGTCCCCGAGGCGCTGAAGGCGGTGATGAGCGCCGAGATGCTGACGCCGAACGGCGAGCGGGCCCCGGCCCTGAACGGCCAGCCCATGCACAGCTACCGCTTCCGCATGACCAACCCGATCCCGCCCTATCTGATGGCCATCGCCGTGGGCGACCTGGCCTTCGCCTCGGAAGGCGGCCGCGTGGGCGTCTGGACCGAGCCGAGCCGTCTGGAGGCGGTCAAGGCCGAGTTCGCCGAGATGGGCAAGATGGTCGACGCGGCCGAGGCCCTGTACGGCCCCTATCGCTGGGGCCGCTATGATGTGCTGGTCCTGCCGCCCTCCTTCCCGTTCGGCGGGATGGAGAACCCGCGCCTGACCTTCGCGACGCCGACGGTTATCGCCGGGGACAAGTCGCTGGTCTCGCTGGTGGCGCACGAGCTGGCCCACAGCTGGTCGGGCAATACGGTGACCCATGCCGTCTGGGCCGACTTCTGGCTCAACGAGGGCTTCACCACCTACTTCCAGAACCGGATCATGGAGGCCGTCTACAGCCCCGCCCGCGCCCAGCAGGAGCGCGTCCTCGGCTGGGACTCCCTGCAGGAGCAGCTGAAGACCCAGCCGGCGGCGGACACCCGGCTGCACCTCGACCTGACCGGGCGCGACCCGGACGACGGCATGACCGACATCGCCTATGAGAAGGGCGCGGCCTTCCTGGAGACCATCGAACGGATCGTGGGACGGCAACGCTTCGACGCCTGGCTGAAGGGCTACTTCGACCGCAACGCCTTCCGGCCGATGACCTCGGAGCTGTTCCTGCAGGACATCCGCGCCAATCTGGTGAAGGGCGATCAGGCGCTGGAGCAGCAGCTGAAGCTGGACGAATGGGTCTATCAGCCCGGCCTGCCGTCGAACGCCGTGGCCCCGACCTCAGCCGACTTCGACGCCGTGGACCGCGCCGCGACGGCCTTCTTCGCCAACCGCGGCCCGGCCTCGGCCATCCCGTGGAAGGACTGGAGCACCCAGCAGCGGCAGCGCTTCCTGCAGTGGCGGCCTGCCAACCTGCGCGATGGGGCCGACTGGATGACCAACCAGCAGTTGGCGGACCTCGATCAGACCCTGAACCTGGAGCACGAGGGCAACTCCGAGCTGACCTTCGCCTGGCTGCAGATCGCCGTGGCCCACCGCTATCAGCCGGCGGTGCCGACGCTGGAACGGTTCCTGACCTCGCAGGGACGGCGCAAGTTCGTGATGCCGCTGTTCACCAGCCTGTGGAAGGAGGGCGACTGGGGCCGTCCGCTGGCCACGCGCATCTACGCCCGCGCCCGGCCCGGCTATCACCCGGTGACCACCGGCTCGGTCGACGCCCTGATCGGCAAGCCGGCAGGGCAGTAGCCGCCGGTTCTGCACTCGAAAAAAACCGGGTGCAAAACGTGCAATCCTGAATGCGGGGCGAGAGGTTCGCCCCGCAGACGGCTGGATTCACGCAAGTTTTCAGAACGGGGTTCGTTGCACTCGGGTGCAATCGGAGTGCAACGGCGCGCGCCGGCGGCGGATGGCGATGTCAAAGACCGGCGCGAAGGGTAGCACCTGTGCGGCGGGCGCCAGTCCGATTGGGGTGGCGATCAGGTAGAGCGCTGATCCGGCGAAGGTTTCGGTGCGCGGATATGCGCGTCCAATCTGATCCTTCTCCCCTTGCGGGAG
>DBBK01000262.1:0-5878 GCA_002292165.1 Brevundimonas sp. UBA986
GAGATAGCGGGCCTGGGCGTCGGTTTTCGGCACGATAGCGCCGCGCCGGCCGATGGGCAGGGCCAGAGGGTCGACACGGCGGCCGCCGCCGGACACGCCGGTGCGGGCCACGCCGATGGCGGCGCGGACGTCGGCCTCATTGACCTCGGCGCGCTGGGCGATCCGACCGGCCAGGGCCTCAATGACCTGTTTGGCATTGGCCCGGTCACGGGCGCCGCCGTTGATCGACACCCCGCCGCCAGGCGCCTCGATCAGCACCTTGAAGGCGTCCTCGATNNGTCCTCGATCAGGGCGACGTGACGGCTGTTGGGCCCGATGACGGCGTGCAGCGCATCATCGTCCAGTTCCAGGAATTCGGATTCACGCGCCATTCTTAGTCCGCTACCAGCGCGCTCACGGAGCGCGCCTGCTTGAGCGGGTCATGAAGCAGCCGCCCGGTGAGGCTGTTCTGTTGTCCGCTGATGATTTCGACCGGAACGATCTGGCCGATCAGATGATCCGCGTCATCGACATGGACCGATTGCAGCCAGGGCGAGCGGCCGATGGCCTGACGGCGATGGGCGTGGCGGNNCCGCCTTCTCGAACAGGACGTCGACGACCCGGCCGGCGCGAGAGGCGTTGAAGGCGGTCTGCTGTTCGAACAGCAGGGCCTGAAGCGCATCCAGCCGCGCCCTGGCGACCTCGGGCGGAACCTGCGCCCCCATGGTCGAGGCGGGGGTGCCCGGTCGCGGCGAATACATGAAGGAGAAGGCCGAGGCGTAGGTCACCTGACGCACCAGATCCATCGTGTCTTCGAAGTCCCGATCCGTCTCTCCGGGGAAGCCGACGATGAAGTCGCCGGACAGGGCGAGGTCGGGCTGGCTCTCGCGGATGCGGGCGATCAGGTCGATGTATTTCTGACGCCCGTGCTTGCGGTTCATCAGCCGCAGGATCCGGTCCGAGCCCGACTGAACCGGCAAATGCAGCCAGGGCATCAGGGCAGGCAACTCGGCATGGGCGGCGATCAGGTCGTCTGACATGTCGTTGGGATGGCTGGTCGTATAGCGGATGCGATCCAGACCGGGGATTTCGGCCAGGGCATGGGCCAGCTTCGCCAGGGTCCAGACGCCGTCTGGTCCGGCGCCGTCATAGGCGTTGACGTTCTGGCCCAGCAGCATGACCTCGCGCACCCCCTTGTCGGCCAGACCCCGGGCCTCCGCCAGGACGTCGGCGACCGGCCGCGACCATTCGGCGCCGCGCGTATAGGGCACCACGCAGAAGGTGCAGAACTTGTCGCAACCCTCCTGCACGGTCAGGAAGGCGGTCGGCCCGTCGACGCCGCGCGCCGAGGCGCCGCCCGCCGACAGGGCGTCGAACTTCTCATTGGGGGCGAAGTCGGCGCCGATCCGTTCGCCACGCGAGCGGGCGTTGCGGGTCAGCAGCTCGGGCAACTGGTGATAGGCCTGGGGGCCGACGACCAGGTCGACCGCGGGCTGGCGCAGCATGATCTCCTCGCCCTCGGCCTGGGCGACGCAGCCGGCGACGGCGATGGTCATCCGCCCCTCGCCGCGGGCCAGCTTCTTCTCCCGCATCTCGCGCATCTTGCCGAGCTCGGAATAGATCTTCTCGGCCGCCTTCTCGCGGATATGGCAGGTGTTCAGGATGACGAAGTCGGCGCCTTCGGGCGTATCGGTCGTGGCATAGCCCAGCGGGCGCAGGACATCGGCCATGCGCTCACTGTCATAGACATTCATCTGGCAGCCGTAGGTCTTGATGAAGAGGCGCTTGGGGGGCGTCTCCGCAGTCCCGGCAGGCAGGGGCTCGCGCTCGGGCGCGACGAGGGTCTCGGTCATGATTGGCTTAATAGTGGGCCACAGGGCGTTTCGCCACTTCGGCCACGCCGATCAATGATCGTGGCGGGCGCCGTGGCGGGTGAAGATCAGGCCTTCGCGCTTGGACGGCTCGGCGCCTTCGATGGCCGTGCCGTAGAGCTCGAGCTTGTGCCCGACCAGCTGGAAGCCGAGGCGTTCGGCGATCTCGGTCTTCAGCCGCTCGATCTCGGCGTCGAAGAATTCGATGACCTCGCCGGTGCGGGTGTCGATCAGGTGATCGTGGTGATCGTCGCCAGCCTCTTCATAGCGGCTGCGGCCGTCGCCGAAATCGTGCTTCTCGACCACGCCCGCTTCCTCGAACAGACGCACGGTCCGGTAGACGGTGGCGATCGAGATATGGGGGTCGATGGCGGAAGCGCGGCGGTACAGCTCCTCCACGTCCGGATGGTCCTCGGCGTTCGACAGCACCCGCGCGATCACGCGCCGCTGCTCGGTCATCCGCATGCCGCGTTCGGCGCAAAGCTTTTCGATCCGGTCCATGGTTCGACAGGATAGAGGCGACCTCAGCCGGAGGGAAGCCGCTCTTGCAGGTTGAGTGCGAGAAGTCGCGCATCGACGCGGCTGCCGTCGGCTTTTTCATAGTAGTTTCTGCGCAGACCGGTCTCGACGAAGCCGAGGCGGGCGTAGAGGGCGCGGGCGCCGGCATTGTCCTCGGCGACCTCGAGGAACAGGCTGATCGCCCCGGCGCGAGCGGCGATTTCGGCAGCGACCCGGGTCAACTGCGCGCCCAGCCCCGCGCGGCGGGCGGCGGGACGGACGGCCAGGGTCAGGATCTCGGCCTCGTCCAGCACCACGCGGCACAGGATGAAGCCGTCGGTCGCGTGGACGGCGAAGACCCCGGCCTGCCCCAGAAGGCTGTCCAGGGCGGGGGCGTCCCAGGGGCTGGAGAAGGCCTCGGCGTGGATGGCGGCAAGCGCGGAGGCGAGGTCGGGCGCGTCCTCCGGGCCGGGGGAGACGGTCAGCCCGGAAGCGGATGATTCGGTCACGACGGCTTCGCAGGTCGCGCCTGACCGGGCAGGCGGGTCGGCGGAGTCGCATCGGGCGCGCGCAGATAGAGCGGTGCGGGCGGGGAGGTCGCCGGATCAGCGGCGATCGTCAGGGCGGCGAGGGCGGCGGGGGTCGGGACGGTAATGAGGGCGGGCGCGAAGCCCGGGGCGCGAACGTCCAGTTCATCGGGTGACGAGGGCGGCGGCGCGCCCCGCAACATGGGCTCCAGAATCAACGGTCCGCCACTGCCCACGACGGTGGAGGCGATATGGCCCTCGGTCGCGATCCCGAAAGCGTCTTCGATCCGGATGGCGGCTGCGGCATTGGTCGGAACGCCGTCGAGAAAGGTCTGGACATAGACTTGGCCCCGGCGGGCGTCGATCGCGGCGACGATGGCGATCGATGCATCGATGTCCAGGGCGGAGGCCGCCAGTCCCGCCAGGGTCGAGATCCCGACGACCGGCACGCCGAGCGCCGCGCCCAGCCCCTGGGCGAAGGCGAGGCCGACACGCAGGCCGGTGAAGGAGCCGGGGCCGACGGTGACGCCGATGCGCTCGACGCCCTCGAAGCCGCCCGCCTCCGCCACGGCGTCGCGGACGAGACCGCCGATCCGCTCCTGATGCCCCTTGGCCATGGGTTCGATGCGGACGCCGAGCGGCCGGTCGCCGTCGAAGACGGCGGCGGTGCAGGCGTTCAGCGCCGTATCGATGACGAGGACCTTCATGGGCGGACCTCTATCCGCGCAGGGCCCGGATGGCGAGGCCCGGATGGCGAGACCTTCGCCGCGTGGATGGTCAGCGGCCGGTTACCGCGAGGCCAGAGCGTCCACGATGGTCGCCACGGCCCGCCGGGCCTCGCGGCTCTCGATCAGGCCGAAGCCGGTCGCCACAGCCCGCCCCTCGACGCTGGCGCTGAGGAAGCGCAGACCGGTCAGCCATTCGGCCTCGGCCGCGTCCGAGCCGCTCTTGCGGGGCCCGGTCGCCATACCGGCCGGGGCCGCATCCGGCGCGGGCGGCGGGAAGAAGCCGGCCGTCGAGGTGGCGAGCACGGTGGCGATCCGGTGCAGGCGCGAGACCGAAACCCGATTGGTCCCGGCCTCATACTTCTGGATTTGCTGGGGACTGATGCCCAGCCGGTCCGAAAGCGCCTGTTGCGACAGGCCGAGCGCGGCGCGGCGCTGGGCGATGCGCGCCCCGACGAAGGCGTCCACCTGGTCCGGCGATCTCGGCATCCATCCCTCCAGCGCTATCCGGAGAGCAGAGTTTCATGAAACGAAACCATTTGCAACTTATTCGTTTCATTGATCCCGCATTACGGATCGAGGCGGGCGATGACGGCGGCGACGCGGGCGGCGCGGCCCCGGTCCAGCACGGTCTCGGCGTTCAGTCCGCCGGGGCCGCCCCGCAGATAGAGGCGGTCGGCGTCGGCGCGGTCATAGAGGCGGATCAGGCGCGAGCCGTCGGTCAGGTCGATGACGCAGCCTTGATCCCGGCGCGGCCAGCGGCCCGGATCGAACTCCAGCACCACGCCCGAGGCGGCCCAGGGAGCGAGGTCGTCGTTGGAGAGCTGAAGGCGTTCGATGGAAGCCGATTCCAGAGCCGGGGCGAGAACCGGAGCGCCGCCCCAACCGCGTCCGCCGCTTTCGACGCCCCTCGCGGGCGGTGCGACGGGGACATCGGCGGCGATCCGGGCGGCGGCGAGGGCGAGGTCTTCGGGGCTGGCGTCGAGGGCGGCGGTCAGACGCCGCTGAACGTCGGGGCGGAACAGGCCGGGCCGCTTGCCGGCCTCGTACAGGCCCCAGCCCTGACTGGTCATGCCGAGCCGGGCGCCGGCCTCGGCCTGGCTCAGCCCGCGGTCGCGGCGCAGGCCGGCCAGGGCCTCGCCGAGGGCGCGCACGTCGCTGTCCTGTTCAAAGCGGGGCATGCGGCGGAAAATGACAGGCTTCCGGCAAGGCGGCCAGAACGAAATGGTTTCACTGAAACGACGTCGGGGTAGACTGTCCTCATGAGTCCGCCGTCCGAAATCCCGACCGGCCTGCCCGGCTTTCGCCTGTGGCCCGCCGCCCTGTCGGAGACGGAACAGGCGGCCCTGGTCGCCGAGGTCTTCGCCGCGATAGAAGCCGCGCCCCTCTATCGCCCCGTGACGCCGGGCGGGCGGCCCTTCTCGGTGCGGATGACCAACCTCGGCCCGCTCGGCTGGGTCTCTGACCGCGACGGCTACCGCTATCAACCGATCCATCCAGAGACCTGTGAGACGTGGCCGCCGATCCCGCCCGTGCTGCTTGACCTCTGGGATCGCCTGACGGGCTGGCCCGCTCCGCCCGACGCCTGTCTGGTCAACCTCTATCGTGACGGGGCGAAGATGGGGCTGCATCAGGATCGCGACGAGGCGGATCACGCCGCGCCGGTCCTGTCGGTCTCGCTGGGCGACACCGCGACCTTCCGCATCGGCCCGGCCGAGGGCGGCCCAAATCCCACTGGCAAGACCCGGACCTTCCGCCTGACCTCCGGCGACGTCTGCGCCCTGACCGGGCCGGCAAGGCTGGCGCGGCATGGGATCGACCGGGTGCTGGAGGGCTCGTCGCGCCTGATCCCGGGGGGCGGGCGCCTCAATCTGACACTGCGCCGGGCGCTTTAGGGACTCGACGGTCGCCGCGGTCGGGATCAAGGTCCCCGTCGCCTACAAACCCGACCCGTTCCGGAGCGCCGCATGACCGTCCTGATCCGTCCCGAAGGCCAGACCGCCGAAGACCTGAAATTCTCGCGCCGCACCCTCGGCGCCGCGACTGTCGGCGGCCTCTTCTTCAGCCAGTATGCGGTCGCGGCCCTGGCCCAGTCGGCCGAGCCCATCGTCACGGATTCGAACGGCCTGACCACTGCCGACGTGACCTATCCGGCGCCGGACGGCTTCGCCTTGCCCGCCTATGTGGCCCGCCCCGAGGGCGACGGCCCGTTCCCGGTCGTGATCGTGGTGTCCGAGATCTTCGGCGTCCACGCCTATATCCAGGACATCTGCCGCCG
>DBBK01000262.1:5914-14798 GCA_002292165.1 Brevundimonas sp. UBA986
CCGGCGCCCCTGTCCGACATGACCCGCATCCGCCAGATCGTCGGCGCGGCGAAGTACGAACAGGTCATGGGCGACGTCTCGGCGACCCTGGACTGGGCCAGCGGCCAGCTCTGGGCCAATGGCGACAAGGTCGGGATCACCGGCTATTGCTGGGGCGGCAAGGTCGTCTGGCAGGCCTGCGCCCGCTTCCCCGTCATCGACCAGGGCGTCGCCTGGTACGGCCAGCTGGCCCCGTCGGCGACCGCCACCCCCGAACAGGCCTCGGCCGGCACCCCCTGGCCCGTCGAACTGGCCGACGATCTGAAATGCCCGGTGCTGGGTCTCTACGGCGAGCTCGACCAGGGCATTCCCCAGACGGCGGTCGAGGCCATGCGCGCCGCCCTGCGTTCGGCGGGGAACACCACCAGCGAGATCGTCGTCTATCCGGGCGCCCAGCACGGCTTCCACGCCGACTACCGCGCCAGCTACAAGGCCGACGCCGCCGCCGACGGGTGGTCGAAGCTCCTCAAGGTGTTCGAGGCGAAGCTGAAGTAGGACTTCAGGCTTCGCTAGCCGGCATCACCCCGGCCGTGATGGCGATCCGGCCGATCAGCCCCTTGACGATCAGATCCAGCGGCTGCCCCTCGCGATAGTCGGCCGCGGCGACGAAATTGACCCGGTCCTCGGAGATCAGGCTGTAGACCTTCTTCTGGTCGCGGGCGGTGTTCTGGGGGTCGTAGACGGCGATCGAGAAGCCGCCCTTGGTGTGCATCATCTTCATGGTCGGGACGTCGGTGTCCCCGTCGCCGAGGAAGATCATCCGCTCGAACGGCACCGGCCGGTCGTCGTCGGCGACGAATTTGTTGATCCGCTCGTGGTCCCAGTGGTTCAGCACGCCCTTGTTGATGCGGAACAGATACTGGGTCTTGGTCGTGTAGTTGACGCCGACCGCCGGCCAGATCGCCGTGCCCGTGTCGTCATAGGCGAACTTGGATGCGAAGACGTGGTGGAAGGCGTCGCGGATCGGGCAGCCGTCGATCATTTCCTCGAGGCCCGCCGAGATGATGTAGTGCTCGATATCGAGGCCGTATTTGGCGCCGGTCTCATTGATCCGCTCGAACCAGCCCTTGCCGGTCAGGTCGGACTTCAGTCCGTCGAACAGCTTCACGTCCTCGCCGTGGCCGGCCAGCAGCTTGCGAGTGATGGGGGCGCCGTGCTCGCGCGCCCGCTGCAGCATCAGCTGCATGTACATCAGGATGTTGTCGGCGTCGTTCGACTTGGTCAGCCGGTCCGCCTCGCCCCAGAAGTCGCCGATCCCCATGCCCAGCGACGGGATGAAGGTCACCTCCTGCATGTTACCCCGGGCGAGGGTGCCGTCGAAGTCGTAGATGATGGCGGTCTTGAGAAGCTCGGTCATGCGGCTCCTCTATCCCGTTCCCGCGGGCTTTGAAATCCGGTCAGCCCAGCTGCAGTTCCGGGGCCGCCGCGTCGCTCTGGGCGTCGACGGGCAGGTGCAGAATGAAGGCGGCGCCCTTGCCGGGCTCCGATTCCACCTCGGCCCAGCCGCCGTGCAGCTCGACCAGGGCCTTGACCAGCGCCAGTCCGACGCCCGGGCCGCCCCGGTCGCGACGCACGAAGCGGTCGAAGACGTGGGCCTGCAGATGGTAGGGAATGCCGCGCCCGGTGTCCTCGACGCGGATGCGGATCTCCGAGGCATTGCCCTCGGCGCGCAGGGTGACGACACCGTCCTCGGCGACCGAACGGGTGGCGTTTTCCAGCAGGTGGTCCAGGGCCTGGGCGATGCGGCGGGCGTCGCCGCGAATGGCGCTGACGGTCTCTACCGGGTTGACGATCAGCCGGGCGCCGCGCCCCTCGATGCGCGGGCGATAGCGGTCGGCGGCGGCGGCGAACAGGTCTTCTATGCGCACATCGCCCAGCGCCAGCTCCATCTCCCCGGCGTCGATCTGGGCCATGTCCAGAACGTCGTCGATCGAACGGGCCAGCTGGCTGGCGGCGACGCGGATGGCCCCGGCGTGCTGGCGGTTGCGCTCGTTCAGATTGCCCAGCGTCTCGAGCAGCTCCGAATAGCCGACGATGGTCGTCAGGGGGGTGCGCAGCTCATAGCTGACCGAGCCGACGAACTCCCGTTTCAGGGCCTGGCTTTCCTCCAGCGCCACAGCCTTCGCGGCCAGGGCCTGTTCCAGTTCGCGTCGGGCGGTGACGTCGGAGAAGGCGACCAGGGTCGCGCCGTCCGGCAGGGGGCGGGTCTGCCAGGCGGCGATGCGGCCGTCGGCGGTCCGGCCCTCGCCCGAGATCGGCACCCGGCTTTCGGGATCGGGATCGGCGACCCGCGCCTTCAGCCCCAGCCACAGAGCCGGATCGGGCAGGGTTTCCTTGGCCAGATCGGCGACGGCGTCGAAGTCCGAAGCCTCGGCCAGACGCTCGGCCGAGACGTCCCAGAAGGTTTCGAAGGCCTCGTTGTGCAGCCGCAGCCGTCCGTCCGAGCCGAACACGGCGACGGCGTCGTTCAGCTTGTCGAGGGTCGCGGTCTGGACCTGGATCTGGGCGTTGTAGCGGCTGCGCAGCTTCAGCTCGTCGGTGATGTCCGAGAACAGCAACAGAATGCCGCCCAGCGGGTGCGGCTGGCGCACGACGCGCAGGGTGCGGCCGTCGGGCAGGGACCAGCTGTCGTCCGGCGCGGCCTCGGAGGCGCCGTAGAAGTCGAGCTCCCCGGCCTTCCAGCCGGCATAGTCGACGACTTCGGGCAGCTGGCGCTTCTGGCGCAGCCGGTCCAGCAGCTCGGCGTGGGTCGGGCGCTCGTCCAGCCAGGCCGGGTCGATGTTGAACAGCTGCTGGAAGGCCACGTTGTGGAAGGCCAGCCGCTTGGACGGGCCGAAGATGGCCACGGCGTCGGCGAGGTGGTTCAGGGTCTCGTCATGGGCCTCGACGTGACGGCGCAGGGTGTCGCGCGTCTCCTCGGCCTCGGTCATGTCGATGGCGAAGGCCAGGACGGCGCCGGCCAGGGCCCCGGTCCGGGCGAGGGGCTCGGCGACGATGCGCCAGGCGCGGCGGCGGCCGCCCCCGGTGGTCCAGCGGAAGCCTTCCTGCCGCACCCCGATGCGACCGGCCTCGTTCAGCAAGGCCTCGGCGCCGCGATCGAAGACCAGGCCCCTGTCGCGCGCCTCTTCCAGAGACGCCGCATCGACCTCACCCAGCCAGGCCCGGTTGGCCCACAGCAGCTTGCCCTCGGCGTCGATCACCCAGGTCGGGGCCGGGGAGGCGTCGGTCAGCAGGCCCAGACTGGCCTCGACGCCCGAGACCATGGCCCGGATCGGATAGAGCCTCAGCCAGGCGACGCCGCCCGACAGCCGGCCCTCGACGGCCCAGCCGCCGGTCGTGGTGTCGATGCGCAGGTCGCAGGCCTCGCCCTGTTCGACCAGGGCGCGGATCTGGGTCGGCCAGGCGGCATGGACGGCGCTGGCCAGGACCACGGCGTCGTCGGCGCCCTCGTCCTCGGGACACAGGGCCGCGCGGGCTGCGACCACGGCCTCGGTCGGGCCCAGAAGGGTGGTGACGCCGCCGTCGGAGGTCAGGCCGATGCGCAGATCCTCGAAGGCCGTCAGGGCGCCGTCACGCTCGGACAGGGCCGCGGCGCGCTGGGCCTCCCAGGCCTCGACCTCGTCCTCGCGCGCGGCCAGCCGACCGCGCAGCCGCCAGGCCCAGGCGCTGACCGCCAGCGCCAGACCCGCCGCACCTGCCGCCGCCACAAAGGCGATTTCGGCCTCCGCCATCAATCCTCACCCGCCGATTCGATGATTCACCATAGCTTAAGACGGGTGATTTGCATGGGGGCGGGAGACAGGGACCAGGGACCAGGGATTGGGGGCGACGTATTGCCTCTGGATTCCCACCGTCCGAGGCCTCGCTTTTCGCCGCGACTGCCCCCATCCCTAGTCCCTAGTCCCTAGTCCCTAGTCCCCAGTCACTTCCGGCCCCTATGCCCGACACCCCCTCCTCCGCCTGGACCGACCAGCTCGCCCCCTCGCTCGACGACTTCGCCCGGCTGGCCGAACAGGCCTTCGCCGACCTGCCCGAGGAATTCCGCGCGGCGGCGGGCGAGGTGGTGTTCCGCATCGACGACTTCGCCGACGACGAGACCCTGGCGAGCTTCGGCATCGAGGACCCGTTCGAGCTCAGCGGCCTCTATCACGGCGTCGATATCGGCCGGCGCGACTCCATGGGGCCGGCGATCGAGCCCTCGCGCATCTTCCTCTACCGCCGCCCCATCCTCGACGAATGGTGCGAGCGCGGCGACGTCGGCCTGGCCGAGATCATCACCCACGTCCTGATCCACGAGATCGGCCACCACTTCGGCCTCGACGACGACCAGATCCACGCGATCGAGGATGAGGCGGACTGACGGTGTCCGTTCGCGCTTCGTGAACGCACAGGCGTGGTCGTTCGCGAACGGACGGCGGTCGCAGCCGTAGAGCCGGTGGCGAGGCGGGAGGGACGGCGGCACGGTCGGGACATCGGAGCCCGGCCGTTGGGCTCCCCCTCTCAGGATCGCCGCCATGAAAGCCTTCGCCCTCTCCGCTCTCGCCGCCGCCCTGCTCGTCGCGGCCCCCGCCTTCGCCGCTGACGACGCCACCGTCACCCTGACCTTCGACACCGCCGCCGCGACCGGCGAGATCATGGTGGTGCTGTTCAACAGTGAAGCCGCCTACGGCGGTCAGGGCGCCCCGGTCGCCCAGGCCATGATCGATGTCGCCGCCGGCCAGCACACGGCGACCTTCACCGTCCCCGCCGGTGACTACGCCGTGAAGTCGTTCCACGACGTCAACGGCGACGGCCGCATGAACACCAACCCCTTCGGCATGCCGACCGAGCCCTATGCCTTCTCCAACAACGCCCGTGGAAACATGGGCCCGGCGACCTGGGAGCAGGCGCACTTCACCGTCGAGGGCGACACCGCCCAGACGATCAGCTTGCGCTGATCTTTTTCTCTGGGGGCTGACGCGCTTCGCGCTGCTTGAGCCCCCAAACCCGCGCTTTCCTCCCGGGGGCTAACGCGCTTCGCGCTGCTTGAGCCCCCAAACCCCCGGCCTTCCCCCAAATCTTCTTCTGCCGAGTGCGACCATGACCCCCACCCGCCGCAACTTCCTGATGGGCGCCGCCGCCCTGTCCGCCGCCGTCGCCACGCCTGAGATGGTGCGCGCCGCCGCCGCGCTGGACGCCACCGCTGATTGGGCGCTCGCCACCCGCGACCTCGAAGGCGATGTCGCGCCGCAAGCCCTGAGGCTGACCCACGGCCGGGCGCCGGCGGGGCTGGAGGGGACGCTGTTCCGGAACGGTCCGGCGAAATTCCGTCGCCCGGGCGGCTCGGCGACCCACTGGTTCGATGGCGACGGCCTGATGCGGTCCTTCGACATCCGCGACGGCCGGGCGACGCTTCAGGCCCGGTTCGCCGACACCCCCAAGCGCCGCCATGAGACCGAGCTCGACGCCATCGTCACCCCCGGTTTCGGCACGGCGGGCGACCGCCGCGCCCGGGTGGATTCCAACGACGCCGCCAATGTCGCCAACACCTCGGTCATGGTCGCGGGCGAGAGCGTCTGGGCCCTGTGGGAGGGCGGCTCGCCGCTGGCCATGGACCCGTCCAGCCTCGCCACCGGAAGCTTCGTCACCCTGCGCGACGACCTCAAGGGCATGCCCTTCCAGGCCCACCCCCGCTATGCGCCGGACGGCACGGTCTGGAACGTCGGGACCAGCGGCGACCAGATGATCGTCTGGCATCTGCGCGCCGACGGCGGCCTGATCGAGGCCTCGGTCGTGCGCCTGCCGCGCAACAGCTATTTCCACGACTTCACCGCCACCGACCGGCATCTGGTGATCGTGCTCCAGCCCTGGGTGTTCGATCCCCGCGCCATGCCCTTCGCCAGCCAGTTCGCCTGGAAGCCGGAGATGGGGACCCAGGTCCTGGTGCTGGACAAGGCCAACCTGACGCAGACCCGGCTGTTCGAACTGCCGACCTTCTCCTTCTTCCATCTCGGCGATGCCTGGGCCGATCGCGACGGCACGATCCGTTTCGACGTCGCGGCCGGCAAGGACGTCCAGTTCGCGGTCGAGGGCGCCCGCGTCATGGTCCAGCAACGCGGCCGCGTCCCCGGCGAGCCCGCCGTGCTCAAACTGGTCACCCTGCACGCCGACGGTCGCGCCGACATGGTCTCCAGCGGCGTGGTCGGCGAGTTCCCCAAGGCCAATCCGCGCTTCGCCGGCCTCAACCGCACCCTGACCGCCCATACGGCGGGCGAAACCCCGGACCGTCCCCTGCCCACGGGTCTGGCCGTTCAGGACTGGGCCTCCGGCAAGTCCGACAGCTTCGAGTTCGGCATCAGCCATATCGTCGAGGAGACGGTCTTCGTGCCCAGGCCGAACGCCCGCAGCGAGCGCGACGCCTGGCTGGTCGGCCCCGCCATCAACCTGCGCGCAGGGGTGACCGAGTTGCACGTCTTCGACGCCGCCCACGTCTCGGACGGCCCGGTCGCCACCTGGACCGCCGACGTGGCCCTGCCGGCCGGTTTCCACGGGGCGTGGAAGGGCTAGGGTTTCGGGATTCTAGTACCAGCCCGCGTCCCTGAGGGCCTTGGCATAGCGGCGGCTGACCGGCGCGGTCAGGCCGCCGTCCAGCGACAGGGTGGCGCGGCCGTCGCCTCGGGCGACGTCACGCACGGCGTCCCGGGCCACCCACCAGCTGCGGTGGGTCTGGGCGCCCTCCAGTCCTTCCAGCTCCTCCAGGGCGTCGGCCAGCCGCATCAGGATCAGGTCCGAGCCCCGGTCGGTGTGGATGCGCAGATAATGGTCCTCGGCCTGGACGGCGCGGATCGTCGCGCCCCTCAGCTTCATCGGCAGGCGGTCGGGGAAGCGGGCGGCGGGCGCCCCCACCTCGGCCGCATGGGTCTGGACCGGCTGGGCCTTGGACAGGAAGACGTTGATGGCCGACAGGGTCGCGGTCACCACCCCGACCGGGATCAGCATATAGGGTAGGGCCGACAGCGGATAGAGATGCCCGTCGAAGACCAGCCCCGTCACCGCCCAGACCAGAACCGAGACCGGCCCGGTGATGGCGGCGGTCAGGGCCACGACCGTCAGCCACGGCCTTTCATCCAGATCGATCCAGCGCTCGATCAACCGTGAACACAGGTGCCCCCAGAAGGCGCCGGCCAGCATCACCGGGACCCAGTAGGCCAGACGCAGGCCGAACGGCGCCTCGCCCGTCCCGAAGGCGCCCATGAAGGCGAACCCCCCGCCGGCCGCCGCCGCCACGACAATGCCGCGAACAAGGCCGAGGGTCAGAGGCTTGCGGGGGAGCGCGAAATCGGCCGATCGGTTTGACGGATTGGGGGAATTCAGGATGGGACTCATTGCATTCGAGGGCGGTTCGCCGTCATGGTTGATGGCGATAACGCTGTGAGACCACGAAACGCATCCGGAATGAAGATCATCCTCGCCGTCACGACCCTGTTTGTCATGACCCCGGCGCCGGTCGTCCTCGCCCAGCAGACCGGCATGACCCCCATGGCCCCGCCGCCGCGCAACGCCCCGGTGGTCCCGGTCGCGCCCGCCGCCGCCGCGCCGACCACCGCCCTGTCGACCACCCCGGCGTCGAGCTCGGCCGCAGGCTCAGCCGTGACGACAGAAGCCGCCGTCGAAGGCGCCGCCCCGCCTCCGGTCGCGCCGCCCGTCGTCGCGCCTTCGCGCCCGATCATCCCCCCGACCCAGAACCGGCCGACCCGCAGCACGACCACCGCCACCCTGCTGGTCGAGATCGAGACCCCCCAGACCAACGGCCGCATCGCCGTGGCCATCTACCGCGACGAAGAGTCCTACCGCCGGAGCGAAAATCCCGTCCGGGCCCTGACCCTGCAGCGGACGGGGGCCGTCACCAGCGCCTTCGTCTCCAACATGCAGCCCGGCCGCTACGTCATCGCCGCCTTTCAGGACACCAACGGCGACGGCAAGCTGAGCAAGAACCGCATCGGCATCCCCAGCGAGCCCTTCGGCTTCTCCAACAGCGCCCGCGCCCGTTTCGGCATGCCGCCCTTCGAGACCGCGGCCTTCGAGCTGACCACGGCCGGCGCGACCCAGCGCATCGTCCTGCGCGGCGTCTTCTGACGACCTGAAGGCGGGCGTCGGTCGGGGCCTGTCCGTTCGCGAAGCAGCGGCGGTCATCGGCGAAGCGGCGGTGTGATCCGGCCCGGCGACGGGTCAGGGTCGGGACCTCACCCGAGGATCCGCCATGACCGCCGTTTCGCCCGCCTCCGCCTATACGCCCCGCCGTCTGCTGCTGCTGGCCGCCGTCGCCCTTGTCGCGGGGGCGGGGGCCGTCCTGATTTCGCAGCGTTTCGGCCATGCACCCGACTGGGGCCTGCTGGCGCGTCAGGGCTGGGTGCTCAAGCTCCACATCGCCGCCGCCCTGACGGCCCTGGCGCTCGGTACGGTTCAGCTGATCGGGGTCAAGGGCACGGCGGCCCATCGCGTCATCGGGTGGAGCTGGGTCGTCGCCATGGCGACCGTGGCGATCAGCTCCTTCTTCATCCGCACGATCAATCCGGGATCGTTCAGCCTGATCCACCTGCTCTCCGGCTGGACCCTGATCGCCCTGCCGATGGGCATCTGGCACGTGCGCTCGGGCCGGATCGGCTCCCACGGCCGCACCATGGCCGCCCTGTTCGTCGGCGGGCTGCTGATCGCCGGCGCCTTCACCTTCCTGCCGGGCCGACTGATGTGGGCGGTGTTCTTCGGCTAGCCCTGCGGTTGCGGAACGACCGTCGGCCCGCACACCGCGCGGATGCCCGCCGCCGCGAACCGGACCATATAGTCGCAGGCGCTCTCCAGATCGCCC
>DBBK01000147.1:0-6542 GCA_002292165.1 Brevundimonas sp. UBA986
GACCTCCTTCTGGTCGGCCATGATCGCGGCCTTGTCCTCTTCCAGACGCTCGATGCGCTCGATGATCGAACGCAGACGGCCCTGGGCCGCCGAGGTCAGGACGTCCGAGCTGTCGAAGGAAGCGGCGGCGTCGGTCATGGGGAGGCACTCCGGAGGAAGGCGGACTGGAAGAGGCGAGACGCTAACCACGTCGGCGCGGCGGGCTCAACCACGAACACGAAAAAGGCTGCGGACAGATTGCCCACAGCCCTAGATAGTCAAGACATTTCAGAGACTTAGGCGTCCGCGATCACATCGCAGACGCCGTAAGCGCCTGCTTAGCCCTGCTTCGCCTTGAAGCGCGGGTCGGTCTTGTTGATCACGAAGACGACGCCCTTGCGGCGAACGACCTTGCAGTCGCGGTGGCGGGTCTTGAGCGACTTGAGCGAGCTACGGACCTTCATGGTCGGACGTCCTGAGGCAAATCAAAAATAAAAGAGCCGCGGGGCGAACCTGCGGCGGAGCGGTGCATGTAGAGATTCGAGAGGCCGAAGTCAACCGCCGGGCGACGGATATGGACAGGTTCTTCGAGGAGCCAATAGCAGGCCCGGGCTCAAGCAGCGAGCCGCCGCGCGGCGAGCGTTAGCGCCAAAAGAATGGAGGCCTGGCCTCCGAGTCGAACGGAGGGTCTATGGGCTTGCGGGCCCATCGCGTAGCCCCTCCGCCACCAGGCCGCATCAGGGTGGAGGACAGAATGTCGCAGGCGCGTTGGGATTTGGCGAACGAACGCGGTGAACGGCCTGTTCACCCTGTTGGCGGCACAATGACGCTGAACTGCAACGCTCGCCGGTCTCGCGCGCTTGTGATTGCCTGAACGTCGTCCGGAGCCCTAGCCTGTCCCCCATGCGCCTTTCCGCCCGCCTCCTGCTGTTCCTGTCCGTCGCGGCCTGCGCCCCCATGCTGCCGCCCGCTGAGACGGTGCTGCCCCCTGCCCGGCCGGAGCCCCAGCCGCAGCCCCAAATCCAGCCGCCCCGGCCCGCGCCACAGCCGACGCAGCCGGTCTATGACCAGCCCGGCTTCGAGGGCTGGAAACAGGGCTTCCTGACCCGCATGGGCGGCGCCCGCCGCGCGGCCTATGAGCAGCAGCTGGCCGGCCTGACGCCCGATCAGGAGGTCATCCGCCTGGACGGCAACCAGCCCGAGTTCAGCCGCCCGGCCGGCGCCTATGTCGCCAACGCCGTCTCGTCCGCCCGCGTCGCCGAGGCCCGCCGCAAGGTGGACATCGTGCCGTGGAGCGTGACCCAGCGCTTCGGCGTCCCGGCCGAGATCCTGGTCTCGATCTGGGCCCAGGAATCCAGCTTCGGCCAGGTCCAGGGCAACAAGGACGTGATCCGGTCGCTGGCCACCCTCGCCTATGAAGGCCGCCGCCGCGACTGGGCCGAGGGCCAGCTGCGCGACGCCCTGGACATCGTCATCGACGGCCGCCGCAGCCGCGCCGGCCTGACCGGCAGCTGGGCCGGGGCCATGGGCCAGACCCAGTTCATGCCCGACAACTATCTGCGGCTCGGCGTCGACCAGAACGACGACGGCAAGGTCGACATCTGGGGCACCGACGTCGACGCCCTGGCCTCCGCCGCCAACCTGCTGGCCCAGGCCGGATGGAAGCGCGGTCAGGCCTGGGGCTATGAGGTCGTGATCCCGCAGGGCTTCGACTACTCGCTGGCGGACGGCCCGTCGCGGCCGTGGAGCTTCTGGCGCCAGCAGGGGGTGACCCTGGCGCGCGGGGGATCGATGTCCGACGCCGAGGCCGCCGAGAACGCGACCCTGCTGTTGCCGCAAGGCGCGCGCGGCCCGGCGTTCATCGGCCTGCCCAACCACTTCGTGATCCGCCGCTACAACAACTCGGTCTCCTACGCCCTGGCCATCGGCCTGACGGCGGACGGGGTGGCGGGCAAGCCGGGCCTCGTGGCCAGCTGGCCGACCGACGCCCCCATGTCGCGCGACCAGCGCGTCGGCGCCCAGGCCGCCCTGACGCGGATGGGCTATGACACCGGCGGCGTCGACGGGGTGGTCGGGGCCAACACCCGCGCCGCCCTGAAGCGCTGGCAGGCCGCCAACGGCCGCATCGCCGACGGCTATCTGACCGCCGAACTGGCGACCGAGCTGATGAGCCGCTGACCGGGCGTTTTGCACTCGGAAATTAGTGGGTGCAAAAAGTGCAATCGGTGAGATCAGGACTTAGGAACGCCTGACAGCTTTCTGAAAATACGGCGTATTTTCCAAGGCCGTTCGTTGCACCCGGTTTGCACTCGCGTGCAAGCGGCGTGGAAGGGCGACGGGTAATGTCAAAGACCGGACGGCCAGTATAGCCGAGCCCCGAGGCGTGCTGAGCCGATTGGGTCACGTCAGGCGCAAGTGGCTGACATCATTGGCGACCGTGCGCGAAATTATGCCGGTTCCCTTCGCCGGATGAGCGGCGGCAGGAAGGGAAGGCAGGGCGACCGGCCCGACTGGTTGACTGGTGTGAATCGCCGGGCCGGTCACGAAGCGCCTGTCAGGGAACGCTCCGCGCCCCTGTCATGCCACCACTTCCGGTTCCGTACACCGGGGATTCGCGTCCATCTTACAACGTTTTACAATTGGCCCCGCGCAGCGACGCCCGAGGCTGGATTACCCGCGTCAGGCCGCCCATGATCGCACTTCGGTCAGAAGGTTGGCGCGATGTGGTGGTCCATTCAAAGCTGGTGGGAATTCCACCGGGCCGCTGTGATCGGGCTGGTGATCTGCGTCCTGATCGCCGCGCTGTTCGGCGTCGCGCTGAAGGTGTGGCAGGGCCCGTACGGCCCCACCGAGGCCGCGACCGGCCGGATCATCGGATTTGGCAATTCGGTCGGCCGCCGCTCCCACCCGATCGCCTTCGTTCAGGTGGACGGCCGCCGCATGGAAATCCGCCTTCCCGGCAACCCGCGCTGTCGGATCGGGAGCCGGATCGCACTGGCCCGGACCCACAATCTGATCGGGCCGACCTACGAGACGGCGCCCGTCCCCGCCCCCTGCGGCTCCTAGCTGCAGCCCTCGACATAGCCGAGCGCCGGCATGACGCCGACGTGGATCAGGCTGACCTTGCCGTCGGAGCCGATTTCGAAGCGGACGGCCGGGTCGCCGCTGGCGGCATTGGGGGCGGTCAGATATTTGGCGGGGGCGTCCTGGTATTTGTGGGGCTCCTCGCGGAAGCCGCCGAACCAGCTCTTCACGTCCTTCTCGGTCGAGCCGACGCCGACGCCCTCGACCAGTTTGACGTCCGATCGCTGGCCGACGGTGATACGCTGGACCTTGCCCTGTTCGACGATGGCGTAGACCCCCGGATAGTCGGGCGAGGACACGGTGCGGCAGGCGTCGCCCGTCTGGGCCCCGCGCTCGGCCCACGAGCCGCCCGCCGGGACCGGCTGGCCGATCTTCAGGTCGCCGAGGCCTTCGAGGCCGATGATCTTCGTCGGGGCGCCGGGCGTCGGAGCGGGCGTGGGCGCCGGGGTCGGGGCGGCCGGAGCCGTGGAGGCGGGCGGCGCGGGCTCGGCGGCCTTCTCCGGCGCCGGACCGCAGGCGGCCAGCAGGGCAATGACGGAAACGGCGGCGAAGGCGGGCGCGGTGCGCGAGCTCGGAGCTTTCATGCCGCCTGAACGGCCCGCCCCCGCCCCCTGTTCCCTGCCCTCAGCTCGCCGGCTTCAGATACCGGTCGAACCAGCCGACGATGCGGCGCGAAAGGTCCTCGGTGTGCTCGCGCTGGCGGATGCCGTGGCCCTCGTCCTGATAGATGACCAGGGAGGTCGGGGTGCCGTTGGCGACGAGGCCGTGCCAGAACTCCATCGACTGGGGCGCCGGGGTCTCCAGATCGCGCTCGCCGACATAGATGAAGGTCGGGGTGTGGGCGTCCTTGATCGAGCGGATCGGCGACAGGCGATCATAGACCGAGGGGTCGTCGTAGAAGGTCGAGCCGAAGAAGGGGACCATCCACTGGTCGATGCCGTTCTGGCCGTAGTAGCTGCCCCAGTTGGCGATGCCGGCGCCGGCGACGGCGGCGTGGAAGCGCTGGCTGTGCGTGACGGTCCACATGGTCATGAAGCCGCCGTAGGAGTGGCCGTAGACACCGAGGCGGGCGTCATCGACCGGCGACTGCGCCTCGATGAAGTCGATCCCGGCGAGGATGTCCTTGAGGTCGCCGCCGCCGAAGTCCTGATAGTTCAGCCGCTCGAAGGCGTCGCCCTGGCCGTAGGAGCCGCGCGGATTGGGCAGGAACATGAAGTAGCCCGCCTTGACCAGGTCGGAGACCGTGCCGCCGAAGACGAACTTCGGCAGGGCCGCCGAGGACGGGCCGCCGTGGACCTGAACCACCATCGGATATTTGGCGCCGGGGGTCAGGGTGAGCGGCTGCAGCACCCAGCCCTGAACCGTCTGACCCTCTGACTGGTAGGAGATGCTGTGGGCCGAGACGGTGGCGGCCAGACCGTCGTTGTCATGGGTCAGGACGCGCATATGGCCGGGCGTCCCGACCTCGATGCGCGGGGCGCGGTCGAAGGTCTCGCTGACATAGGCGACCGTGCGGGCGCGGGCGTCGAAGGAGGCCTTCCCCTCCCCGGCCGAGATCGACATCGGGGCGGTGGAGACGTTGGACACCGCCTTCGCGACCGGATCGACCATGGCCGTGCCCGTCTCGCCGCCGACGATCAGGGTCGAGGCCAACCTGGCGCCGCGCCAGGCGACGGAGGTGAAGGTGCCGCGATAGCCGGGGGTGACGTCTGTGGGCACGCCACCCTCGAAGGGCACGGTGTAGACGTCGCCGCCGACCGAGCCGAAGTCGCTCATCACGCCGCCGATGAAGGCCACGGTCTTCCCGTCCGGCGACACGCGCGGGATGTTCATCTGATAGCGGGGCGCGGCGATGATCCGGGGCGCGCCGGCGATGGGGAAGGACCGCAGGGAGGCGACCCACCAGTTGTTGTCGCCATTGCCCTCGGCGGCGGTGGCGACGAAGCCCTGACCGTCCGGGGTCCAGTCGTATTCATAGACGAAGGTCCCGTCGGGCGAGACCATATGCGGTTGGCCGCCCGCGACGGGGACCGTGGCGATACGCTGGCTGTCCAGCGACAGGCTGCCGATCTCGCCGACCTGGCGGGCGCCGGCCTGGGTGGCGCCGGTCTCCTTGGACGGGTTGAGGGTGATCAGCAGGGCGATGGACTGGCCGTCGGGCGACCAGCGCGGCGTGGAGACCAGACCCTGGACGGTGGTGACGGCGCGCGGGACGCCGCGCTCGGACACATAGAGGGTGACGCCGTCCTGACCGTTGGCGAGGAAGGCCAGCTTCGATCCGTCGGGCGACCAGGCCGGGGCGCTGTAGCGGCAGGCGTTGCAGGGATCGATCGTGCCCGACACCTTGCCGTCCAGACCGCGCAGGGTGACCACGCCATGCGTCCCGGCCGCGCCCTGGGCCTGGCTGGAATCGACCGAGGCGATCGTCCGGCCGCCGGGGTCGAGGGTGACGCCGGAGTAGCTGAACAGGGTCGGCGGGACCGCTCCGGCCTGCGAGAGGGCCAGCGCGGCGACGAGGGGTGCGAACATGAGGAACTCCGACCTCGAATGAGATGCGGCGTTACAAACTACGCTCTGGCGGCTGTGGCAAGCTGTCGCAGTTCCGCGCCGTCAGGTTCCGCTGATCAGGCCCGTGAAGTCGGCGAACCATTGCCAGTGCGGGGCCATGAACATGGTCCACTCCATGGCCAGCAGACCCGCCAGGGTCACGGCATAGGGCGTCAGATAGCGGGCCTTGAAGCCACCGTGTTTGAGGGCGTCGCGGACGATCAGGGCGATCAGGATGACCTCCACCGTCCAGTAGGAGGGATGCAGGGAGCCGCGCAGACCGCCGATGGCCTCGATATTCATGCCGTAGGCGCGGCCCAGCGCCGGGATCAGGGCCACGAAGACCGTCGAACCCAGCCAGCGGGAATGCAGGGACATCGTCCGGCGCGCGAGGATGCCCGCGACATAGAGGACCGAAAAGAGGAAGAGCGACCAGAGGTCGATCCAGTCGAGGATCAGCAGGAGGTCCGGCGGGAAGTGCGAGACCGCGCCCTGGGAGGTCAGGACCACCACCAGAGCGCTGATCACCAGACCGGGCGCGAGAATGAGCGAGGTCCAGCCGATCCAGCGGTGGGTCCGGTTCTGGCGATGGCCGATCAGCCAGCTCTGCACGATCAGCAGCACCATCCAGCCGACCGCGAACAGGCCGTGGACGATGCGGATCGCATCCGGCGGCCCGAAGGCGCCCACGGTCGTCGGCCAGAAGCCGAACACGGTGACGGCCAAGGCCAGGACGAAGGCCCAGAAGAGATGTTTCACGCCTATCCCCCGACGAGTGAAGGAACTGGCGTAACACGGGTTTGACATTTCGTCTCCTCCCCCGTGCGAAGCATGGGGAGGTGGCTCCGAGCGCTTGCGAGGAGACGGAGGGGGTCTTGGATCCCTGCCGTCGGGAGGTGCTTCAAGACCCCCTCCACCGCCCACCGATCGCT
>DBBK01000147.1:6574-6944 GCA_002292165.1 Brevundimonas sp. UBA986
ATCAGAGATGGGGAGGATATGCGGCCTTCCTCTCCACTGCGTGGGGAGGAGACGCTGTTCCCTACTCCTTCAACCGCCAGGTGGCGCCGGTCGGGCCGTCCATGACGACGACGTTGAGTTCGGTCAGGCGGTCGCGGATGCGGTCGGCGGCGGGCCAGTCCTTGGCGGCGCGGGCGGTGACGCGTTCAGCCAGCAGGGCCTCGACCTCGGTCTTGAGGGCGTCGTCGGCGCCGCCTTCGAACCACTGGTCGGGCGAAGACAGCAGGACGCCGAGCAGTTGCCCCGAGGCCAGCAGCTGGCCCTTGGCGACGGCGACGGCGTCGTGGTCGCCGGCGGTCATGGCGCGCTCGATCTCGCTGGACAGGGCGAA
>DBBK01000060.1:0-19970 GCA_002292165.1 Brevundimonas sp. UBA986
GTGCTCCAGATCGGCCGTGTTGTACGGGGCGGGCAGGGCGGCCAGCATGGTCGCGCGCTGGGCGTCGGTCAGGGGCGGCGGAACCGGCACGGGCGGCGCCGCGGGCGTGCTCTCGCCCGATCCGCAACCGCCGAGGGCCGCCAGCATCGCGCCCGCCAGGATCATTCGCCGCATGGTCGTCTCCCGCCTGTCGGAAACCCTGATAGCGCAAGCGCGGCCGTGTGCAATCGGACGGCTTGACCTATGGACGCCATGGTATCGCACCTGATAATCAGTCACAGATACGGCGACCTTTACCCTGTCGTCGGCATCCGCGTTCCGAGTGGTCCTGAATGTCCAACGTCATCAAGCTCAGCGAGGCCCGGGTGGGCGATCGCGGCGTCATCACCTCCGTGGGGACCCACTGCCATCACGAGGCGGCGGAGACCGAGCTGGAACGGCGCCTGCTGGAGCTGGGTCTGGTCGAGGGCGCGCGGATCGAGCTGATCCACGAAGGCCTGTTCGGACGCGACCCGATTGCGGTCAAGGTCGACGACATGCGCGTGGCCCTGCGCCGCAAGGAGGCCGCCAGCCTGACCCTTCGCCTCGGCGACGACATCGCGGAAGCCGCCGAATAATGGACATCGCCGTTCGCCCCGCCCGGGTCGCCCTGGTCGGCAATCCCAACTCGGGCAAGACCGCCCTGTTCAACGCCCTGACCGGCGCCCATCAGAAGGTCGCCAACTACGCCGGCGTCACCGTCGAGCGGAAGGAGGGGATCATCCGTTCCGCCTCGGGCCGCAGCCTGTCGGTGCTGGACCTGCCGGGCACCTATTCCCTGCGCGCGCGCAGCCCGGACGAGGAGGTCACCCGCGACGCCGTCCTCGGCAAGCTGGCCGGAGAGGCCGAGCCGGACGCCATCATCTGCGTCGCCGACGCTACCAATCTGCGCCTCGTGCTGCGGCTGGTGCTGGAGCTGAAGCAGGTCGGGCGGCCGATGGTGCTGGCGCTCAACATGTACGACATCGCCCAGCGTCAGGGCTTGCGTATCGATCTGGAGAAGCTGCAGGCCGAACTGGGTCTGCCGATCGTGACCACGGTGGCGACGCGCAAGCGCGGCGTCGATGAACTGATCGCCCAGGTCGAGAACCTGACCCTGACCGCCGCGCGCGACGAACCGGCGACCGGCGGCTGGCATGCGCCGGACGCCGCCGGGATCCGCGCCGCCCACCGCCGCGCCGAACAGATCATGCGCGACTGCGTGCGTCCGCCCGAGCGGCCCGACACCCTGACGGGCAAGATCGACGCGGTGCTGCTGAACCCGGTCGCGGGTCTGGTCATCCTGCTGGCCATCCTGTTCGTCATGTTCCAGGCCGTGTTCAGCTGGGCCACGCCCCTGATGGACGGCATCGACGCGGGCTTCGCCGCCCTGGGCGGTCTGGTCGCGGCGGTGATCCCGGACGGCGGGTCGTGGGGCCTGCTGCAGAGCCTGCTGGTCGACGGCGTCATCGCCGGGGTCGGCGCCGTACTGGTCTTCCTGCCGCAGATCGTGATCCTGTTCGCCTTCATCATCCTGCTGGAAGACTTCGGCTATATGGCCCGGGCGGCCTTCCTGATGGACAGGATCATGGGCGGCGCCGGTCTGCACGGCCGGGCTTTCATCCCCCTGTTGTCCAGCTTCGCCTGCGCCATTCCGGGCGTCATGGCGGCGCGGGTGATCGACGCCAGGCGCGACCGGATGACCACTATTCTGGTCGCCCCCCTGATGACCTGTTCGGCGCGCATCCCGGTCTACACCCTGATCATCGGCGCCTTCATTCCGCAGCAGACGGTCTGGGGCTTCGTGAACCTGCAGGGGCTGGTGATGTTCGGCCTCTACGCCGCCGGCATCCTGTCGGCCCTGATCGTCTCCTTCGTCATCCGCAAGGTGTTCTGGCGCGGCGCGGTCGAGCCCTTCATGATGGAGCTGCCGACCTACAAGATGCCCGATCTGAAGAGCGTGCTGTTCAATCTGTGGGTCCGGGCGCGGATCTTCATGGAACGGGCGGCGCGGATCATCCTGCCGCTGATGGTGCTGATCTGGTTTCTGGGCACCTTCCCCTATCCGCCGGAGGGGGCGACCGGTCCGGCCATCGACTATTCCTTCGCCGGGATGATCGGCCATGCGCTGGAGCCGTTGTTCGCCCCGATCGGCTTCAACTGGCAGATGGTCATCGCGCTGATCCCGGGCATGGCCGCGCGCGAGGTGGCGGTGGCGGCCCTGGGCACCGTCTACTCCATCGCCGACGCCGACAGCGCAGGCAGTCTGCTGGGCGCGACCCTGGCCGCCCAGTGGTCGCTGGCCACCGGCCTCAGCTTCCTGGCCTGGTACATCTTCGCGCCCCAGTGCGTGGCGACCCTGGGCGTGGTGAAGCGCGAGACCAACAGCTGGGGCTGGATGTGGGTGATGGTCGCCTACATGTTCGGCCTGGCCTATCTGGCGTCGTTCGTGACCTATCACGTGGCGGTCGCCCTTGGCGGCGGCGCGGTCGGGGGCTAAGCCCGGAAGGCCGCACAGGGCGCGGCGCCGGATTCGTCCATGCCGCTTGTCGCCGCCACGGCCGTTCTGTCGGGTCTGTTCGGACTGATCGTCGGAAGCTTCATCGCGACCGTCAGCCTGCGGCTGGCGCGGGACGACGAGGCGGTATCGGGCCGGTCCCGGTGTCTGGGCTGCAATGAGCCTCTCAAGCCCTGGCAGATGATCCCGGTCATCAGCTGGCTGATCCTGCGCGGCCGTTGCGGGCGGTGCGGAGCGGCGATCTCGATCCGCTATCTGCTGATCGAACTGGCGGCGGGCGCGATCGGGGTCTGGGCCGTGCTGCACGGCGCCGCCCCGGCCGCGATGATGGGCGGCTCATGGCTGCTGATCGGGGCGACGGCCCTGCTGGGCTGGCAACTGCTGCTGATCGCCGTGGTCGACGCCGAGAATTTCTGGCTGCCCGACATCCTGACCCTGCCGCTGATCGGGACCGGACTGGTCGCCTCGGGCCTGCTGGCGCGGGGGATACCGCTCGCCCAGATCGTCGGGGCGGTCATGGGGTTTGTCCTGCTGTGGCTGATGGCCTGGCTCTATCGGCGGGTCCGCAAACGCGACGGTCTGGGCGGGGGCGATCCGATCCTGTTCGCGGGCGCGGGCGCCTGGGTCGGCGTGACCGGCCTGCCCAGCGTCCTGCTGTGGGCCTGTGTGGTCGCCCTGTGCCTTGTGCTGGGGCGGCTCCTGATGCGCCGGCCGGTCAGCGGGGCGGACCGGCTGCCGTTCGGGACCCTGCTGGCGATCGGCGCCGGGCTGACGTGGATCTACGGACCGCTGGGGCTCTAGCGAGCGCCCCCGATCAACGCCCGGTGACGATCTTCACGACGATATGGGCGGTCGTGTCGATGATGGCCTCGGGCGGGGTGTCGCCGCGCCGGAGCAGTTCGAAGCCGTCGGCCATGGCCTCGACCAGATTGGCGACCTGATAGGAGGTCAGGCGCGGGTCCAGCCCCTTGGCGTGATAGCCGGTGGAGTGGGCCTGGGCGATACGGCGTTCGAAGGCCAGGTGAACCCGGCGCAGACGCTTGACCCGGCTCTCGATGAAGCCCGCCTCGCCCTTGTCGGCCAGCATGTGCTCGATGCGCAGCACCGGTCCGTGTTCGTGCCAGAAGGCCAGGACGTCGACGACATAGGCGCGGGCGGCGAGAAAGGCGTTCTCGCCCGACCAGTCCCCGTCCAGATGCCGGGCCAGAACCTGGAAGTCCGTCGCGCAGTCCTCGCACAGGGCCAGGACAGGCTCCTCGACCGTCTTGAAGTAGGTGTAGAAGTTGGACGGCGACAGGTCCGCCTCGGAGGCGACGTCGGCGACCCGGATTTCACCCAGATGGCGGCTGTCCAGCAGGCGGCGCGTCGCGGTCAGGATGGAGGCGCGGGTGCGGCCGCCGCGCGCGCCGATCCGGTGTCCCAGCTTGTTGATGTTCGAGGGGGCCATGGGGGAAGTGTCGTCCGGCGGGGCGCGTTCGCTCTCGACCTGAGGCGAGAAGGGGAAAACGGGCCGTTTCCCGCCCGCGCATCTGTTTCGCCAGATTTGCTGCGGCGCGTCAACGGACGGCTTTGGCTCCGACCCTGGGTGAGGCTTTTGGGCGAGGTTTCGGCCAAGGCCGACCGAAGGCTTGCGCCGTGTCCGGATGAGTTTGGAAAACCGGCGTATTTACGACTTGGTAAGGACTGCCGACCGGCGCTATCCTGTCATCATGTCGAGGGGGGCGCTGACAGCTTCCGGCCTGATCGCGGCGCCGTTTGCGGCGTCGGCGGTCTCGTGTTCGCGGGAAGGCTGAGGCATGGATCTGCCCGTCGACGCCGCGCTTCTGTCCTACTCCATCCAGCCCGAGGACACCGGCGCGCCGGGCACCGGCCCCTGGGTCTGGACGGTGATCGACGAGGACGGACGAAAGATCATCACGGGCCTGGCGCCGAACCAGGACCTGGCCCAGACCCAGGCCCGCAACGCGATTTCCGACCGGTCCCAGACGCCTTTCTAGAGGCTGTCAGGCTGGATTGGCCGCCTGGCGCTGAAGCTCGTCGGCGCGACGTTCCATCTCATCGGCGCGCTCCGGCAAGGTGCGCGACAGCTCCTGCAACCGCTCATCGGTGACGGTGCGGCCCTGTTCGCGGTTCCTGGCGATCTGTTCGGCGCGATAGGCGGGGTCGCGCAGACGCACGCCTTCCTCACGCATCTCGCGCGCGCCACGCCGCATCTCCTCGGCACCGCGGCCCATCTGGACCCGGGCGTCGGCGCGGGCGCGGGTGGCCTGCTGGCGGGCGATCTCGGCGCCGGCGCGGGCCTGGTCGGAGCGGGCCATGGCGGCGCGCGCCTGAACGCGGGCGGCGTCAGCCTGGGCGCGGGCCTCGGCCTGAGCCCGGGGGGCGGCGACGGCGCGGGCCTGGGCGGCTTCGGCGCGGGCGGCCGCGGCCTGCTGGCGAGCGACATTGGCCTGCTGGCGGGCCTGGGCGGACTGGGCGCGGGCCTCGACGGCGGCGCGTTGCTCCTCGGGCGTGGCCTCGCGGCTGATCGAGTAGCTGTAGCCGTTTCCGGAGCTGTAGCTGAAGACGCGGCCCGGGGCCGGGGGAGCGGGCGGGGCCGGAGGGGCGGGCGGCGCCCGGAGCGCGGACGGGGGCGCCGGAGGGGCAGGGGGAGCCGGAGGAGAGACCCTGGACCACTCATAGCTCTCAGGCGCGGCGACGGGCGCGGCAGGCGGGGCGGGCGGCGCCGGGGGCGTCGGCGGGACGCCCGGGGCGTCCTGATCCGGCAGCGGAGCCATCGGCGGAAGCGGGGGCAGGGGCGCGATGGCGGCGACGGCCGGGATTGGAGGCAGGGGCGGCAGGGGCGAAGCTTCGAAGCCGTGCTCGCGCAGCTCCAGCGCAGCGAGCGGGGTGGCGACGGCGGCGAGAGCCGCGACGGTCAGGGCGACGGTCAAGGGGCGGCGGCGGTTCGGCGAGGCGGTCATGATGCAGGCGATCCTTCGTTTGAGGGTGCGGGCGTCTGCCGCCATCGGGGTGGCGGCGTGCGAGAGAGAGGGCGGACAGGCGGCCAGCCGGACCAGTGCGCGGGCGTAGGTCGAGGCGTCGACCGTCCGCAGGGCTTCGGCGTCGGCGGCCTCCTCCGACCGGGCGGCGAGGACGGCGTGCAGCCGCCAGACCAGGGGGTTGAACCAGAACAGGGCCACCGCCAGCCGCGACAGGATCAGGAAGACCCAGTCCCTGCGCTTCAGGTGGGCGAGTTCGTGGGCCAGGACGGCCGGGGCGGTGTCGGCGGCGTCGAGGCTGGCCGGATCCACGATGATGACCCCGGGCGAGACGCCCCAGCTGAGCGGGCTGGACAGACGGTCGCTGCTGACCAGTCGGGGGCGCGGCGCGGGCGCAAGACGGGCGAGCGGGGTCAGCCAGGCCGGGGCGGTGACGGTGCGGCCCTCGCGCGTCCAGCGGTCGAGTGTGGCCAGACCCAGCAGGAAGCGGCCCGCGACGGCTGTGGCGCCCAGGATCCAGATCGCGGCGGCGATCAGGGCCGGGGACGGCGGCGGCAGGGCGCCGGAGACCTCGACACCCGCGACGGGACCGATCTGCCCGGCCCAGAGCGGATCCGCGGCGGCGGGCGGGACCTGTGGTGCGATCTGGGGCGCCGGCAGGATCGCCAGGGACAGGGCGGGCAGAAGGGCGGCGATGACCGGCAGGAGCAGGAGCACGCAGACGGTGGCGCGCAGGATATCGACGCGGTCCGCGGCCCGGCGGCCGATCCAGTGGGAGGCGGCCAGACCGGCGCCGGCGACGAGGCCGGACTTGATCAGCAGGGAAAGGAAGAGGGCCAGGGTCATGACCGGCCGCCTTGCTTGCGCTCGGTGGCCTCGTCGATGGCGCGCTCCAGGGCGGCGGCCTCTTCGGGCGTCAGGCGCTGGCCGAGGCCGAGCAGGGCGGTGGCGGCGCTGGCGGCCGATCCGGCGAAGAAGGTGTCGATCATCTTCTGCAGGGCCCCGGCCGCGACGGCGTCCGTGCGCGGCACGGGGCGATAGACGACGCCGGTAGCGGCCTGGCTCCGGGCCACCAGCCCCTTGGCCTCCAGCCGGGCCAGCAGGGTGCGGACGGCGGAATCGCTGATCGGGTCGGCCAGGGCGTCGCGGACGTCGGCGACGGCGCCGGCCTCGAGCCGACAGAGAGTCTCGAACACCTCGCGTTCCCGCCGGGGAAGGGTCTCGATCATGACAGGTCCCTCGCAAGGTTCGCTACATTTGTAGCGCTACATGCGTAGCGAATTGGGTCAGGATTGAGGCCGCGAAATGAACTCGCCGTAGGGTGGGCGGGAGCCGTCGGCACGGGCCCTCGGCCTCGGCGCGGGACTGGATCGCGAACACTCGTCCTTATGAGGTCGCGGCATGACGTCGCAGCCGCCCGATGTATCAAAACCGACATGATCGGGACACGGGCGCGTCACGCGTCGTACATTTCCACGTCACGGAGAATACATTTGCCTGTCTCAGACCTGTGAACTGAGCAAAACAATTCCGCCCTAGTTTTGGCGTCCTCACTCAGGGGACAATAATGAACCGCCAAAACAAACTGCGCGTCCAGCTTCTGCTGGGCAGCGCTCTCATGGCTGCTGCTATCCCGGCCTTCGCCCAGGCCCAGACCGCTCCGGCTGCCGAAGAGCAGACGACCGCTCTGGATGACATCGTCGTCACCGCGACGAAGCGCGAAACCAATCTGCAGGACACGCCGATCTCGATCTCGGTCGTCAACGCCGAGGCCATGGCCGACCGCCACGTCCAGAGCCTGATGGACCTCGCCGACGGCGCCGTCCCCTCGCTGCGTGTCCAGACGTTCGAAGCCCGCCAGTCGGCCCTGACCATCGGCATCCGCGGCATCGTCCCGAACGACGCCAACCAGCCCGCCCGTGAACAGGGCGTCGGCGTCTATGTCGACGGCGTCTACCTGGCCCGCCAGCACGGCCTCGGCGCCGCCCTGCTCGACATCGAACGCGTCGAAGTCCTGAAGGGCCCGCAAGGCACCCTGTTCGGCCGCAACACCGAAGGCGGCGCGCTTTCGATGGTGACCCGCAAGCCCACCGGCGAGTTCGGCATGCGCGCCGTCGCCGGCGTCGGCAACTACAGCTCCTACAACTCCGAACTGCACGTCAACTTCCCGTCGTTCAACGACTTCGCCTTCAAGGTTGACGGCGTCATCTCGGTGCAGGGTCCGATCACCAAGAACCCGCTGCCGGGTCAGACGGGCTTTGGCGAATACGACCGCCGCGGCCTGCGCGTCCAGACGCGCTGGACCCCGACCGACAACTTCACCGCCGACCTGGCCGCCGACATCGGCAAGGACAAGAACACCCCGTTCTACAGCCAGCTGCTGAACTTCAACCCGAACAACCTGACCGTGGTGCCCTTCACCTCGGCCACCGTTCCGTCGGGCTCGATCCGCGCCCTGGCCCCGATCGTCCAGGTCAACGGCACCAGCGTGATGCGCGTCGCCGACATCGGCGTGCCGCAGCAGTACAGCGTCGACGACACCCGCGGCACCGACCTGCACCTGTCGTACCGTCCCAACGACAGCGTCGAGCTGCGTTCGATCACCGCCTACCGTGAAGTCGACGTCGAACAGTACGACAACATCGCCGGCGCCCACCGTCCGCCGGTCGTCGGCCCGAACGCCAACTTCAGCCGCTACTCGCTGGCCGGCTTCTGGCAGCACCAGTTCAGCCAGGAGCTCCAGGCGGTCGGTTCGCTGGGTGACAGCATCGACTACGTCGGCGGCCTGTTCTACTTCAAGGAAACCGTCTCGGACGACGCGGCGACCCCGTCGACCAACCGCTGGAACGCCGACGGCACGGGCTACACGATCAACGATCCGACCCCGACCATCCGCGGCTTCCGCTCGATCGACCGCGCCTCGACCGCCCATTCGGAATCGAAGGCCGTCTACGGTCAGGCGACCTGGACCCCGACGGGTCTGGACGCCCTGCACCTGACGGTCGGCGGCCGCTACACCTGGGATGACAAGGACGGCGTCCTGTCCACGGTCAACAACGCCGCGACGAACTTCACGTTCGCCTCGTCGGTCAAGCGTTTCGACCCGATGGTCACCCTGGCCTATGACGTCTCCGACCAGATCAACGTCTACGCCAAATACTCGACCGGCTACCGCGCCGGCGGCGCCTCCTCGCGCTCGCTGACCTACCGCTCGTTCAATCCGGAAGAGGTCAAGGCCTACGAACTGGGTCTGAAGAGCGACCTGCTGGACAACCGTCTGCGCCTGAACGCCGCCGTCTATGCGATGGATCGTACCGACAGCCAGATCGACTTCAGCCTGGTCACCGTGGTCGGCGCCTCGACCCGCAACACCCTGGAAACCATCAACGCCCCCGGCACCACGAAAATCCGCGGCGCCGAGCTGGAAGGTCAGTTCCAGGCCACCGAGAACCTGCGTCTGTCGGCCTCCTACGCCTACACCGACGCGAAGATCCCGGACACGGTCAACCCGTTCAACGGCGTCCTGCAGCAGGTGTTCATCGCCTACACGCCGGAAAACGCCTTCAGCGCCGCCGCCGACTTCGACACGCCGCTGATGGGCGCGACCTTCAAGGCTCACCTGGACGTCAACTACGCCGACGCCACCCAGAGCTTCGACCAGTTCGCGATCAAGAACGACCAGTCCCTGATCGTGAACGGCCGCGTCGCCATCACCGACATCCAGACGGCGCCCGGCGCGCCCTCGCTGGAAATCTCGGTCTGGTCGCGCAACCTGCTGGACGAGCAGTATGTCTACCGTCGTGACCCGTCCAACCGGAACACCCTCGGCGACTACGGCAACTTCAACACGCCGCGCACCTTCGGCATCCAGCTGACGGCCAAGTACTAAAGCCGGTTCGGCGTCCCTGACGCCGACATCGTCAAGTCTCTGTGATCCTCCCCGTCGCACCGCGGCGGGGAGGTTTGCGTTTGTGGCAAGGCCCGCGTGTCAGGGTTGAGACGTTTGTTCCGTGCGCGGCCCTTGCGGTCCGGGCGCGACGGAGCGACTGTCCGCCCCTTCGTTTCGCGGCGCCGGGGGCAGGGTCGCGAACTTCTCGACCCGCTGGCTTCGACGCCGATGATCGTGCTTCTGATGGCTGTGGCCGTTCAGACCGCCGCGCCCGCCGAGGGCTGGGCCGGGGCGCCGACGTCTGACCAGTGCTATGTCGAACTGGCCGCCGGATTGAACGATCCGGGCATCGTCTCCGACCCCCAGGTCCGGCTGCGGCTGCAGGCGGCCGGCGAACGCTTCGCGACCCTGGCCGCCGGCGAGTTCCGCGCCATTCAGGCCCTGCCGCATGACCGCGAGGCGGATCTTCTCGAGCTGAAGGCGATGGCCGCACGCGGGGCCGTCAAGCCGTCCGAGGTCGAGCGGGCCGCCGCCGACTGGGACCGGGCGATGCAGGGGCACCGCTATCTGATCAACCAGATCCTGAGCCGCTATCCGTCGTGCGACTTCCTCGGCCCCCTGCGCGCCTCGCCCGATTATCAGACCATCGTCACCGCCGCCGCGCGGGTGACGGAACGGCCGGGGTGAGCGGAGGAGGGCGGCTGGTGCCGGCTGCAGGAATCGAACCCGCGACATCCAGTTTACAAAACTGGCGCTCTACCAACTGAGCTAAGCCGGCCCTTCAGCGGGCGCGAGGATGCGGTCGGCCCGCGTCCGGCGCGGGTTATGCTGGCGGAAAGCGTCGCGGGCAAGCATCTTGCGCCGATGCGGCTGTCGTTTCCCTACATCGCCCCGATTCTGATGCTGGTGCTGTCGAATGTCTTCATGACCTTCGCCTGGTACGGCCACCTGAAGTTCGGCTCCAAACCGCTGTGGATCGTGGTCGGGGTCAGCTGGGCCATCGCCTTCTTCGAATACTGCCTNNGCCGTGCCCGCCAACCGCATCGGCCATACGGTCTATTCGGCGGCCGAGCTGAAGACGATGCAGGAGGTGGTCACCCTTCTGGTCTTCGCCGTCTTCTCGGTGACGGTGCTGGGCGAGAGGCTGACGATGAACCATGCGGTCGGCTTCGCCATGATCTTCGGCGGCGCATGGTTCATCTTCCGCGGGCCGTTCTGATCAGCCCGCGTGTCGGGCGAAGAAGGTCTCCAGCTCATCGACCTGGTCCAGTTCGGCGCGGTTGAATTGCGCCGCGAGGCCGGCGTCCTCGGCGTCGGCGGCCGCCTTCATCCCGGCCAGTGTCACCGCGAACCTGCTCTTCAGCGCGGCGTCAGTGACCCGGCTCTGGATCGCGGCCCACCGGGTTTCGGCGAAGGCTGACGCCGCCCGGGCGTCGTCCCAGCGCGTGGGCGTGGCGGCCAGATCGGCGCCGTAACGGAAGCCGGAATAGTCGAGCAGAGCGACCTCGACCGGCGCCGATCCGACATTGATCCCCGCCGAGACGAAGAGGCGATAGCCCTCGATCGAGGCGATGGCGAGGTCGGCGCGATTGTCGGCAGCCCGGGCCTGCCGGATCTGCTCGAGTCGGTGGACCAGTTCGGCCTGCGCCGGCGCCGGGAGGCGTTTGCCGTCCCGCGACGACGCGGCGCGGGCGCTGGCGATGGCCGCATCCAGCTGGGCGGGCGTGTCGGTGAAGGCGGCCTCGGTCAGGGTCTCGAAATATTCGGGCGCGACCATCGGCGCGATCCGCTGGATCTCGGCGTCGGCGACGACGGGCAGGGCAGGCGTCGCCGCAGGGGCCGTCGAGGCGGGCGCCGCTGGGGCGGGCGGGGCGGAAGGCGTTTCGGCCGCCTTCTGACAGCCGGCGGCGGTGAGGACGATGGCGACGAGGGCGGTGATCGCCGAAGGCGCCGCGATGGCGTTCAGGCGAGGGTTCGGGTGCATGACGTCAGGTCTCCGAAGGGCGGAATGGGCCCCGTCGGGATCATAGGGCCCGCCATGATGCGCTGGGTCTGACGGCGAGATTAAAAACGGTCCGATCGCCTGCCGGGACCGGGGGCGGCGGGCCCACGGAAAATCCTTGGAACCTCCACATGCCTTGCCGGCGGCGAAGCGGCATAGGGGAAGGACAGACGAACAGGGAGCAACCCATGACCCACATCTCCTCGCAACCCGCCGGCCCCAACGCCGGAAAGCCCTTCCTGAACCCCGTGCGGGTGGTCGGCTGGGCTTTGATCGCGGCGCTGCTCAGCGTTCCGGCGGTCGCCATGCGCTTCACCCATGAGGTCGCCTGGACCCCCTCCGATTTCGTCTTCGCCGCCGTGCTGTTGGGCGGCGCGGGACTGGCCTTCGAACTGGTCTTCTGGCGCGCGCGCGGGCTTAAGGTCCGGCTGGCGCTGGGCCTGGCCATCCTCGCCCTCGTCCTGTTCGTCTGGGCCCAGGGAGCGGTGGGGATTTTCTGATCCCGCTGTGAGCGATAGGGTCCGGCCATGCCGCTGGATCAGCTCGACGTCATCGTCCGTGTCGCCGGGGCGACCCTTCTGGTGGTCGCCGCGATCGGCAAATGGCGGCGGGGCGACCGGGCGGACGACCGCTGGTTCGCGCCGCTGGCCCTGTGCCTGTGCGGGTTTCTGGCGGGGAATACGCCGGTGTCGGCGCTGCAACTCGGCGGTCCCGTCGGCCATCTGGCGGTCCTGCTCAGCGGGCTGACGGTCGCCTTCCTCTGGTGGTTCTGCCTGTCGGTGTTCGACTGGACCTTCCGGCCGCGCGGAGGGGTGTTGGTCGTCGGCCTGATCTGGATGGTCGTGGCCTGCGCCGACCGCGGGGTCTTCGGCGAGGCGATCGCCCAGCGCGGCCTGTCCTTCGTGCTGATCGCCATGGGGCTGGGGATGATGTCCTGGCTGGCCTGGCGGCTGATCCGCGACCGGGAGGGCGACCTGATCGACGGCCGCCGCCGCTCGCGCCTGTGGGTCGCCATCCTGCCCGCCGCCCAGCTTCTGGCCGACATGGGCGCGGATCTGGCCTTCGGTCTGGACTGGCAGCCGCAGATTTTTTCCATCGCCCAGAATGCGGCGGTGCTGGCCTTCACCGGCTGGCTTCTGGTCATCGGCGGAGAGCGGCGGGCCTTCCCGTCGCCGGTTGCGGTGGGCGATCCGGAAGGGGAGGAGACGGCGCTGGAGGCCCGGCTGCGGCGCCTGATGGAGGTCGACAAGGTCTGGCTGGATCCCGATCTCGACCTCGCCGCCCTTGTGCGCATGATGAGCGCGTCCGAGCGGGCGGTGAGGCGACTGATTCTGGACCGGCTGGGCTATGACCACTTCCGCACCTTCGTGAACGCCGCCCGCATGGCCGAGGCGCGGCGGCTGCTGGCCGATCCGGTGCGGCGTGAGGAGAAGCTGATCGTCATCGCCATGGACAGCGGCTTCGCCTCCCTGCCGTCGTTCAACCGGGTGTTCCAGCAGGCCGAGGGCGTCAGTCCCGGCGCCTGGCGACAGGCGCGGCTCGCGCGGACCGGCGCCGAGGCCCGCCAGACGGCGCCCGCCGCGTAAATCGCACCGTCGCAAGGTTTTGAGATGCGGTTGGCCGGGTTCTGAGAAGCCCGGACGCCGTCGACCGTCCTATCCGTCGTGCTCTCGCAGCCAGTGGAGTGAACGGCGTGGACGGCATTATCGGTATTCTGGGCGTGGTCGCCCTTCTGCTCGTGGTCGGCGGCGGCCTCGGCCTGCTGCTTCCGGGCAGGAGCTCGTGGCTATGGCTGCTGGCGGCGGCGGGGCTGGTGTTCGTCAACGACGCCATGCTGACCCGCTTCTGGGGGCTGATGCCCGACCTGATCCCGCACAGCGACTGGAACTGGCAGGGCAAGATCATGGCTCTGGCCGTCACCCTCGCGGTCGCCTCACTGCCGATGTTCGGGTGGACGCGGTCAGGCCTGACGCTCGTTCAGGCCCCGGGAAGCTGGAAGACGGCCTTGCCGGTCACGGCGGCCTATGCGGGACTGTTTCTGGTCATGGCCCTGATCTTCCCGAACGAGAGCGCCTCGAAAGAGACCATCGCCTTCCAGCTGACCATGCCCGGGTTCGAGGAGGAGCCCTTCTATCGCGGCGTCCTGCTGCTGGCGCTGGAGCGCGCCTTCTTGGGGCGGCTGCGGTTCCTCGGCGTGGACTGGAGCCTTGGGGCCGTCCTGTCCTGCACCCTGTTCGGCCTCGCCCACGCCTTCGGCTTTTCGGACGGTCAGTTCTCGTTCGATCCGATGACCATGGCCCTGACGGGCCTGCCGTCCCTGATCGGGGTCTGGCTGGTGTTGAGGACCCGCAGCCTGCTGCTGCCGGTGCTGATGCACAATTTCGGCAATGCGATCATGCTGCTGGTCTGAGGGCCGTCCTCAGTCCAGCGCGGCCGCGATCCGGTCCGCCAGGCCCCTCAGCACCGCGGCATCGGCCATCGGCGCATGGCCGTGGCCCTTCATGGGGCGGTCGGCCCAGCGGGGGATGATGTGGAAATGCAGGTGGTAGACGGTCTGGCCGCCGGCCTCGCCGTTGAACTGCATGATCGAGAAGCCCTCGGGCTCAAGCGCCCTGGTCACGGCCTTGGCCGTGCGCTGGGTCGCGGCGATCAGTTTCGCCAGCACCTCGGGCTCGACCTCCAGCAGGTTGCGGGCCTGGGAGGTCTTCGAGATCACCAGCACATGGCCCTCGGACTGGGGGAAGACGTCCATGAAGGCGAGGACGTCTTCGTCCTCCCACACCTTCACCGAGGGAATGCCGCCCGACAGGATCTTGGCGAAGATGTTCTCGGGGTCATAGGCGCCCGTCAGGCTCATGGTCGTCTCCGTCGGCGGATTGCGTGTGCCGTCCCGTGATAGCAGACGGGTGCGGCGCCTGAGGAGCTTTGCCGTCAGCTTCTTTCGGCCTAAGGCGGACCAAAGCCGCGCCCGGGCGTTCAGACCGGGAGAACGAGGACCTGCAATGACCGACGCCAACTCCCCCCAGACCGACCTCAACGCCAGCGACGCGGCCAATGCCGTCGCGGATTCCAACCCCATCGCCCAGCCCCTGGTCATCGATCCGGCGCCCGATGCGGACAATGATCTGGTGCTGATCGAGTCGACGACCGACGGGGTGGTCTTCCTGACCATCAACCGGCCGGCGAAGAAGAACGCCTTCAACGCCGAGACCATCGCCGCCCTGCACGAGGCCTTCCTGACCCTGCACGGCGCGGACACCGTGCGGGTGGTCTTCATCCGCGGCGCGGGCGGGACGTTCAGCGCGGGCGCTGACCTGTCGTGGATGCGTTCGGCCGCCGACTGGTCCGAGAGCGATAACCGCGACGATGCCATGGGTCTGGCGAAGATGCTGAAGGCCCTGCATGACGTTCCGGCCCTGACGGTCGCCGTCGTCGAGGGCGCGGCCATGGGCGGCGGGGCGGGCATCGTCGCCGCCTGTGACATGGCCGTGGGCGTGGACGGCGCCAAGTTCGCCTTCTCCGAGGTCAAGCTGGGCCTGATCCCCGCGACCATCGCCCCCTATGTGGTCGAGGCGGTCGGCGCGCGCCGGGCCCGGGCCTTGTTCCTGACCGGAAACACCTTCGACGCCGACTATGCCGCCCATCTGGGGTTGATCGACATGGTCCTGCCCGACGCCGAATCCATCGACGCCTTCGTCTCGATGCTGACCGACAGCCTGTCGGGCAGCGCGCCCGGAGCCATGGGCGACGCCAAGGCCCTGGTGCACCATGTGACCACCCACAAGCTTGACAACAGTCTCATGGAAGACACGGCGAAGCGCATCGCACGCGCTCGTGTTTCCGAAGAGGGGCAGGAGGGGGTGCGCGCCTTCCTCGAAAAACGTAAACCCGTCTGGAGTGTGTAGATTCTAGACGCGGGGGCGTTGATGTCAGGGGAACTCGAAGTCGCGGCGCTGGCGTCGACAGGCGGTTGGCTGCGCTGGAAGCGCAAGCACGCCGATATTCCGGTCGGCACGCCGTGCGCCAACTGCGAGACCCCGCTGCAGGGCACCTACTGCCATAACTGCGGCCAGCTGGCCGAGGATTTCCACCGCAACTCCTGGCACCTGCTGGTCGAGGCGGTGGAAAGCCTGCTTCACCTCGACGGCCGGCTGTTCAAGACCCTGCCCAACCTTCTGCGCCGCCCGGGGCAGCTGACCCGCGACTTCCTCGAGGGCAAACGCGCCTCGCAGGTGCAGCCGTTCCGGATGTTCCTGGTCATCCTGCTGGTCGTGCTGTTCGTCAGCCACCTGGCGGCGAAGTCGGCCGAGCATCGCGAGGCGGCGGAGGACGGCGGCCACAACAACGTCCACACCAACATCACCGTGCCCGGAGAATCCGGTCAGCCGCGCACCGTCATCCCTTTGACGGGTACTCCCGAGACCGGGGACCAGTCCGGCCCTGCCGCCCATGGAACCTCTGAAGGCGAGCATGCGGGGGTGGCGGACAAGCCCACCGGTCTGGTTCCCCTGCCGAACACGCCTCACACCCGCGCCGCGCTCGATCAGGCGCGGGCCGAGATCGAGATGGACCCGACCATGACGGCCGCCGAGAAGCGGACGGCGCTTCTGGCGGTGAACGGTGACTGGGCCAGGTTCGGCAAGGCGATCGCGGACCAGAAGACCGCCGAGGCCGAGGCCGACGGGCATGCGATCGACACCAACCCGAACGACAGCGCCCGGATGAAGTCGTTCAAGCATTGGGCCGACGTTCGGGTGAAGGCCATCCGCGAGGACCCGGAACGCTTCTCCCTGATCATGGAGATCTGGCTGCACCGGGTGGCCATCCTGGCCCTGCCGGTCTCGGCCCTGATGCTGACCCTGCTGTTCATCTTCAACCGGCGCTTCTACGTCTTCGACCACCTGGTCTTCTCGATGCACTCCCTGTCGTTCCAGATGCTGCTGGTGACGGTGATCCTGCTGCTGTCGATGGTCATCGGCGGCTGGGCCTGGTGGCTGATCCTCGCCATGCCGGTGCATCTCTACAAACATATGAAGGGGGCCTATCAGCGCAGTCGTTTCGGCACGATTTGCCGGATGACCGCCCTGTTCATGATGACCACCTTCACCTTCAGCATGCTGGCCCTGCTGTGGCTGTATCTCGCCTTCAACGAGATGGCGGGGCATTGAGGATGAAGCGTCTGTGGCGTTCGCTGCCTTTGCTTTCCGGCGCCTTCCTGCTGGCCTCGGCCGGCGCCGTCTGCGCGCAATCCGCCGATCCGGTCCGGGATCCGGTCAATCGGGCGGACCTGACCTGTATGGCCGTCACCGCCGTGCTGGGCGATCAGATGGAAGAGGGCAGTGACGAGCAAGTCGGCCTGATCGCCGTCATGACCTGGTATCTCGGCCGCCTTGAAGCCCGGGCGCCGGGGGTCGACTGGCTCGAGCAGGTGCTGCCCTATCTGGACGGCGACCCGGCGGAAATGCTCAAGACACACGGCGAGCGCTGTGCGGCGGAAATCTTGACCTTCGGCGACAAGCTTGCGGACTGGAGCGCGCGGGCCGAGGCTCTGGCCGCCAAGCATGACAGCGCGGGCAAACGCTGATCCCTGTCCAAAGAGACCAGAGCGAGCCTTGAGCCGAGAGCGGTCTGGTCTTAGGTCTGCGCCATGCGCCAGTCCTTCGATGAAACCACCGATCCGTCCTTCGGGGCCAAACACCTTCCGCTCGTTCGCGCCCGTCTGGCCGAACAGGGTTTGGACGGCCTGCTGGTCCCGCACGAGGACGAACACCAGAACGAATATCTGCCCGAGGCCAACGACCGTCTCGCCTGGCTGACCGGCTTCACCGGCTCGGCCGGCGCCGCGGTGGTGCTCAAGGACCGGGCCGCCGTCTTCGCCGACGGCCGCTATACGGTGCAGGTCCGCGCCCAGGTCGATCCGGGCCAGTTCGAGATCCTGGACCTCGTCGAGGGCGGGGTGCCCGCCTATCTGGCCGGAGCGCCGAAGGGCGCGGTCATCGGCTATGACGCCCGGCTGCACAGCCCCGACGCCCTGGCGAGCCTTAGCCGCGCGGCCGCCCGCGCGGGGGCCGAACTCAAGCCGGTCGACGTCAATCCGCTGGATCAGGCCTGGGGCGACGCCCGTCCGGGCCAGCCGCAGGCCCCGGTGGTTCCGCATGAGGACCGCTATTCCGGCGAGAGCAGCGCCTCCAAGCGCGCCCGCATCGGCCGGGCCGTCGCCGACGCCGGCGCCGACGTCGCCGTCCTCACCGCCCCGTCCTCCATCGCCTGGCTGTTCAATGTGCGCGGCGGCGACGTGATCCGCTCGCCCCTGCCTCTGGGGCAGGCCATCGTCGCCGCGGACGGCACGGCCCAGCTGTTCCTCGACCCGGCCAAGGTCACCAACGAACTGCCCGGTTGGCTGGGCGACGACGTGGCCCTGAAGCCGACTGCCCACCTCGACGAAGCCCTGGGCGATCTGTCGGGCAGCAAGGTGCTGATCGATCCGGCCCAGTCCTCGGCCTGGTATTTCGACCGGCTGGAAGGGGCGGGGGCGACGATCGTGCGCGCCATGGACCCCTGCGCCCTGCCGCGCGCCGCCAAGAATCCGGTCGAGATCGAGGGCACGCGTCAGGCCCATATCCGCGACGGCGCGGCCCTGACCCGCTTCCTGCACTGGGTCGGCACCACGGCCCAGGAAACCCTGCCGGACGAGCGCGAGATCGCGGGCGTGCTGGAGGGCTTCCGCGAGGCCACGGGCGCGCTCAAGGACCTGTCGTTCGACACCATCGCCGGCGCCGGCCCCAACGGCGCCCTGCCGCACTACAAGCCGGTCGGCGACAAGATCCGCCGCATCGAGAAGGGCTCCCTGCTGCTGGTCGACGGCGGCGGCCAGTATCTGGACGGCACCACCGACGTGACCCGGACCATGGCCATCGGCGAGCCGACGGCGGACCAGATCCGCATGTTCACCCTGGTGCTCAAGGCCCATATCGCCATGGCCGTGATCCGCTTCCCGGTGGGCACCACGGGACACCAGCTGGACGCCGTCGCCCGCGCCCCGATGTGGATGGCCGGCCTCGACTACGACCACGGCACCGGCCACGGTGTCGGCAGCTATCTCGGCGTCCACGAAGGCCCGCAGCGCATCGCCAAGGCGGTGAACATCCAGCCGCTGCTGACTGGCATGATCCTGTCCAACGAGCCGGGCTACTACCGCGAGGGCCATTGGGGCATCCGCATCGAGACCCTGCAGGTCGTGACCGCGCCCGAGCCCATCCCGGGCGGCGAGCGGCCGATGCACGGCTTCGAACAGCTGACTTTCGCCCCGCTGGACCGCCGCCTGATCGATGTGTCGATGCTGACGGAGGCCGAGCGCGCCTATGTCGACGCCTATCACGCCGAGACCCTGGCCAAGGTCGGGCCGCTGCTGGATGGCGAAGCTCTCGACTGGCTGAAAATTCAGGCGGCGCCGCTCTGATCCAGCCTTGCGGTTCGGCGGCGGCATGACGACCTGAGACCTTCACCGAAAAGGAGCGCCCCATGAAGACCCGTAAGCTTGGACAATCCGGCCCGGAGGTCGGCGCCGTCGGCCTGGGCTGCATGGGGATGGCCGCCTTCTACGGTCAGGGCCTGGACGAGGATCAGGCCACGACCGTGATCCATCGCGCGCTCGAGCTCGGCGTCACCCTGTTCGACACGGCCGAGATGTACGGCCCGCACACCAATGAGATCCAGGTCGGCAAGGCGCTGGCGGGCAAGCGCGACCAGGCCTTCGTCGCCACCAAATTCGGCATCAACTGGAACGAGGACCGCACGGCGCTGAAGATCGACGGCTCGCCCGCCAATGTCCGCCGCGCCATCGAGGGCAGCCTGAAGCGGCTGAACATGGACCACGTCGACCTCTACTACCTGCACCGGGTCGATCCGGACACGCCGATCGAGGAGACGGTCGGGGCCATGGCCGAGCTGGTCAAGGAGGGGAAGGTCCGCTTCCTCGGCCTGTCGGAAGCCGCGCCGGCGACCATCCGCAAGGCTCACGCCACCCATCCGATCACGGCCCTGCAGACCGAATACTCCCTGTGGAGTCGTGAGCCCGAGGCGGAGATCCTGCCGACGGTGCGCGAACTGGGCATCGGCTTCGTGCCCTACAGCCCGCTCGGCCGGGGCTTCCTGTCGGGAGAGATCAAGTCGATCGACGACCTGGCGCCCGACGACTTCCGCCGCTCCAACCCGCGCTTCCTCGGCGACAATTTCCAGAAGAACCTCGATCTGGTCGAGGCGGTGAAGGCGCTGGCGGCGACCAAGGGTCTGACGGCGGCGCAACTGGCGCTGGCCTGGGTGCTGGCGCAAGGCGAGGATCTGGTTCCGATCCCGGGGACCCGTCGCATCGGCACGCTGGAGGACAATACGGCGGCGGCCGATGTGGTTCTGACGCAGGAAGATCTCGCCGCCATTGAGGCGGTCTTCCCGAAGGATGCGGCGTCGGGCGACCGCTATGCCCCGGCGGGGCAGGCGGCGTTGAATCGATAGAAATGTCTCCTCCCCCTCTTGGGGGAGGGGGACCCCGAAGGGGTGGAGGGG
>DBBK01000060.1:20003-21816 GCA_002292165.1 Brevundimonas sp. UBA986
TGAACCAGACGCCGTCTGGATTTCCCCCTCCGTCACGGCGCGAAGGGCGCCGCGCCACCTCCCCCGGAAGGGGGAGGAGACTCACGCTGACTACTGAATCCGCGTCCAGGTCTGCGTCTTGCACAGGGGCGCGACGATGCAGCCGCGCAGGCGCAGGGTGTTGGGGTTCACCATGGTGATGGTGCCGTGATAGGTGCCGCCGTCGTCGGGGTTGTAGACCGAGCCGTTGCGCCATTCGGTCGGCCCGCCGGTGAAACCGTTCAGCATCGGCAGGTTGCGCAGCGTCCGGCCGCGCTGGGCGCGGTCGCGGTTGTGGTCGTCGGTCATGCCCGGATTGGCGCGGATGTGGTCCGAGGTCACCAGCACGCCGCACAGGGCCTGGCCGCAATGGCTGATGCGCACCTGACCGCCGTTGGTCGGGGTCTGCCACAGGCCGGTCGGATCGCCCGGAGGCGGTGCGGCGACGGCGGAGGCGGCGATGGCTGCGACCGAGAGGGCGGCGGCGGCGAACAGGGAGGCTTTCATGGTCGTTTCCTTGGTTCGGGCCGTGTCGGCCCGTTGAGGTCAGACTGACCCGCGTTTCCGTTCTAAACAAGGCCGATCCGCAGATCGCGGTTCCTTGATTGTCGATAAAAAACCGGACCTTAGGTCAAGTTTTCAGGCGATCATTTCCAGCCAGTCGTCCTCGCTGAGGACCGTAACCCCGTGCTTTTCCGCGTCTTTCAGCTTTGACCCGGCGCCGGGACCGGCGACGACATAGTCGGTCTTCTTCGACACCGATCCTGAGACCTTGGCGCCCAGGCTCTCCGCGCGGGCCTTGGCCTCGTCGCGCGTGAACTTCTCCAGCGAGCCGGTGAAGACGACGGTCTTGCCGGCGACCGGGCTGTCGGTCTTCGGCTTTTCGGCATCCACGACCTCGGTCAGTTCCGCGATCAGGGCGTCCACGACCGTGCGGTTGTGGACCTCGTGGAAGAACTCGGCGACGGCGCGGGCGGCGACGGGACCGACCCCGGCGATCCCGGCGATCTGGCCGAGAGTCTCCGACGGTCCGTCCTCGCGCGCGATCCGGGCCAGTTCCAGCACAGCCGGCCAGTCGGGCGCGAGTACGGCAAGGGCGCGGCGGGCGGGTGTAGCGACGCCGGGGAAGGCGAGGGCCAGCTTCTGGTCGATGGGGGCCTCGGGCCAGGGATCGGCGGGTGAGAGTTCCGCTGCGGCCATCACCGACAGGGTCCGCTGGGAGACGCCGTGCCCCTCGGCCAACCGGGTCCATTCGGGCGAAGGAATGCCGGAGGCGGCTTCCAGCCCGGCCTTATGGAACTCGGCCCAGCTGCCGAAATGCCGGGCCAGCAACAGCGACGTCTGGTCGCCGATGTCGCGGATGCCCAGACCGAAGATCAGCCGCTCCAGCGCGATGGTCCGCCGAGCGTCGATGCCCGCGACCAGGTTCTTCACGCTGGTGTCGCCATAGCCGTCCTCGGCGCGCAGCAGGTCCAGCTTCTCCGCATCGCGCGCCAGACGGAAGATGTCGGCGGGTTCGTGGATCCAGCCGCGCTCGTGGAAGGCGATCAGCTGCTTCTCGCCCAGACCCTCGATGTCGAAGGCGCGGCGCGAGACGAAATGCTTCAGCCGTTCGACCAGCTGGGCGTTGCAGATCAGGCCGCCGGTGCAGCGCCGCCGCACCTCGCCCTCGGGCCGCACCGCCTCCGATCCGCAGACCGGGCAGTGGGTCGGGAAGACGTAAGGGACCGCCTCGGCCGGGCGGCGCTCGATGACCACCTCGACGATCTGGGGGATGACGTCGCCGGCGCGCTGC
>DBBK01000180.1 GCA_002292165.1 Brevundimonas sp. UBA986
CGCCGCGGAGGCGTATGAGGTGCGTTCTATATACTGGTTCCCATACGGCCGCGTTCGCGTGGTGAACGCCGATCCTTAAGGACTTTGCCCGGCGCATCTCTCCGCCCAGGGTCCCTCGCTTTCAATCCCCGCCCTCGACGCCTTTCAACTCCAACTGACGCCTTTCAACTCCACCCCGACGTTCGCTCGTATAGAACGGCCCTCACGAACGCGGCGCGTCGTTTCGAGCCGGCGGCGGCGCCGCGCTGCCGCTCTCCCCCTCCGCGTCCATCCTCCGCCACCGCGCGGCGCTGCACGCCACGCTCGTCGACGCGTGCCTCGCGCACGGCCTCGCGGACCAAGCCGGGATGTGCCTCCGACAGCTGTGCGGCGTGCTCGCCGGCGCGAGATTGCCGAGCGCCGACGCCGACGCGGCGCATCGCGCGATCGCGTTGCGAGCGCTCGCGCTCGCGTCCGAGGCGTGGCGCCGCGCGTGGACGGACGCGGGCGCGTCCGCGGCGTCGCGATGGCGCGGGGTGGACAAGCTGGTGAAGGATGGCGAGAACGCGCTCGCGACGGCGCGGCGCGAAGCGTCGCGGTTGACGGCGTGCGCCTCCGCGCCGGGCGACGCCGCCTCGCGCGGCGTCGGCGCGGTCGCCGCGGAAGCCGCGGCGGCCGCGTCCGCGACCTACGCCGCGCTCGTGACCTGCGGCGCGCGCGCTCCCGGCGCGGAGGCGGCGCAGGAGACGTTCGCGGCGCCGGTGCTGCGCGACGACGACGACGACGACGGCGACGACGGCGGCGGCGCGAGGCGGAAGCCGGCGGCGTCGTTTCTCCCGTGCGGGTGCGGCGATTGCGCCGCGCCGAAGCTGCTCGCGGAGTGCGCGCGGCGCGGGCTGACGCCGATGGCGATAGCGGAGGTGTGGGTCGGATCTCCGCCGAGAGAGGAGGGGGAACGCGTCGAGGGGACGTTCTACGGCGCGTGCGCGAACCGGTGCCGGCCGATCCTCGGGCACATGCTGTGCGGCGTCGAGGAGAGACGTCGGTTGATCGACGCGAAGCGAAATCGAAAGTAAAAATAGGGCGTCGATAACACGTTTCGACCGATCCGATGTAACCGAAACCGCGGATCGTCGAAGCGCGTGAGAGTCCCGCGACGCGTCCGCCGCGCGGCGACGCGCGAGGCGGGATGGAGAAGCCCCGCGAGCGGTGGACGATCGCGTCCCTGAGCGCGAGGATCGGATGGGGCAAGTCGCAGTGGTTGGTCTTCTTCTTCGTCGGCCTGTGCGTCGCCGCGGCCAGCGTTCAGGTCAATTTCGTGAGCTTCCTCGCCGTCGAGCTCAAGCGCGAGTGGGGGCTGTCGTCGTTCTCGTCGAACACGCTCCTCGCGGTCCAGTTCCTCGGCGAGATGATCGGCTGCGCCGTCTTCGGCGTGTACGCGGACAGGCGCGGACGACGCCCCGCGTTCGTGCTCGGCACGCTGTTCGTCGCCGTCTTCGGCGTCGCGTCCGCGTTCTCGACGCGTCTCGTCGCGATGCTCATCCTTCGCGGGCTCGTCGGCGTCGGCATCGGCGGAATCACCGTGCCGTTCGACCTCCTCGCGGAGGCGTGCCCGCCCGCGCTGAGAGGCGTCGTGCTGTGCGCGATATGGACGCACTGGACGCTCGGGAGCCTCGGCGTGATCGGCGCCGCGTGGGCGTGCCTCGACGGCCCGAACGGCCCCGTCGCCGGCGAAGCCGCGAATCCGTTGGGATGGCGCGTCCTCACGCTGATCGCGTCCATCCCGCCGGCGCTCTCGCTGTTCGGCATCTGCTACCTCGAAGAGTCCCCGGCGTGGCTCGCCGCGCGCGGACGCGCGGACGACGCGAAGGCGATCGTCCTGCGCGCGGCCGCGCGCAACGGCGTCCCGTTGGACGCCGACGCGTTCGACGTCGCGCCGGAGGAGGAAAACACCGAGGGCGCGAAGGCGCTGTTCCGCGGGGGAAACTTTAAGAGGACGATGTGCGTGTGGACGCTGTCGCTCACCGCGCAGTGCGCGTACTACGGCGTCGTCTTGTTCCTCCCTCTGTCGACGTCCTCCCACGCCGACGTGGCCGGCGGGTCGTACAACTTCGACGCGCTCGCGACGTCGTGCGGGGGCGAACTCTTCGGCGTCGTCGCGGGGAGTTACTTCGTCTCGATACTGTCGCGACGCGTCGTGTTGTGCGCGTCGAGCGTCATCGTCCTGATCGCGGTGCCGACGGTTCTGATCGACGAGGAGATGGCGCCGGGGTGGACGCTCACGCTCACGGCGTTGCTCGCGCGCGGGGCGGCGATGAACTTTGCCTCCGTGGTGTGGCTCGTGACCCCGGAGAGTTACGGCGTGAAGATTCGCGCGACGGGCCACGCGTACGGGAACTTTTGGGCGAGGATGGGGGATCTGGTGACGACGTACGTCGGCGGGACGTCCATGCCGGAGGTGGCCAAGGTGCTGGCGTACTCCTCGTTCTCGCTCGCGTCGTTGGGCGCCGCGCTGCTGTTGCCTCCGGGGGTGATGGCGGGGTCGAGAGGGAGAGGGCGCGGCGAGAGCGGCGAGGAGGACGACGACGACGACGACGAGCACGAGGAGTCCGCGAGGCTTCTGGGGAGCGCGAAGACGGGGGTCACGCGGCGAGCGAGCGCGTACGAGTCGTACGCGTGACGCGACCGCGCGCGGCGCGACGAAGGTACACGTAGTCTTAGAGTCGTTGTCGAATATGATAATAGCTGACGATTTTTTTCAAACGCGTCTGTCGAGACACAATTCTCGGGCGCGACGAAGGGATGGAGCACGTCGCGGGGGCGGGCGGGAGCCCCGGCGGCGTCGCCGCGACGCTCCCCGCGCGCGAGCTCTACTCCGCGGACCACGCGCACGTGCGCGCGGTCGTGAACGCGCTCGAGGGGACCATGGATTACTGGCAGTGCCGTCGCGCGCTGAAAGAGGAAGCGGTGAAGCCGTCGTATCGCGTCGAGTCGTTCGCGGAGTACCTCCCGTCGCTCATGGAGGAGCTCGGGCTCGCGACGCGGATGCGCAACTACGCGTTCGCGATGCGCGAGCGTCTGCCGGGTCTAGAGCGCGGCGGCGACGCGCGGGTTCGAGGCGACGAAAGCGCGAGCGGGGACGGCGGCGAGATCGATTCGGACGCGCGCGCGGAGGCGTCGGGGACGCCGTCGCTCTTCGACGACGACGCGCGCGAGACCGCGGGGATGCTCGAGTCCATCGCCGTCGCGCGGCGGGTGTGGCGTCGGCAGCTCACGGAGCGGCTCAACGAGCTCAGCGCGGCGAGCGGCACGCCGCTCGCGAGCGCCGCGCGCGACGACGCGGGCGACGACGGAGGCGCGACGAAATCCAAACGCTCGGCGGCGGCGGCGGCCGCCGCCGCCGCCGCCGCCGCCGCGGCCGCCGCGGACGACCCGATCGCGCTCGCCTCGATCGAGACCGCGTCCATCGTGCGCGCGATCGACCGAATGGCCTTCACGGAGACCGCGCGCGCGGACCTCCCGCATCTGTACGGCCACGCGGACTTATTACGCGCGGCGTCCAACGTCGGGTGGACGCCCGAGGACGGCGGCGCGTCGACGCCGGCGCACGTCCCGTCCTGGGGGCTCGTGAAGATCGAGCTCAGGGCGCCGTCCACGACGTGGCTTCGCGCATTTTTTCGGCAGACCGCCCCGGAGCACGCGCAGATCGGCGTGGACGATCTCGTGGACGCGTCGTACGCGGCGCGGCGCGACGCCGTCGCCGCCGCGCTCGCGAAGGAGCGGTCAATCCCGAAGTGCCGCGCGTTCGCCAAGACTGGCGTCCCGGCCTCGCGCAGAGGCGCGATATGGTCCGCCGCCCTCGGCGCGGCGGCGCCCGGGGACCAGCGCGCGCGCGCGCACTTCGACGCGCTGTGCGACGACGTGCGTCGACGATCGTTGCTCGTGGACGCGCTGTTCGCGCGGGACGTCGCGGAGACGTGCGACCACGCGACGTATTTCCCGTTTGCAGAGTCGCTGCGAGCCGTCGCGCTCGCGTTCTCGAGAGACGCGCGCGTCCCGGATCTGTGCGTCGGCAGCGGGCGGTGCGCGCCGCACCCGATGCTCGACGGCGTCGCGAGGGACGGCACGAAACGACGCGATGGTGGGCGAGGAGGAAGCACGTACCCCCCGTGCGGGGTGTTGCCGTTCGACGGGTTCGCGTCTTTTCTCGCGCCGCTCGCGTTTATATACGCGCACCCGGCGGAGCTGTTGGACGTCTTCGAGCGGATGTACGCGCGGTATTTCTGCCGTCTGCACGTCTTGAGCGACGAGACGTTCCCGTCTCCCGCGCTCGTTGGTCTGCTCCGCGCGTTCGAGGACCTCGCGCAGAGGCACGAGCCGGCGCTGTGCTTCCACTTGTTGTCGATCAACGCGCCGGCGGCGACGCTCGCGTCGGCGTGGATCGTGCACGCGTTCGCGCGGCACCTCGACGCGACGCAGACGTTGCTGCTGTGGGACCGGATCGTCGGGTACGACTCCGTGCTGCCGATCGCGGTCGCCGCGGCCGCGGTGATCGCGTTCAGGAAGGACGCGCTGATGCGAGCGGCGAGCGCGGAGGAGGCGCGAGAAGCCGTGGAGGATCTGAGCTCGCTGCAGATCGTGCCGCTGCTGCAGGCGTTTTTGTGGCGCGACGGCGACGGCGCCGACGAGCGACGATAGGTACTAATAGTCTAGCTAGTAGCCGCTACGATAGTCAACAGCACACTAAGTTACCCTTAAGGAGAGACGCGCGCGAGCGCGATGGCGCACACGACCGCGTCCACGACGTCTCGTAACTTCTCCGCGGAGGCCACCGCGTTGTTGGCCATGATCGCGAACGCGACGTTCCCCAGTCGCGGATCCGCGTGCGTCTCGAAATACCCGCACAGCGACGCGACGCCGGTCATCGTCCCCGTCTTCGCGCGGACGACGCCCTCCGCGGGAGTGCCCGCGAACCTTCCAGCGAGCGTCCCCGTGCGCCCGGCCACGGGCAACGAATCGAGAAGAAAACGCGCCGCGTCCACTTCCCAGTCGAGACGCGAGACGCGCTGGCTCAGCGCCGTCTGAATCGCGTCCGCGAACGCCCTCGGCGGCGCGAGGTTGTGCCTCGAGAGCCCGGACCCGTCCACGAGCCGCACGAGATCGCCGCGGAGACCGTACGCCTCCGTCGCCGCCATCGTGAGGACCTCCCCGAGGTCCGCGCCCGCGGGCGCTTTGCGACTGCGCGAGCGATCGCCGACGCGGACCCGAGGCAGCAGCGACTCCGCGAAGAGGTTGTCGCTACGTTCGAGGCACGCGCGCGCGACGTCCGCGATCGGCGCCGACGCGTGCGCCGCCGCGCGTCGCGCGTCGTACGACAAGTTTTCGAGATGTTCGCACGCGTGCACGGTCTCGTCGTCGTCGTCGTCGTCGTCGTCGAGCCCGAGCGCGCGTCTCGCGAAGGAGAGGAACAGCGCGCGCGGGCTTCGAAATTCGCCGCCCGCGTTGCGATCCACGGTCGCGAACCACGACGGCGCCGCCGCCCACGGCCGCTCGAGATCGCCGACCTCCCACGTCGGATGGTGTCCCTCATGCCGCGCGTCGTACCCCGCCTCCTCGCTCGCGCCGAGGCGCACGCGTCGCACGTCGTGCCCGCGCGCGGCGCGGCGCGCGAGCGCGCCGAGGTCGTCCGCGGTGAGCGTGGGATCGCCGCTCGGGTGGAGACACAGCGTGTCCGACGCGTCGCCGCAGACGTGCGCGCTCGTCTCGAACGCGTCCTGCCCGAGCGCGACTTCGAGGGCGAGCCCGCACGTGAAGAGCTTGACGCACGACGCGGGCACGAGCGGCGCGTCCGGCGCGATCGACGCGAGCACCGCGGGGCCCGTGTGATTCCGTCCGCGCGGCCTCTCGCACAAGTACGCGATGTGGTTCATCCCGACGTCCGAGGTCACGACGCACCCCCACACCGCCGCGGGTTCCCGGCGCAGGATCGCCTCGATCCTCGCCTGGAGCTCCGCGACGGGGAACTCGGCGTCGCGCGACGCCATCGCGCGCGCGAGATCCCCTCTCTATGAAACACGATGTCTGTCTGTCGCGCGAGATTCGTAAACCACCACTACACGTGTAGGGTTCGGATTTAGGGTTTGGATCTGCAGTCCGGCATCTGCGTTCTCCCGATCCCCCCTCTCGGGCTTTTTCGGCCTCGAGCAGGATATTTTCTTACTTTTTCGCGCCGAAAGTAATCGGCGGCCGGCCATAACAACACGCGTCGCACACGACCGCACACCCCCCCTCGAACAGCAAGATCATGTTCGCCGTCGCTTCTTCTTCTCCCGCGCTCGCCGCGCGCGTCGCCCTCGGCGGCAAGCGCGTCAAGGCCAAGTCCGTCAGGTGCGCATCTTGTTTTCGTCGTCCCGCGTTAATTAATCTAATCGTCTCTCCGACGCGCGAAAAAGCGCGGCGCGTTTTCGCCGCCGGAGATCGCGTCCCCGCGCGTTTTCGCCGCCCTCCCGTCGAGGTATCCGCGGCGGCACCGTCTCGATCGAGCCTCGAAACGTCCGAAACGGCGGTCTTCGGCGAGATGAAGCGGTCGCGCGCGACGCCGCGGGGCGATTCGGCGGCGCCAAACGCGTCCCGGATTATGACTGCGGATATTTTGACGAAACGTCGGCCGCGAGGGGCTGACGCGATCGCGCCGTCCGCGCGCGCCGTTCCCCCGAGATTTCGTCGCCGACCAAACGACTGACCGCGTCCGTTCCGCTCGCCCTCGAAAAACCCCCGACGCGTCGAGCAGGACCGTCTCCCGCGTCCACACCGTCGCGAGGGCGTCCCAGGACCCGACCGTGAACGCCGTCGCGACGCCCCCCGTCGGCGAGGGCGAGAAGATTCGCGTCGGGATCAACGGCTTCGGCCGCATCGGCCGCCTCGTCCTCCGCTCGATCGTCGAGCATGGCCGCACGGACATCCAGGTCGTGGCGATCAACGACCTGGGTCCGGTGGAGACCAACGCCCACCTGTTCCGCTATGACTCGGTGCACGGCCGCTTCCCCGGCACGGTGACCTCGGGCGAGGACTGGATCGACGTCGGCACCGGCAAGATCAAGGTCACGGCCGAACGCGATCCCTCCAAGCTGCCGCACGCCGAACTGAACGTCGACATCGCGTTCGAGTGCACGGGGATCTTCACCTCCAAGGACAAGGCCTCGGCCCACCTGACCGCCGGCGCCAAGCGCGTGCTGGTCTCGGCCCCCGCCGACAACGCCGACAAGACCATCGTCTACAAGGTCAACCACGAGACCCTGACCGCCGACGACATCATCGTCTCGAACGGCTCGTGCACCACAAATGCCCTCGCCCCCGTCGCCAAGGTCCTGCACGACCTGTTCGGCATCGAGCGCGGCTATATGACCACCATCCACTCCTATACGGGCGACCAGCCGACGCTGGATACGATGCACAAGGATCTGTACCGCGCCCGCGCCGCCGCCCTGTCGATGATCCCGACCTCGACCGGCGCCGCCAAGGCCCTGGGCCTGGTCCTGCCGGAGCTGAAGGGCAAGCTGGACGGCTCCTCGATCCGCGTCCCGACCCCCAACGTCTCGGTCGTCGATCTGAAGGTCGTCGCCTCGCGCGACGTCACGGTCGAGGAAATCAACGCCGCGCTTCAGGCCGCCGCTGACGGTCCGATGAAGGGCGTTCTGGCCACGACCGTCGAGCCGCTGGTCTCGCACGACCTGAACCATATCGCCGCCTCGTCGACCGCCGCCCTGCCCCAGACCCAGGTCGTCGACGGCAAGCTGGCCCGCGTCCTGACCTGGTACGACAATGAGTGGGGCTTCGCCTCACGCATGGCCGACACCGCCCTGGTGATGGCGAAGTTCCTCTGATGACGGCGTGGCGCTCCAATCGACTTTGGGGCGCCACTTTCGCTCTGTGGCTTGCGAGCCTGCTCACCGGTCCCGCCCTGCTGAGTTTGCCCTGGGCGCTCATCAATATGCCGGGCGTGTTCGCCGACCGGGCCTTCGCCCCATTGATGTTCGGCGGCTATGCCGTCGCCTTTGGCTGGCTGGCCGCGCTTGTTTTCGTGGGCGTACGACATTCACGAACGATGCGATGGGTTCACTTCGCGGTTCCTGTCGCCCTGACGATCCTCTTTATATTTTTGGCGACCGTGAGCTCCAACGCCGGAGCTGAGGTCTCACTCATTTCACACTAGACGAGACCTCCCATGACCTTCCGCACCCTCGACGACGCCAAAGACCTCGCCGGCAAGACCGCTCTGGTCCGCGTGGACTTCAATGTGCCGATGGAGGGGGGCAAGGTCACCGACGACACCCGGCTGCGCGTCGCCCTGCCGACGATCAACAAGCTGCGCGAGGCCGGCGCCAAGGTCGCCCTGCTGGCCCACTTCGACCGCCCCAAGGGCCAGGTCGTGCCGTCCATGAGCCTGAAGCCGCTGGCGGGTCCGCTGGCCGAACTGCTGGGCGCCCCGATCCACTTCGCCGAGGACTGCGTCGGCGGCCCGGCCCATGCGGCCATCGCCGGTCTGGACGCCGGCGGCGTGGTCCTGCTGGAAAACGTCCGCTTCCACGCGGCGGAAGAGGCCAATGACGCGGAGTTCGCGACCAGCCTCGCCGAGCTGGCCGACCTTTATGTCAACGATGCCTTCTCGGCCGCCCACCGCGCCCACGCTTCGACGGAAGGCGTCGCCCACCACATCCCCGCCTATGCCGGCGAGTCGATGCGACGCGAGCTCGAAGCCCTCGACGCGGCGCTGGGCAATCCACAGAAGCCGGTGATCGGGATCGTGGGGGGCTCGAAGGTCTCGACCAAGCTCGACCTGCTCAAGAACCTGGTCGGCAAGCTCGACAAGCTGGCCATCGGCGGCGGCATGGCCAACACCTTCCTGTTCGCACAGGGCGTGGATATCGGCGGCTCGCTGGCCGAGAAGGACATGGCCGACACGGCGCGCGAGATCATGGCCAATGCCGAAAAGGCCGGCTGTGAACTGCTGCTGCCCGTCGATGTCGTGGTTGCCACCGAGGTCAGGCCGGGCGCCGCAGCCCGCACCGTGAAGGCGGGCGAGGCCCTGTCGGCCGATGACAAGATCCTCGACGCCGGCCCGGAGACGGTGGCGAAGCTGAACGCCGCCATCGACGCCTCGAAGACCCTGATCTGGAACGGCCCGCTCGGCGTGTTCGAAGTCCCACCCTTCGACGCCGCCACGGTCGCCGCCGCCAAACATGTCGCGGCGAAGACCACGGCCGGCGCCCTGATCGCTGTCGCAGGTGGCGGCGACACCGTCGCGGCCGTGAATCACGCGGGCGTGGCCGACGACCTCACGTTCGTCTCCACCGCCGGCGGCGCCTTCCTGGAATGGATGGAAGGCAAGCCCCTGCCCGGCGTTGAGGCCTTGCGCATCTGAGCGCCGGGCTTTGGGTCAGCGTGACGCGGCGTAAACCCTGTTACATGACGTGACTTTGTTGCGCTGCGGCGCTACTCTCCCGCCAAAATAAAACGACTGACATCAGGGGACTACACAATGGCGCGCATCACGCTGCGGCAACTGCTCGACCACGCGGCCGAGAACGACTACGGCCTGCCGGCCTACAATATCAACAACATGGAGCAGGGTCTGGCGATCATGGAGGCGGCCCATGAGGTCAACGCCCCGGTCATCATCCAGGCCTCGCGCGGCGCCCGCAACTACGCCAACGACATCGTCCTGGCCAAGCTGATCGACGCCCTGGCCGAGCTGTATCCGAACATCCCGGTTTGCATGCACCAGGACCACGGCAACGGCCCGGCGACCTGCGCCACCGCGATCCAGTACGGCTTCACCTCGGTGATGATGGACGGCTCGCTGGAAGAGGACGCCAAGACCCCGGCCAGCTACGAATACAATGTCGACGTCACCCGCCGCGTCACGGAGATGGCCCATAGCTGCGGCGTCTCGGTCGAGGGCGAACTGGGCGTTCTGGGTTCGCTGGAAACCGGCATGGGCGAGGCCGAAGACGGCCACGGCTTCGAAGGCAAGCTGGACCACTCGCAACTGCTGACCGACCCCGATCAGGCGGTCGAGTTCGTCGCCGCCACCAAGGTCGACGCCCTGGCCATCGCCATGGGCACCTCGCACGGCGCCTACAAGTTCACACGCAAGCCGGACGGCGAGGTCCTGGCCATGAACGTGATCGAGGAAATCCACCGCCGCCTACCCAACACCCACCTGGTGATGCATGGCTCGTCCTCGGTGCCGCAGGACCTGCAGGACATGATCAACGCCTATGGCGGCCAGATGCCCCAGACCTGGGGCGTGCCGGTCGAGGAAATCCAGCGCGGCATCAAGCATGGCGTGCGCAAGGTCAACATCGACACCGACAACCGCATGGCCATCACCGGCGCGATCCGGAAAATCCTGGCCGAAAAGCCCGGCGAGTTCGACCCGCGCGCCTATCTGAAGCCCGCCAAGGAAGCCATGAAGAAGCTCTGCAAGGAGCGCTACATGCAGTTCGGCTGCGAAGGCATGGCCAGCAAGATCACCCCGCTGTCCACCGCCCAGATGGCCAAGCGCTATGCCTCCGGCGACCTTGACCCGTCGTTCCGCGGCGCGGTCGGCAAGGCGGCCTGACAAGACCAAGGGGCGGCCTGAAAGGCCGCCCCTTTTCAATTCTAGACCGGGTAGCGACCACTCAACTCGCGCCGCACCCGGCGAACGTCCCACTCGGCCTGCTCAAGCGCGGCGTTGGCGGCATCGGCATCACGGCGCGCATCGCGAATTTCACCGCGAACCTCCTGGATTCGATCACGGATCTGCTGCCGCTGTTCGTCGGTCAGGCCTTCGCCGCGCAGTTCACGCTGTTTGGCGTCGAGCTTGTCCTCGCGATCGCGAATCCGGGCCACGGCGCTGTTCAGGGCGCTCGTGGCGGTTTCAACCGCCTCTTCGACCGCATGCAGCCGAAGACCGTCCTGATAGGCCGGCATGAAGGCCGCCTCCTCTTCAGGCCGACAGACGTTATAGTATGTGTTCCCGGACCGCCCTTCGGCCCAGCCCCGATCAAAGGTGCAATAGGTCCTCAGCCCCGCCTCGCGCGCCGAGCTGTAGGCCGCAGGATCCGGCGTCACCTGAAACTTGGCACAGGCCTCGGCGTGGTCGGTCAGACGCGACATCGGATAGCCCGCCGCGCCGTCGGAATAGCCCTTCTCACCCCACGCTCCGGCCAGGCACTCGTCCTCGCTCATGGTCGCGCAACTGCCCAGCAGCATGGCTCCCGCAAGCATTCCGCCGGCGATCAGAAACCGCTTCATCGGATGACCCTCCCCTTCCAAGCGTCACTATTGAGCGAGGTTATGTCTGCCGCAAGCGCACCGGCGTGCTAGGAAGGCCCGGTGTCCGCCCCTGACCTGATTGACGAGGACGATCCCCTTCCGACCGAGGTTCTGGAGGCGCGCATCGATGCGTCCGGGGTGCGGCTGGACAAGGCGCTGGCGCAAGCCTTCCCGACCCTGTCGCGCGCGCGCCTGCAAGCGCTTCTGGCCGAGGGCGCCGTCAGCCGCGACGGCCAGGTCCTGACCGGCGGCTCGGCCAAGGCCCAACCCGGTCTCTATGCGGTCGCCCTGCCCCCCGCCGCCCCGGCAGAGCCCCAGCCCGAGGCCATCCCCCTGACCGTTCTCTATGAGGACGCCGACCTGATCGTCATCGACAAGCCCGCCGGCATGGCCGCCCATCCGGCGCCGGGCTGCGAGACCGGGACCCTGGTCAACGCCCTTCTGGCCCACTGTGGCGACAGCCTGTCCGGCATCGGCGGCGTTGCCCGTCCCGGTATCGTCCACCGCCTGGACAAGGACACTTCCGGCGTCATGGTCGCCGCCAAGACCGACCGCGCCCACGCCGGGCTTTCCGCCCTATTCGCGACCCACGACATCGAACGAACCTACATCGCCCTGACTCGCGGGATGCCGATGCCTCGCGAAGGGCGAATCCAGACACAGATCGGCCGGTCGCACGGCGATCGAAAGAAGATGGCGGTGTTGAAGTCGGGCGGACGGGAAGCAATCACCGACTACAGAGTCGAGCGCGTATTCGGCCTGGGACTTCGCCTGACTGATCCGCCCAAAGCCGCACGCGTCGCCTGCACCCTTCACACTGGCCGTACGCATCAGATTCGCGTGCATCTGGCCTCAAAGGGTACGCCGATCCTCGGCGATGCCGTCTACGGCTCGGGCAGCGCCGCCGCGCCGGTCAAGGCCGCCGTCGCCGAAGTCGGCCTGACGCGGCAGGCGCTCCACGCCGCTGTCCTCGGCTTCGTCCATCCGGTGACCGGCCAGAGGCTACGTTTCGAGACGACGCCGCCACCGGATATGGTGGCCCTTGAGGCCCTCCTCGCGGCGCTCTGACCCTCGCCGCAATAGTAAGTCTTGATTAAGGACTGACTCGACGCTATATGGTCTCTCGACCGGTGCAAGTGGCGCCAGGAACACGGTCACGCTGATGTGTGACGATCCGCCCCTACAATGTGCGGAAACCCGTAGCTACTTGATTGGTTGAGGGGTGAGGGCCCGGCGCACATTCGGTGGCCGGAACCGGAGAGCCCGCTCGTTGATACGGGTCGGAGGGATCAGACTATGGCTGCACTGAAATCGATCGCGGTGATGTCGCCTGAACAGGGACTGTCGCGCTATCTCACGGAAATCCGCAAGTTTCCGATGCTGACCAAGGACGAGGAGTTCATGCTGGCGAAGCGCTGGTCTGAACACCAGGACGCCGAGAGCGCCCACCGTCTGGTCACTTCGCACCTTCGCCTGGTGGCCAAGATCGCCATGGGTTATCGCGGCTACGGCCTGCCGATCGGCGAAGTCATTTCCGAGGGCAACGTCGGCCTGATGCAGGCCGTCAAGAAATTCGATCCGGACAAGGGTTTCCGCCTGGCGACCTACGCCATGTGGTGGATCCGCGCCTCGATCCAGGAATACATCCTGCGCAGCTGGTCGCTCGTGAAGATGGGCACCACGGCGGCGCAGAAGAAGCTGTTCTTCAACCTGCGCAAGGCGAAGAGCCAGATCTCGGCCTTCGAGGAAGGCGATCTGCATCCGGAACACCTCTCGGCCATCGCCACCAAGCTGGGCGTGTCCGAGGAAGAGGTCACCAATATGAACCGCCGCCTCGGCGGCGACGCCTCGCTGAACGCCCCGCTGCGTGTGGATGGTGAAAGCGAATGGCAGGACTGGCTCGCCGACGACACGGCCGTTTCGCAGGAAACCGCCCTCGCCGACAACGAAGAGAAGTCGCTCCGTATGGGCCTGCTTCAGGAAGCCATGGGCGAGTTGACGGACCGCGAGAAGCATATCCTGACCGAACGCCGACTCAAGGACGATCCGGTGACCCTGGAAGAGCTGGCCAGCCAGTACGGCGTCAGCCGCGAACGCGTGCGCCAGATCGAGGTCCGCGCCTTCGAGAAGCTGCAAAAGGCCATGCGCGCCGCCGCCGAGGAACGGAACCTCGTCGACTCCTGACCGCCCTCAGGCAGCGAGCCGCCGCGCGGCGAGCGATAGGGCCTGAACAGCGGGCCCGGCGCCGGCCTGGCTTGCTCCCTCAGGAAGCCCGGGCCAGCGGCTCGGGCTCCGCAAGGGCCAGCAGGGCGCCGATCGGTTGGGCAAGGGTCGCCTTGGTCGGCATTCCGGCCGCCAGAAGCGCTTCCAGACCCGCCGCCGCGATCGCCAGTTTTGCATCCGCGGTCTTGATGGCCAGGACCTTCAGGGTCTCGGCCTGTTGGCGCGCCGCCCGAACGGCCTGGGTCGGATCGTTGTCGAACTGCGCCAAGGCGGCAGCGAGAATCCGCAGCGCCTGATCCTTGACCGCCAGGGCCGCAGCGGCGCCTGACGCGGGCTTGTCCTGTTTGCGCTTCTGCGGTCCGGCGTATTCACCCGAGTTGAAGCGCCGACGGTCCGGACCGACATAGGCCACGCCCTCGATCCAGTCGCGCGGCTTCAGGGCAACGTTCTCGACCCGACGGAACAGGTCCGCCGAGGTGAAGGGCTTGCGCAGAAATTCGTGAACTCCGCAGTCGCGCGCGCCCTTGATCGAACTCGCCGTCGCCTCCGCGGTCACCATAATTACCGGCGCCCGGCGGCTCGCCAGGTTCGAACGGCGCAGCTTGCGGGTGAAATTCTCGCCGTCCAGACGGGGACCAGCGCGTTCGGTGAAAATCAGGCCCGGTTCGATCTCGCGGATCGCGTCCATGGCCCGCGCCTCATCGACCTCATGCACCGCCTCGCGAGAGCCGAGGCTCTTCATCACGTCGATCAGCAGACGCGCCGAGGCCATATTCGGATCGATCACCACCACCCGGTGGATGGTCGGCGCGATGCGAGCAAGGGTTTTGGCGTCGGCAGCAAACAAGGGAATACTCCGCGGTGGAGCCTTATCCCTAACCGCTTCCGGTTAAGACCGCGTTGAACGGCCGAGCCTTTTGCCCTTACCCGGCCCCTAGCCCAGGAAGGGGTCGCGAACCAGGATGGTGTCGTCCCGCTCCGGGCTGGTCGACAGGATCGCCACCGGAGCCCCGATCAGTTCCTCGATCCGCCGCACATATTTGATCGCATTGGCGTTCAGGTCCTTGAAGCTGCGCGCCGAGGCCGTGCTCTCGCTCCAGCCTTCCAGCTCCTCGAACACCGGCTCCGCAGCGGCCTGCGCCTTCAGGCTGGACGGCAGATAGTCCAGAACCTGCTCGTCGATCTTGTAGCCGACGCAGATTTTCAGCGTCTTCAACCCGTCCAGAACGTCCAGCTTGGTCAGGGCGATGCCGTCGATGCCGTTGATCGCCACCGACTGCCGGACCAGTACGGCGTCGAACCAGCCGCAGCGTCGCGCACGGCCCGTATTGACGCCGACTTCACGACCCACGGTCGCAAGGTGCTGGCCCACCTCGTCGAACAGTTCGCAGGCGAAGGGGCCCTCACCGACGCGGGTCGTATAGGCCTTCACGATCCCCAGCACATAGCCCGGCCCCTTGGGACCGATGCCCGAGCCCGCCGCCGCCTGACCGGCGACCGTGTTAGAGCTGGTGACATAGGGATACGTGCCGTGATCGACGTCTAGGAAGGCGCCTTGCGCGCCTTCGAACAGCACGCGCTTGCCGGCGCGCTGGGCCTGATCCAGCACGCGCCAGGCGGGCTGGGCATAGGGCAGGATCTTCGGTGCGATCTCCAGCAGCTGAGCCAGCAGAGCCTCCGGATCGATAGGCTCCAGGCCCAGTCCGGCGCGCAGCGGATCGTGGTGCGAACGCAGTCGGTCGATCTTGACCTTCAGGTCTTCCTCGTTGGCCAGATCGCAGACCCGGATCGCCCGGCGCCCGACCTTGTCCTCATAGGCCGGGCCAATGCCCCGGCCGGTCGTACCGATCTTGGCGCCCGGCGCACTGGCCGCCGCCTCTCGCGCCACGTCCAGCGCCGGATGGATGGGCAGGATCAGGCAGGCGTTGTCCGCGACCGTCAGGATATCGGGATTGATGGCGACCCCCTGCGCCTCGATCTTCTCGATCTCACCGACCAGATGCCAGGGATCGACAACCACGCCGTTGCCGATGATCGAGGGCTTGCCCTGCACCACGCCCGAGGGCAGCAGCGCCAGCTTGTAGACCTTGCCGTCTACGACCAGCGTATGGCCGGCATTGTGGCCGCCCTGGAACCGCACGACCATGTCGGCCCGGTTCGACAGCCAGTCGACGATCTTGCCCTTGCCCTCGTCGCCCCATTGGGCGCCGACTACCGCAACATTCGCCAAAACCGTCTCTCCGCACCGATGCCTGAATGGGCGGGCGCAGCCTATAGCGGGGGAATCGCCGAATGTCGTCCCGGTCGGGACGTTTTATCTTGCGGGAAGCTCGCCGACGGCCGTCTCAAAGGCCCATTCCAGCCATGGCGCCGCAGCGATCACATCGGCCGTTTCGACCGTACAGCCGCACCAGAGGCGCAATCCGGGCGGGGCGTTGCGGTGCGGCTCCATATCGAACACCGCCGCCTCGCCTTCCAGCAGGGCCTTGAACCGATTCACAAAGGCCTTCTGGGCAGTCTCATCCAAGGCGGCGACGCGCGCATCAGTGAACTTCAAACAGACCGAGGTGGTCGACCGGATCTCCGGCCGATCCGGCAGGAAGGCGATCCAATCGGTCTTCTCGACCCAGGCCTCCAGCGCCGCATAGTTGGCGTCGGTCCGGCGGATCAGCTCCGCCAACCCTCCCGCGCCCTCGGCCCATTCCAGCGCGTCGATCCAGTCCTCGATGGTCAGGATGGAGAAGGTGTTGATCGCCACCCCATCAGCCAGCGAGCGGTCAAAGCCCTTGCTGTCGGTGATCCGCAGCACCTTGGGGATCGGCCGATCCGGCGTAAAGCCGTCCAGCCGCGCCACCGCACGCGGCGACAGCACCATCACCCCGATGCCCGCCTCCCCGCCCAGCGCCTTCTGGAACGAGAAGGTCACTACATCCAGCTTGTCCCAGGGCAGGGGCATGGCAAAGGCCGCCGAGGTGGCGTCGCAGATCGCCAGCCCCTCGCGATCGTCCGCGATCCAGTCGCCGTCCGGCACGCGCACGCCCGAGGTCGTGCCGTTCCAGGGGAAGACGACGTCCTTCGACCAATCGACCTGCGAGAGATCCGGCAGCTCACCCCAGGGCGCCGTCAGCGCCTCGGGCTCAAGCCCCAGATGGGCCTTCACATCCGCAAGCCAGGTCAGGCCGAAATTCTCATAGGCCACCACCTGCGCCGGCCGCTCGCCTAGCATGCCCCACAGCGCCGCCTCGACCGCGCCGGTGTCGGAACCCGGGGTGTAGAGCATCACATGGCTTTCCGGGACCTCCAGCACGACCCGGGTCAGCCGCAGGCCATGGGCGAACCGCTCAACCACTTCCGGCGCACGAATCCCGCGCCCCAGCAGATCGGCAGGAAGGGCGCCGAGACTGTACCCCGGACGTTTCGCGGTCGGCCCCGAACCGAACCAGGGACGGGCAGGCTTCACGGCAGGCTTGGTCATGGTCAGTCCCGGAACGGCCGCATCGGGCCCTCGTCGCGCCGCTTCTGAGCCAGTTTGGTCAGGGCCTCGTCATCGCCTTCCGGCAGGGCGATCATCAGCTTGGCCAGCAGGTCGCCGCGCTGGCCGTTGGCATAGGCGCCGCGCCCCTTGAGGCGCAGCACCTTGCCCGAGGTCGAGCCCTTGGGAATGGTCATGCTGACCGTGCCTTCCGGCGTCCGCACCGGAATCTTTCCGCCCAGGACCGCATCGTACAACAACACCGGCTGGTCCATCGTCAGATCCGCCCCCTCGACCTTGAACACGGGATGCGCGGAGATCTTCAGCTCGATCAAGGCGTCGCCCGCCGGACCGCCGCGACCGGGCGCGCCCTGCCCCTTAAGCCGGATCGTCTGGCCGTCGCCCGCCCCCTTGGGAATGGCGACGTCGAGGGTGCGGCCATCCGAAAACTGGATCCGCCGCGTCGCGCCCGTGATCGAGTCTTCCAGACTGATATCGAGGGTCGCTCGGACGTCCGAGCCCTTCCCGTTGAACGGCGACCGCCCGCCGGCCTTGGCGCCGCCGCCGCCGAACCGTCCGAACAGCTCTTCCAGATCGATGTCGTCGAAGCTGGCGCGTCCGCCTGGACCACCGGCGCCGGAAAAGCCACCGAAGCCCGAGAAGCCGCCTCCGCTACCGCCGCGCCCACCGCCGAACCCGGCGTATTGCTCGCGCCCGTCTGCATCGATCTGGCCCTGATCGTATTTGGCGCGCTTTTCGGCGTCGCCCAACAGGTCGAAGGCGGCCGTGATCCTCTTGAACCGCTCCTCGGCCGCCTTGTCGCCGGGGTTCTTGTCGGGATGCAGTTCCTTGGCCAGCTTGCGGAAAGCCTTCTTGATCTCGTCCGCGCTCGCGCCCCTGGAAACGCCAAGTTCCTTGTAGGGATCGCCCGCCACGTCTGCACCGCTCCGCCGAGATCGGCCCGACACACCACGCGCCGCGCCCGAAAGGGAAAGCCGTCAGTTAAGGCATGGGCGCGTCAAAGCAATGGGTTTCAGACCGGAAGTCCCGTGACCGCTTCGCTGCCCCATCCGAAAATCTCACCGGCCTGACTTACGCCGATCCGTACACCCGGGCCGGGTCCGGCCGGAAAGTCCGCTGTCACATGGCCGGTCTCATAGACCCCCGCCGTCCCTTCCACCTCCCAGATTCGAACAACGTCGCCCCCGTCTAGCACCCGGATTCTGAATCGCATCGGGTCTGCGGCCAGATCGCGGTCCCACAGGTCGCCGTTCAGCCGGGTCCGGCTGATCCACCGTATGTCATAGCCACTCGCACCTTGGTCTATGCGCAGATGGGCCGGGCTCCACGGTCGGTGGAAGACGCCGCGCAGCGTCACCGACCGCTCTGAAACACCCTGACCGCCCGCAGCGCCGCCGACCGGTCCTGCGCGCCAGATCAGAGGCAGGCCAATCTCGCTGAGCAACGCCGAGCCGCGCCCCAACCCTTCGTCCAGAAACACGACCAGAGCACCGGCCGCCGATCCCGTAGCCATTTCGGCGTCGGTACCCTGCTGCGCCCTCAAGAGCCCCGTCAGCCGCCAGACGTTTTCGACGACCAACTGCGCCGAGCTGAACTGCAGGATCTCCCAGCCGTCCCCGGCCTGAATCGCCACGGCATTGGCGCCGGCCAGCACCGCCGACTGTCCCAGGCTTGCCGGCGCCGCGCCCTCGACCGCGACCACGATCGAGTTGGCCTCGTCCCAGCGCCCGGTGACCCCCGCGGTCAGCGCCTGCGTCAAAAGTCCGAGCCGAGCGGGTGCTCGCGTCTCGCCTCGCGAGGTCAAGCTTCCCCCCCCGGGACCGGCGAAGACACGCATGGCCCGCCAAGGATTGGCCGCGGCCGCCAGAACCGGTCGTTCATCGGCTTCCGCGCCCGGCAAAGGCGGCAGATCGAGCACGGCGAAAAACGGCTCTCCGAAAACCGTCGGCGCATCCCCCGGGCGCCAGATCTCCGCGGCGTCGGTCGGGTCGCCGTCCATAACCCTGGCCAGGGTCAATGTCGGGGTTTCGTCCAGATTCAGGCTTTCGATCCGCCAGCGACCCTCCTCGTTCGCCCAGGCGATCACATCGCCTGCCTCCAGAGTCAGAACATCCAGTGGCCCGGCTGCGATGACCAACCGATCCGCCTCAGCGCTGCTGAGCGCCCGTCTCGCCATCCCGCTCGCCAACGCGGCGCCGCAAACAGCGGGCAGGATCAGGTCCACAGCCCCACCGTCCGCACCCGCTCCCGCCCCGGACCTGATGGTCACCGCCCCGGTCTGATAGTCGGCGCCCTCGTCGATGAAACGCACCCGCGCCGTCGAAGGCGTCGGCTCCGCTACCCGCTTGCGGATCATCGACACGCCCTCATCCGGCAGAGCCAGATCGTCTGGCGCCAGAACCGCCGTCGCCAGCCGGCTTCCAGTCAGAACGATTCCCCCGCCCTGCTCGGCCGCCGCCATGTCGAAGGCCTTCAGAAGAGGTTCCAACGCGTCACGCGTCCGCATCGGCCGATCGATCACATAGCCCTGAACGGCGGCGCGGACCGTGTCTATCTGAAATCCCTCATCCGTGAGCCCGCCGCGCCGAAGGATCGCCGCCAGCATATCCTCTCCGGCGCCGGTCAGCCGCCCGTTCAGCCAATGTCCGGTCCGCCAGCCACCCCCGTCAGCCCAGACATCACTCCGCGCCGGAAAAGCAGGCCACGGGCGCGCGTCCCAGCACCAGGCGTCCGCTCCGCCCAGCATCGGCCCGCCGTAGACGACCGATACCGGGTTGTTCGCAGGCTCAGCGAAATGCTTCAGCACCGCCTCCAGAGCCTGTCGCTGCATCCGGTCGTCGCGCGCGCCGGTCGAGCACGGCGGCAGGGCGCTTTCCGCGCTCTTGGGGTCCTGAAACAGGTTTGGCGCATTGCAGCCCCGGTCCACGGCCGCGCAGCCGAACTCCGTCAACCGGATCGGCTTCATCCCCGGAACCCAGGCGGTCGACGAGGCCGACCGCACACCGCCGATCCGGTTGTGATGCGCGTGAGACCACCAGCCGACCAGATCCTTGGGCCGGAACACCCAGTCTTCACCGTGGGCGGCGTCGGCGATCGGCGTCCTGTTCTGATCTTCGCGGTCGCCATCGTCGGCGTAGAACCAGTCGAAGCCCTCGCCACCCGCGACCTGAGCCTCCACGTAAGAGGGGTCGTCAGGCCCATTCCAAACGATTGCATCCACGCCGCCGTCGCCGTCCCGCCAATCTCCCAACGGTGGATACCAGTCGATCCCGACATGGCTGACCGCTGGGTCGGCCCAAAGCGGATCGAGGTGAAACACCACATCGCCTGACGGCGGCTGAAAACCGAAATACTCCGACCAGTCGGCAGCATAGGACAGTTCGGCGTCCGGCCCCAGGATCGCTCGACACTCCGCCGCCAGCGTTCGGTACTGGGCCACCGCGGGATGACTGCCCGCCGCGTCCCGGGTCCAGGTCACGCCGCGCATTCGCCGGATCGGGCGCCCGTATGGCCGGTCTCAGACGCCGCGCTCGACGTCCCACTCGGGCGCCGCCAGCTCCACGGCGTCCTCGGGGTCGGCAAGATCCAGTTCCGAAATCGTCTGCCCGCGCACCGACACCCCGGCCTCGTGCACGCTCTCGGGATCGCCCGAGACCAGCGGATGCCAGTTGGCCAGCCCCCGCCCCTCATTGATCCGGCGATAGGCGCAGGACCTCGGCATCCACTGCAGGGCGTCGATATTCCATGGCGTCAGCTTGATGCAGTCCGGCACCTGCGCCTTGCGGTTCGCATAGTCGGTGCAGGTGCATTTCTCGCTGTCGAACAGCTTGCAATGCACCTTGGTCGCGAAGACCTCGCCGGAATCCTCGTCCTCGAAACGGATCAGGCAGCACAGTCCACAGCCGTCGCACAGGCTCTCCCACTCCTCGCGGGTCATCTGCTCCAGACGCTTGGTCTGCCAGAAGGGCTTGGTTGCCGGGTCGGTACGCTCTACATCCACGCCCTCCCCATAGCCTTCCCTGCTCCCGAAAGCACCCATGGCCGCTCGCCCGCCTCTCGTTTCGCTCAACGATGTCCGTCTGCAGGACGGTCAACGGCCGCTCTTCGACGGGGTCAACCTCGCCATCGAACCCCGCACCCGGTCCTGCCTCGTCGGCCGCAACGGGGCCGGCAAGTCGACCCTGATGAAGGTGGTCATGGGCCTGATCGAGCCGGATTCCGGCACCCGCTCGGTCCAGGGCGCCGTCAAATTCGCCTATGTGCCGCAGGAACCGCTGATCGCCGGCGACACCCTGCTGGACTACGCCACCTCCAACGACGCCGAACACTGGACCGCCGAGGCTTGGCTCGAAACCTTTGGCATGGACCCGAACAAATCAACCAAGGGCCTGTCCGGCGGCGAAACCCGCCGCGCCGCCCTGGCCAAGGCCTTCGCCGAGGAGCCCGACCTGCTCCTGCTGGACGAGCCCACCAACCACATGGACATCCTGGCGATCGAGCTCCTCGAAAAGGAAATCATCGCCGCCCGCTGCGCCGCCCTGATCGTCTCCCACGATCGCGCCTTCCTGAACCGCGTCACCCAGTCTTGCCACTGGCTCGACAACCGCCAGGTCCGCACCCTGAACAAGGGCTTCGACGCCTTCGACGAGTGGGCCACCAAGGTTCAGGAAGAAGAGGCCATCGCCTTCCAGAAGCTGACCAAGACCATCGAGCGCGAGACCGCGACCTTCTACAGCTCCATCACCGCCCGCCGCAGCCGCAACGAGGGCCGCGCCCGGTCTCTGGAGGCCCTGCGCGCCGAACGCGCCGAACAGGCCCGCGACCGGCCGCGCGAGATGCAGCTCGGCGTCGATTCCGGCGGCACGTCCGGCAAGCTGGTCGCCGACCTCAAGGGCGTCACCAAATCCTTCGGCGACCGTGTCGTCATCAAGCCCTTCACCAGCCGCATCATCCGTGGCGACCGCTTGGCCATCGTCGGCCCCAACGGCGCCGGCAAGACCACCCTGGTCAAGATCATGCTCGGCGAGCTGGAACCGACGGCGGGCACGGTCAAGCTCGGCGCCAGCCTTGAGACCGTCTACCTCGACCAGTCGCGTGAGGGCCTGAAGTCCGACATGACCCTGTGGGACGCCCTGACGCCCGGCGGCGGCGACTCCATCATCGTGCGCGGGATTTCCAAACACGTCGCCGCCTACGCCAAGGACTTCCTGTTCACCGACGCCCAGCTGCGCCAGCCGATCTCGACCCTGTCGGGCGGCGAGCGTAACCGCCTGCTGCTGGCCCTGGCTCTCGCCAAGCCCGCAAACATGCTGGTCCTCGACGAACCGACCAACGACCTCGACATGGACACCCTCGACAAGCTCGAGGAGCTGCTCGAGCAGTATGACGGCACCCTGATCCTGGTCAGCCACGACCGCGACTTCGTCGACCGCCTGGCCACCTCGACCATCGGCATGAACGGCCGCGGCGACATCGTCGAAACCCCCGGCGGCTGGACCGACTTCATCAGCCAGAACCCGGACTTTCTGAAGCAGATCGCGGAAGGCCGGACCGGGTCGCCCGCCGCGCCTGCCCCAGCTCCCGCTCCGGCCCCGGCGAAACCCGCCCCCGCCGCCAAGGGCAAGATGTCCTTCAAGGACACCCACCGTCTCAAGGAACTGGATGCCCTGATCCATGAGCTGCCCGACACCATCAAGGCCCATCAGGCCCGGCTCGACGACGTCAACTTCTACTCCCGCGACCCCGCCGGCTTCGCCTCCACGATGAAGGCGCTCGAGGCCGCCCAGCAGAAGCTCTCCGACGCCGAAGAAGAATGGCTGGCGCTCGAGGAGAAGCGCGAGGCGTTGGCGGGCTGACACACCCCATGGCGACCCTGAGCTGATGGTCTAGGGTTGCCCATGTCCCTGACGCTCCATACCCTGCCGCTGACGCCCGCCCAGGAAAAGGCGGCCCGCCGCGTCAACGCCACGATGGCCGTCGCCCCGCGTCTCAAGCCTGACGGCTGGCGGTTGCGGCTGGGACAACGGCTGATGCCGATTGCTGCTCCGGCTCTCGGTCGCGTCGGAGCCATGGTTCTCAAGCGTCGCGGCGTGCGCGTCTCCGCCGTCAGCCTGGACGCCAGGCATCCGGTCCGGGTCCGCATGCTCGAACCCTCGCTCCAGCCTCGCGCCCTCCTGCTCGATTTCCATGGCGGCGGCTGGGTGGTGGGTAGCGCCGCCCTCAACGACCGCCTGACCGGTCACTTCGCGGAGGCCGGTTTCGCGGTCGCCTCCGTCGACTACCGTCTCCTCGATGATGTTCGGCAGATCTGGATGCCCGACGCTGTCGAAGACTGCGCTACGGCCCTGCGCTGGGCGCTGCACGAAGGCCGCGACCGTTTCGGTGTCGACCAGCTCTTCCTGATGGGCGAGTCCGCCGGAGCCCATCTGGCCGCCCTTGCGCTGCTGAGGTTGCGTGACGAAGGCGAGGCGCGTCTACCGCCCTGCATCTTCGTTCAGGGCGTGTTCGACCTGTCCGGGACGCCGGCGGTCCATGCGGCGGGGTCCGAGACCCTGCTCTTCGACGGCCCTAATCTACCCCGCGATCTCGCCCGTCTGACGCCCGGTCTCGACGAGGCCGGCCGGCGGGCTCCGGACCTGTCTCCACTCCATGCAGATCTCACCGGCCTGCCGCCTGCCCTGTTCGTGACCGGCGAGCTCGATCCGTTCCGCGACGACAGTCTTCTGATGGCCGAAGCTTGGGGGCGTCACGCCGCCGTCGATCTGCTCGAAGTCCCGACCGCTCCGCACGGCTTCCAGCACTTCGGCGCCCCCACCGCAGCCCTCGCCCAGGCCTTCATGCGGCGCTGGATCGACGAAACCGCCGCACTCGAACCCGTTTCTGTGGAAAATCCATAGCGCTGATATCTATGGTGAATTTTAATCCGCCCACAGATATACACAGCCTTGTCCACCGCTCGGCATAAGCCTTTGCACAGACGGGGAAATTCGGACGCTTGCCGCCTAACGGATTTGGCGCGAACGTCAACAGGCCGAGGGACACGGCGGCGCGGAAATCCGGTGAGAACCGGGGCTCAAGCGGGTCGGTCCGGCTCTCTGACCAGACGGTCTTCCACTGGCGCCCTCGGGCGACGAAGCGAGACGGGACGGCAGGATTCAGGCTCTGAAGGGCGGAACCGCTTCGGCGGGAAGGCCCGGCAAGGGAACCGGATCGGGATCGATGAACGACGGCGGGGACGCAATCCTCGACGGACCGGCATCGGACAGGAGCCGACAGGATACAGCGGACCATCTCCGGGGCTTGCCTCGCGGGTGCTGAAGCCAGGGCCCTGAACCTCATTGGCCAAGTCCAACCCGGACTTGGCGAGGGGACGAGAGTGTCGGTTCGCCGGTGCGCTCGTCCCCTCGCTCAATTCCGGGCCCCGGCTTCGAACCGCACCTTCGTTCGCCTTTCCTTCGCCGCCGCCGCACACTAGCTTGCGTCCCATGTCGCGGGACCAGAATCGACCTGTCATCGCCAGCCGACGCATCGTCCTTGCAGGCGGTGCGCTCGCAGCCGTGGCCACGACCCTGACCGGCCTCGCCTCCTGCTTCCGCTCCGAGGCGCCGGTCGACGACCAGGGCCGCGTCCGCATCCGCTTCGCCACCGACTGGCGCGCCCAGGCCGAACACGGCGGCTTCTACCAGGCCCTGGCGACGGGCCTCTATGCGAAGCGCAATCTCAACGTCCAGATCGTCCAGGGCGGACCAGGCGTGAACGTGCCCCAGTTGCTGGCCTCGGGCGCCGTCGAGCTGGGCATGGGCTCCAACTCCTTCATCCCCTTCAACCTGGTCGCGGAGGACGCGCCGGTGAAGGCCGTCGCCGCCTTCTTCCAGAAGGACCCCCAGGTCCTCATCGCCCACCCCGATCCGGACCTTAAGAGCATCGCCGATCTGAAGGATCGTCCCTTCCTTCTGGCCGACGCCTCGATCTCCGCCTTCTGGGTCTGGCTGAAGGCCAAATACGGCTTCACCGACGATCAGGTCCGCAAATACACCTTCAACCCCGCCCCCTTCCTCGCCGACGAGCGGGCGGTGCAGCAGGGTTATCTGACGTCCGAGCCCTATACGATCGAGAAGGTCGGCGGCTTCAAGCCCAAGGTCTTCCTCCTGGCCGACGAGGGCTATCCCTCCTACGCCGCCATGGTCCTGTCGCCGAACGGCTTCGCGCGTGACAACGCCGCCGCCCTGCGCAGCTTCATCGCCGCCTCGGCCGAGGGCTGGCGCGACTATATGAACGGCGACCCCAAAGAGGCCAACGCCCTGATCAAGCGCGACAATCCGGACATGACTGACGCGGTCCTGGCCCAGGCGCGCGAGGCCCTGAACGCCAACTCCATCGTCGAGGGCGGCGACGCGGCCCTTTACGGTCTGGGCACGATGACCGTCGAGCGCTGGCAGGCCTTCTTCGACACAACCTCGGGCTCCGGCGTCTATCCGCAGAACCTGAACTGGCGCAACGCCTTCACGGACAGCTACCTGCCCGGCCGTGGCTGACGGACTCGCGGCCAGCCTTTCCGGCGTCACGGTCGCCTACCCCGACCGGAGCCCTATCGGCCCCATCGACCTGACCGTCGCCGCGGGCGAGATCGTCGCCCTTGTCGGCGCGTCCGGCGCCGGCAAGTCCACCATCCTCCGCCTGCTCGCCGATCTCGAACGGCCTCATGACGGCGCCGTCGTCCGCCAGATCACGCCCGGGGGAACCGGCTTCGTCTTCCAGAGCCCGACCCTGATGCCCTGGGCCGACGCCCGGACCAATGTCGCCCTTCCCCTCGAACTGACCGGCATTGCCCGCCCGGAGGCCCAGGCGCGCGCCGCTGACGCCCTTGCGGCCGTCGGCCTCGGCGATCGTCTGAAGGCCCGGCCGTTCCAGCTGTCCGGCGGCATGGCCATGCGGGTCTCCCTCGCCCGCGCCATGGTCACCCGGCCCGACCTCCTGCTGCTCGACGAGCCGTTCGCCGCCCTCGATTCCATCACCCGCCGCGGTCTCGTCGAAGACCTGCACCGTCTGTGGTCCGAGACCCGCCCCGCCATCGTCTTCGTCACCCATGATGTGGAGGAGGCCGTCTATCTGGCCCAGCGCGTCATCGTCCTCGACGCCGCTACCGGCCGTCCCGGGGCCGCCATCCCGACACCGGGCCCGATCCCCCGCCCGCCGCATTGGCGCGCCGATCCTGCCTACCGCCAGACGGTCGAAGCCGTCGCCGGGGCCTTGGCTCTCGCCTCAGCCATGGCCCCGGTCGCATGACCGGCTTCGCCCACCGCCTCGCCCCCCTGCTCCTCCTCACCCTTCTGCTGGGCCTGTGGGAGGCCGCCTGCCGGCTGCTGCACGTCCCCATCTACTTCCTGCCGCCGCCCAGCGCCGTCGCCGTCGCCCTGGTCGAACGGGCGCCCGTCCTGGCCTCCTCCGCCTTCCAGACCTTCCGCATGGCGATCCAGGCCCTGATCGCGGCTTCGATCATCGGTGGCGGCCTCGCCGTCGCGGTTTCCCTGAGCCCGATCGCCGAACGCGCCGTCCGCCCCCTGGCGGTGGCGCTTCAGGTCACCCCCATCGTCGCCATCGCCCCCTTGGTGGTTATCTGGGCCGGGCTCGACAATGCCGAGTTCGCGGTCATTGCCCTCGCCGCCGCCGCCGCCTTCTTCCCCGTCTTCTCGGGCGTCCTGACCGGGCTCCAGTCGGCCGACGCGGATCTGGAGCGCCTGTTCGACCTCTATGGCGCGAACCGGATCCAGCGGCTGGTCCGGCTGCGCCTTCCGACCGCCCTGCCCTTCGCGCTCGAAGGCCTGCGCGTCGCCTCCGGCCTGGCGGTGATCGGCGCGGTCGTGGCAGAATTCGTCTCGGGCACCGGCCAGACGCAAGGTCTGGCCTGGCGCCTGCTCGAGGCCGGAAACCGTCTCCGGACGCCCGAACTTCTGGCTGCCCTGGTCTGGCTCGCCGCCCTCGGCCTGCTGCTCAATCTGGCGGTCGCCGCCGGGAGCCGTGAAATCCTGAAACAGCGTTCGGGCCGTTAGCCCCGGGTTAATGCGCCTTCGGATACCTTGATCGGACGTTCCGTGCGAACGCGGGGAGTCCGATTTGCGCAACCGTTCCAACGTCCTGCCCGTGTTTGAGCGAAACATGCTCGCGCCGGTGCTCGCCGTCGGCGCCTGCCTCTTCGCCGCCTCCCCCTCACTCGCCCAGCAGGCGCGTCCCGGCGAGGTTATGGGCCTGCGCTACCTGACCTGGGCCGGCAAGCCCGACGCCCCCGCCACGACCTCCGGTGACAGCCTGCGCCGCTCCAACGCCGCCGGACCGCCCACGCCGCTGGCCGCCAACGGCGCCCGCTACCCCGGCATTCAGAACGCCTCGGCCCGTCCCTCGCGCTACGGTGTCGGCTCCGGCGCCGGCCTGACCCCCGCCTCCGCCTGGACCGGCTCCGGCCGCACGCCGGCTCCCGCCCCCGTCCCGCTCGCACTGGCTCCCGCGCCGCAGGAGGCTGCCCCTCGCGGCCCGATCCCCGTCTATTCCGCCCCCCAGGCGCCCCAGGTCGATCCCGCCGAACAGGCCCGCGCCGAGGCCGCCTATCAGGCGCAAATCCAGTCTCAGTACCAAGCCTGGTACCAATCCGAGGCCCAGGCCCAGTACGAGGCCCAGGTCCGCGCCATGCCGCAGCCGCAGCCGCAGCAGCAGGTCGTCCATACGCAGGCGCCCGCCGACGATCAGGCACCACAGCAGCCGCAGCTCCAGCAACGCGCCGACGCTGCGCCCGGCTATGACCCCATGGCACCGCGACGCGACGCGCCGATCTTCCGCATGCAGCAGCCGCAGGCCCAGACCCAGCCGCAGGCGCAGACCGCCTCCACCCAGGCCAACGCCCAGGGCGAGGTCCAGTCGCCGGTCCTGACCCAGCCGGTCGCGGGTCGGACGACGGGCGGCCAGGCCTACGCCGGCGCTGAGCCGCCGCGTGAAGGTGTCCGCTACTATTCGGTCCAGCGCGCCGTGGGCCGTCAGCCGGACCCGATCGCCATCCCCGAATCCGTCTACCTCGACAACGCCCCCATCGATCTCGCCGAGCCGCCTGCGGCGCCGGTGCGCACCCGCACCGTCAACGGCCAGGCCCAGGTCGTCGTGCCCAATCAGGATCCCAATCTGCCATGAGTGACGTCGCCGCCCCCCTCTCCGCGGCCGATGAGATCGCCCTGACGGGATCGCGCCTTCCCGCGCTGATCGCCCTGGCCCAGGAGCCCTCCAGCGACAGCCGCCGCGCCCTGCTGCGCGAGCTGACCGACCACTTCTTCGGCTCGACCCTGCGCACCGCCAAGGAAGACGAACTCTACGGCTCGGTCCTGTCCGACCTGTCCGCCGACATGGAGATCGCGGTTCGCAAGGAGCTGTCCAACCGCTTCTCGGCCCGCGCCGACGCCCCTCGCGCCCTCGTCCGGCGCCTGGCCAATGACGAGGCCGAGGTCGCCGACGCCGTCCTGCGCGCCTCGACCGTCCTGACCGAAGCCGATCTGCTCGGCGTCGTGCGTGTCCACGGCCAGGAGCATCTGCGCGCCGTCTCCAGCCGTCCGGAAGTGTCCGAGGCCGTCTCCGAAGTCATCGTCGAGCGCGGCGACGACGAAACCCTGGGCGCCCTGCTGCGCAACGACGGCGCCCGCCTGTCGCGCACGGCCTCCGAAACCGCCGTCGAGCGCGCCAAGGTCAATCCGGCGCTGCACGCCGCGACCGTCGAACGCAGCGCCCTGCCCGCCGACCTGCTCAACGAGATGTATTTCGTCGTCGAGGCCCGGCTGCGCCAGCACATCCTCGAGACCAACGCCTCGATGGACCCGGTCCTGCTCGAGGCCGCCCTGACCGCCGGCCGGGCCCGCGTCGCCACCGAGGACGGCGTCTTCCCGGCCGACTATGCCGAAAGCCTGGCCTATGTTCAGGAACTGGCCGCCGCCAACCAGCTATCGCCCCAGATGCTGGCGCGCTTCCTGCGTTCGGGCTCGCGCACGCCCTTCCTGATCTCCCTCGCCCAGCTGGCGGACGTCGACTTCCACACCGCGCGCCAGATCATCGAGCGCCGCGAACTGGACGCCCTGGCCGTCATCTGCCGCGCCGCCGATCTGGATCGCGCCCTGTTCCTGACCTTCGCCGTGGTCATTCTTAACGACGACGGCGAGGCCATGGCCAAGGCGCACGGCTATGCCCGCCTCTACGCTGACCTGACCCGCGAACAGGCCAGCCGCACCCTGCGCTTCTGGCGCATGCGCCGCGGCGTTCAGGCGGCCTGATCTGCAGACGAAAACGCCCGCCTCCTTTCGGAAGCGGGCGCTTCAACCGATAAGTTCGGCGAACTACTTCTTGCCGCGGGTCGCGCGGGCTGGCTTCCGGCCGCCCTGGCCCAGGCCCATCTGCTTGGCCAGGTCCGAACGCGCCTTGGCGTAGTTCGGGGCGACCATCGGATAGTCCTTGGGCAGGTTCCACTTGGCGCGATATTCTTCGGGGCTCATGTCGTACTTGGTGCGCAGGTGGCGCTTCAGCGACTTGAACTTGCGGCCGTCTTCCAGGCAGATCAGGAAGTCGGGGCTGATCGACTTGCGGACCGGAACCGCCGGTTCCTTGGGCTCGGGCTCGACTTCGACGACACCGGTGGAGACTGTCGACAGGGCGGCGTGAATATTGGCGATCAGCGCGGGCAGGTCGTTCGCCGCGACGCTGTTGTTGCCGACATAGGCCGACACGATGTCCGCCGTCATCTCCAGAAGTTCGCTCTTGTCGTCCATATTCGTCGTTTCCACTTGGCTAAACCCCATTGACGACTGACATCGCCATCACAATCGTGATTCCGCCAATACTGACGTTCGTTCGGGAAAGCAATGGATGTCGATTTCTGGACGCCGCCTCGCCCGTTTTCTGTGTTTCGTCCGAGAAACGGGGAGTTCACACTATCGGCCGAAGTTTTCCGCCAGGGCCATCATCGCCGCGCGTTCAGGCGCTGAATATTCGTCCAGGGCTTCATTCTCACCCTCACGTATGGCCTTGAGCAGTGCGGGCGTCAGGGCAGAGGACAGCGACCAGTTCCAGTAACGCAAAACCGTCTGGGCACGGTCGACCGCCAGCATCTCGAAGGTGATGCAGACACGGTCCCACACCGGATCAGCCGCCCCATCGGCCGTCGTCTCTGGCCGACGCATCGAACGCCACAGATTCAGCAGGTCGACCCGGCTCAGACCCGTCGCCTTGCACAGGATGGCCAGGGGCTCGCCGCCCGTGTCGCCCAGGATCTTGGCCCCGGTCAGCGGCTTGATCCCGGCCAGATACGCGATTTCCGAGGCGAGTTCGCGCGTCAGCCCACCCTGCCCCGCCACGGCGACGGCATGCTCCAGACTGTCATAGGGCGACTTGGCGATGGCGGCGCGGTTGCGCTGGCGGCGCTCGATGAACTGCAGGGCCTTGCGTGACACGGGGTCGGCCCAGCCCTCTTCGGCGGCCATGGCGAAGACGTCCTCGACGACCTCCTGCATGACCTCGCGCGAGACGGCGAAGCGCTGGAGGATGGTCTTGCGGTCCTCGGGACTGCTCCACCAGAACATCACATAGGCCCCCGAAGGCCTCAGTTCGCTCCGACGCAGCAGATGGGCGCACAGACCCGGCGTTTGGCGACTCAGGCTGACGATGCTCTCTACCGCCCCCTGTGAAATCCGCGCGGTCGTATTGCGCAGCAGGGCCTCGATCACCGCCGTTTCCTCGAACCCGACCAGGGTCTCGGCGACGACCTCGGACAGGCCACGACGGCTGGCGATCAGGAAGCGGTGCTCGGGCCCGGCGTCGCGGGCGCAGGCCACCAGATCGGCGTCGGTCAGGGAGGCGCACTGTTCGATCAGCAGGCCGGCGATGGCCGGGTCGTCGCGCAGCAGCATCCGCGCCAGGCTGTTGGGCAGTTCCGACAGCGGGGCCAGCCGTTCGGCGACGCGCTTGCGCTCGCGTGGCTCGGCCAGCCTCAGCATCTCGACCAGCAGGTCGCCGGTCACCGCGCGCTCGAAGGCATTGATCCGGCTGGCGGGCAGGGAGACGACGTCAGCCAGCCGCTTGAGCAGGGCGTGCCGGGCCCGGACCGCGGGCTGCGGCGCTTCGCCTTCAGGAATGACCGCAGGATCGGACATGGTCGAAGGACCCTAGGCCGCGCCGGTTAACCGCTGATGACGCCTGTCAAAGCTCCCGATCAGAGACCTTCGAACAGGGCCGTCGACAGATAGCGTTCGGCGAAGCTGGGGATGATGGCCACGATGGTCTTGCCCGCGTTCTCGTCCTTCGCCGCCAGGCGGAAGGCGGCGGTCAGGGCGGCGCCCGAACTGATGCCCACCGGCACGCCTTCGACACGGGCGACCTTGCGGGCCATGTCGAAGCTGTCCTCGTTGGAGACCTGTTCGACGTCGTCGATCACCGAGCGGTCGACGATGGCCGGAATGAAGCCGGCGCCGATGCCCTGGATCTTGTGCGGGCCCGGCTCGCCGCCCGACAGGACCGGAGAGGCCGTCGGCTCGACCGCCACCATCTTCACCGACGGCTTCTTGGCCTTCAGGGCCTGGCCGACGCCGGTGATGGTGCCGCCGGTGCCGACGCCGGCGATGACGATGTCGACCGCCCCGGCCGTGTCGTTCCAGATCTCTTCCGCGGTGGTCACGCGGTGGATGGCCGGATTGGCCAGGTTGTCGAATTGCGCGGGGCTGACCGAGTTAGGGGTCGAGGCCAGCAGCTCCTGCGACCGGGCGATGGCGCCCTTCATCCCCTTCTCGGCCGGGGTCAGCTCCAGCTGGGCGCCCAGCAGGGCCAGCATCTTGCGGCGCTCGATCGACATGCTCTCGGGCATGACCAGGATCAGCTTGTAACCCTTGGCGGCCGCGACGAAGGCGAGCGCGATGCCGGTGTTGCCGCTGGTCGGTTCGATCAGGACAGTGTCGGCGGTGATCTTTCCGGCTGCTTCCAGCGCCTCGACCATGGCCACGCCGATGCGGTCCTTGACCGAGGCGATCGGGTTGAAGAACTCCAGCTTGGCCAGGACCGTCGCCTTGGCCCCGTACTCCGCCGACAGGCGCGGCAGGCGCACCAGGGGGGTGTCGCCGATGGTGTCGATGATCGAGTCGTAGATCTTGCCCCGGCCTTTCGTGGCGTGGCGGCTGGCGTCGTAGGCGGACATGGGGCGTCTCCGTCGTTCGAGGTCGTCTTCAGATAGGCCGCATACGCCGATCGCAAGGCGCGGCTAAGCGATTTCTGATGGCCGCCATGCGAGATTTCGTGAGGCGTCAGTCCCGATCCGGTAGCCAGCCCGCCGCCTTCAGCCGCGCGACATGGGCGCGCGACACCGGCGCCTCCAGACCGGTCTTCAGCTTCAGACGCAGATTGCGGCCGTCCTCGATCACGCCCTCGACCGCCCGTCGCGCCACCCACCACGAGCGGTGCACCTGCATCCCTTCGATATCGCCGACCTCGGCCATGGCCTTGCCCAGCGGCATCAGGACCAGCATCGAGCCCTCAGCGGTGTGCAGCCGGACATAGTGGTCCTCCATCTGAAGCCCGATCAGGTCTCGGCCCAACCGCCCCGGCAACCGCCGCAGGATGACCGGCTCGCCCTTCACTTCCGCAGCTTCAGGCGCCGCCGTCCGCATCCGCAGCACCGCATAGAGACCGACATAGATCAGGCCGATCAGCACCGACTGCCCGTACCATTCGACCCAGCCCACGGCGTGACGGATGCCGGGCCAGAACCCCATGGCGATCAGTCGGCTGGCGACCGTCAGCGGCAGACTGCCCACGGCGACCAGCACCGGCAACCAGAGCCACAGCGGCAGCCGGACGCGGCGTGCATGGGGCCAGAGCCAGCGGATCGCGGCCCCGAACACCACGCCGCTCATCACGAAGACCAGGGTCCAGTAGACGATCCGCACCGGCAGGACGTCGTTGAAGAAGCTGCCGAACGGCCCGACGACGCCCAGCACCACGCCGGTCGCCGCGCAGGCCGCCAGATCGACGGCCCAGGCGCGCGTCGTGTTCAATACTTCTGGCGTGGGTCGCGTCATCCCGACCCTTATAGCCGCGCTCTCAACCGACGGAACCGTTCGCCGAACGACGCACCCGTTCGCCCATTGGCGAAACCGCAGTGGCGAGCCATCGCCGGACACCGGAACAGGAGACGCCCTCAACCCCGGAACCGACCATGCCTCAACCCGCCCCCTCGCCCCGAAGCCGGATCGCCTGCCTCGCCGGCTTCCTCCTGTTCGCCTTCATCCTTCTGGCCGTGATCGCCGGCCTGCCTCTCTCGGCTCACGCCCAGACTGACCGGCTCATCCCCGACCAGTCCTTCACCTTTCCCGGCGGCGCCGACGGCCCCATCGAGGCCGGAGTCTGGCTGCCCGCCACTCCCGCCGACGGAAAGCCGGTCCCGCTGATTGTCATCTCCCACGGCAACGGCGGCTGGTACCGCGGCCATCCCGATACGGCCCGCGCCCTCGCCGACGCCGGCTTTCTCGTCGCGGCCCTGACCCATCCGGGCGACAATTTCCGCGACCTCAGTCGCTCGACCCAACTGACCATGCGCGCGCCCCAGCTCAGCCGGCTGATCGACTATATGATCCGCGACTGGTCCGGACCGGTCGCCGTCGATCCGGACCACATCGGCGCCTTCGGCTTCTCGGCCGGCGGCTTCACCGTGACCTCGGCCATCGGCGGGGTGTCGGACGCCGTCGCCATCCGGGACCACTGCCTCACCCATCCGGACTTCTTCGCCTGTCGCCTGCTGGCCCGACAGGGGATCGATATTTCGAACTGGCGGCCTGAGGCGCGCGACGACCGGATCAAGGCCGCCGTCATCGCTGCCCCGGCGCTCGGCTTCTCCTTCACCGGCGCCAGCCTCGCCTCGGTCCATATCCCGGTCCAGCTATGGCAGGCGGCGGAAGATGAAATCCTGCCCGCGCCCTGGAATGTCGAGCCGATCCGCGACCGACTGGGCGCCCGGCCGGAGTATCACCGCGTCGACGGGGCCATGCACTATGACTTCCTGCCGCCCTGCAGCCCCGGCATGGCCACCGAACTGCCCGACCTGTGCCGCTCCTCCCCCGGCTTCGACCGCGCCGCCTTCCATCGCACCCTCAACGCCGAGGTCGTGCACTTCTTCGAGGAGGCCCTGAAATTCGAGGAGGCCCTGAAATAGGTGATGGCCCCCACCGAACTGGCCCCGACTTCATCCCTCGTTAACCATGATCCCGCATTCGTTAACGCCTGTTCCCGGGTGTGAATTTGCGCAATCTCGTCGCCGCCGTCGAAGCCATCGACCCGCTGGTCGTGACCGGAAAGGTCGCCGGCGTCAGCGGTCTGCTGATCGAGGCGCGGGGCGGCCTGTCGCGACTGGCCGTCGGGGCCCGGGCCGAGATCGTGCGGCGCGGCTCGACCGCCCTGCCCGCCGAGGTCGTCGGCTTCCGCGACTCCAAGGCCCTGCTGATGCCCTTCGGTCCGGTCGAGGGCGTGGCCCCCGGCGCCGACATCCGCATCATCGGCGAACAGGCCTCGGTCAGGCCGACGACCGCCTGGCTCGGCCGCATCATCGACGCCTTCGGCAATCCGATCGACGGCAAGGGCCCCCTGCCCCAGGGCCCGGCGCCCTATCCCTTGCGCGCGTCGCCGCCACCGGCCCATTCGCGCGGACGGGTGGGCGAGCGTCTGGACCTCGGCGTCCGCTCGATGGACGTCTTCACCACCACCTGTCGCGGCCAGCGCCTCGGCATCTTCGCGGGCTCGGGCGTCGGCAAGTCGGTGCTGCTGTCCATGCTGGCCAAACAGGCGACCTGCGACGTGGTCGTGGTCGGGCTGATCGGCGAACGGGGCCGTGAAGTCCGCGAGTTCATTGAGGAAACCCTCGGCGAAGAAGGCCTTCGCCGCGCTGTCGTCGTGGTCGCCACCTCGGACGAGCCTGCCCTGAAGCGCCGCCAGTCGGCCTATATGACTCTGGCCATCGCCGAGTATTTCCGGGATCAGGACCTTGAGGTCCTGTGCCTGATGGACTCCGTCACCCGCTTCGCCATGGCCCAGCGCGAGATCGGTCTGGCCGCCGGCGAGCCCCCGACCACCAAGGGCTATACGCCGACCGTCTTCACCGAACTGCCCAAGCTGCTGGAGCGGGCCGGGCCCGGGCCGATCCGCCCGGACGGCACCACGGCCGGGCCGATCACCGCCCTGTTCACCGTCCTGGTCGACGGCGGCGACCACGACGAACCCATCGCCGACGCCGTACGCGGTATCCTCGACGGGCACATCGTCATGGACCGCAAGATCGCCGAGCGTGGCCGCTTCCCGGCCATCGACGTCCTGAAATCTGTCAGCCGGACCCTGCCCGGATGCCAGACCCCGCCCGAGCGCGAGTTGAACCGCCGCGCCCGCCAATGTTTGTCGGCCTATTCCTCGATGGAGGAGCTGATCAAGATCGGCGCCTATCGCGCGGGGGCCGACCCCATCACGGACAGGGCCATCGCCCTGAACCCCGCGCTGGAAGCTTTTCTGGGCCAGGACAAGGACGACGCCACGCGTCTTACCGATTCCTTTACCCGCCTGGAGGCAATCCTGAACCAGGGGATGGTGCAGTCGTAATCTGCACCGGTATTCGGAGAGACCGCTTATGACCGCCTGGGCCCATTCCCTGATCCGTATCTCGAACTATGAGGTCGAGACGCTGCAGAAGCGTCTGGCCGAGATCAGCGAGCGCCGCGCCTCCGCCGAGATGCGTCTGGCCGTGCTGGACGCCGAGGTCGAGATCGAGCGCGAGCGCGCCCGCTCGGACGCCGCCGCCAACATGCTTCTGGGCGCCTATATGAACGGCTGGAAGGCGCGCAAGGGCGTCGCCGAGGCCGATCTGGTCACCCTCGACGCCGAGGAAGCCGGCGCCCGTGACGCCCTGACCGACGCCTTCGGCGAGCTGAAGAAGTTCGAACACGTCGCTGAAATGACCCGGCTGAACGCCATCGTCGCCGCCGGCAAGCGCGAAACCGCCGCCTTCGACGAAATGGGTCTGCGCCGCCGCGCCGGTTGATGCTGGACCGGCGCGCCCTCCTCGCGCTGCCTCTCGCCCTGGCAGCGTGTGAGCGGTTCGCCTCGGCCGAACCCGCCGCTCCCCCGCCTGCCCGCCCCCTGAAATCCTTCGCCCCCTTCCCGGTCGGGGTTTGCGCCAAAAGCCCTCAGTTCGAGGACCCGGCCTGGGTCCAGCTCGTCACCACCCACTTCTCCCAACTCACGCCCGAGTGGGAGATGAAGATGGAATACATCCTGCCGGAGGGACGGCCGCGCGACATCGGCGCCTATCGCTTCGACGCCCCCGACGCCATCGCCGCCTTCGCCAAACACCACGGCCTTCGCCTGCACGGCCATACGCTGATCTGGTACGCGCAAGGCGAACAGGCCTTCGCCGGACTGGACCGTCCCGCCTTCACCGCCGCCTTCGATCGCTACATCGCCGCCGTCGCCGGACGCTATCGCGGCCAGGTCGTCAGCTGGGACGTGGTCAATGAGCCCGTCACCGACGAGGGCTCGGAACTCCGCGACTGCCACTGGAGCCGGACGCTGGGCATGGACGGATACATGATCCGGGCCTTCCAGAAGGCGCGCGCCGCCGATCCGAACGCCGTCCTGTTCCTGAACGACTACAATCTGGAGAACACGCCCCGGAAGGGCGCCACCTTCCTGAAGCTGGTCGAACGGCTGATGAAGGCCGGCGCGCCCGTCGGCGGTATCGGCAGCCAGTCCCACCTCGATATCCGCATTCCCGCCGGCCAGATCCGCGCCTTCTTCCGCGACGCCGCCTCGCTGGGCCTGCCGATCCATGTGTCGGAGCTGGACGCCTCGCTGCGCAGCGGCGAGCGCGTCGACCTGCGCAGCCGCGCCCACCGCATCGAACAGCAGACCGCCCGCGTCGGCGAACTGGCCGAGGCCTTCATGGCCCTGCCCGAGCGCCAGCGCTTCGCCTTCTCCGTCTGGGGCGCGCGCGACACCGACAGCTGGCTGCGCCAGGGCGAGCGCGACGACGGCCAGGATCAGCCCCTGCTCTTCGACAGCGCCGGACGGCCCAATCCCGCCTATGCGGCGGTGGCGGGAGCCTTCGCCTGAGGGAACCCGCGTCAGGCTCAACGCCTTCCCCTGCCATGACCGCCATCGTCCTGCCTGAAGCGCTGCAGCGCCGCGTCGAGGCCGCCGCCGGAGGCTTTCTGCGTGCGGACGGCCTGCCTGTGATCGATTTCTCCGAGCCGAAGGGGGAGCCCGCTCTGATCGCGGCGGACTCCGTGTCGTGGCGGATCTTCAAGAACCCGATCGCCCTCTTCATCGGCGGGGTGGCGGCGGTGATCCTGGAGCTGGCCGAACCGCGCGTGCGCTCCGGGGTCTGGGACCACACCTCCTTCCGCACCGATCCGGCCCCGCGCCTGAGGCGCACCGGTCTGGTGGCCATGGTCACCGTCTATGCGGCCCGGTCCCAGGCCGAGGCCATGATCGTGAGTGTCAACCGCCGCCACGCCCGGGTCACCGGCACGGCCGACGACGGCCGCGCCTATGCCGCCGACGATCTGGAGCTGCTGGACTGGGTCCAGGCCACGGCCAGCTATGGCTTCATCGAGGCCTTCCACCGTTTCGCCCGCCCCCTGTCGCCCGAGGACCGCGACCGCGCCTGGGCCGAGGCCGGTCCCGCCGCCCGCCTCTACGGCGCGACCGGCGCTCCCGCCTCCCGCGCGCAGTGGCAGACCCGGCTGGAGGCCATGACGCCGAAACTGACCGCCTCCCCCATCGTGTTCGAGTTTCTGGACATCATGCGCGCCGCGCCCCTGCTGCCCGGC
>DBBK01000199.1:0-6329 GCA_002292165.1 Brevundimonas sp. UBA986
GCCCAGAACGCCATCATCTTCGGCAACGACGTGGGCCTGGCTTTCCGCCTGACCTTCCTGAACAAGTGCGACGAGCTGGAACGCCCGACCATCGCCGAGTTCTACCAGCGGGCGTTCGGGGAAGACTTGCCCGAGGCGGCGACGCGGGTGAAGGTGGGCTGACGCCCGGCGGGATTGTGTCGAGGCGCCCAAGGGACGTCACGATGCGCAAGGCCCTGTTGCAAACGATACTTCTCGCCGTCGCCCTGGTTTACGGCGCGCCCGAGGTGGCCCGTGCCTGCTCCTATGCCGGCAACACCTATGATCGGGACAAACGCGAGCCGCTGGACGCCCTGTTCCGCCGCTCGGCCTTCGTCGAACGGGTCCGGGTGCAGATCGGCGCCCCCCCGACCTGCCCGCGCCGGCCGTCTGTCGGCGCCGAGGATGACGTCTGGGACGCCTACTACGCCTCGGCCGGAGAGCAGTGCGCGCCGGATCCCTTTAATGAGCCGCCGGCGCCTCTGACCGGAATCGTCGAGGAACGGTTCAAGGGTTCAGGGCCGGACACCCTGTCTCTGGCGCCCGAGTACGGCGACTTCAGCGACGTCAGACGGTTCTCCATCGCGGATGAGCAGCAATTTGCGGACGGCGAAAGGGCCCGCGCCTCAGGTGGCCATGCCTGGCCGGAGTTCTGGCTGGAAGGCGATATCGGGTTCGCAAAGGACGGCACGAACAGTTGCGGCGGACGGCCCTTCCTCGTCCCGGCGATGGACTACGTTCTGTTCCGCGACCAGGCCGGGAAGATCGTCGGCGCCGAACCGGTGTCCCGCGATGACGATGAATTCCTTGGCTGGCTCAGGCGCGATCCCGCCGAGCCCGCGAGCGCCCGCACCTTCACCGCGCAACAGGCCTTCGCGACGACCCCCTTCATGACCTTGGTGCAAGTCACCCGTTGCCGTGAGGCCACCGCGCGGTCTTCCGGTCATGTTGCGGCCCGCCTGCTAAGGGGGAATCCAGCCTTCGTGTTCGCCTCCGAGGTGGAGATCGGCGGAGAGGCTGAAACCTACAATCTCGATGCGTGGTTCGCATTCCATCGGACGAGATGCCATCCGATGACGTTGCTGGTGGTCTCGACGAGCGCCTATCCCGCTTCAACCCGACAGTCCGGCGAGACATCGTTTCAGGCGCGGGCCTGGGTTCCGCCCACCCCGGCTGCAGTGACCGGCGACAGCGTCAGGGTCGCCGACCTGTTTCCGGGCGTCCACCTGACGGGTCCTGAACGCGTGACCGTCGATCAGGCCTTCGCGTGGCAGGAGGCTGGAAGACCGCCCGTGCGAGCCGACGACAGCGTCGGGCCTGCGCGTTGAGGCCGGAACCATGAGGGGACGGTGTTCTTTGAAATTCCCCTCGAAAACCCCCTAGGAAACCGGTGTCATCGGTGCTTGTATCCGCGCCATCGAAGGGCCGCCAAGAGCCCTCCCCCGGGAAATGGAAACACCGTCATGCAGATGAATCGCCGCGCCCTCCTGTCCGCCGCCGCCGCGACCGCGGTCGCCTCGGCGACCCCCGCCCTCGCCCGCACCGTTCAGGCCGCCGCAGCGCCCGACCGGGCCGCCGTGATCGCGGCGATGAAGAAGGCCACCGCCTTCATGACCGACGAAGTCGCCGTGGGCGGCGGCTATGTCTGGAACGTCCTGCCGGACTTCTCGCGCCGCTGGGGCGAACTGGAAGCCTCGCCGACGATGATCTGGGTCCAGCCTCCGGGCACGGCGACCGTGGGTCACGCCTATCTGGACGCCTATCACGCCACCGGCGACGAGCAGTTCTATCAGGCCGCCAAGTCCGCCGCCGACGCCCTGATCGCGGGCNNGGCTGGAACTATGTCATCGACACCGCCGGCGAAGAGACGCTGAAACAGTGGTACGCCACCTATGGCCACAACGCCTGGCGGATGGAGGAGTATCACCGCTTCTACGGCAATGCGACGTTCGACGATGCCGGCACGGCCGAGGCCTCGCAGCTGCTGCTGCGCGTCTATCTGGAGAAACGCGAGCGCAAGTACCGGGCGCCGCTCGACAAGGCGATCCAGTTCGTCCTCGACGCCCAGTATCCGAACGGCGGCTGGCCGCAGCGCTTCCCCTTCGTCGAAAACGGCGGGGTCCACGGCCACGCCGACTATACCCCCTACATCACCTTCAATGACGATGTGGCGGGCGAGAACATCGAGTTCCTGCTCTATGCCCACCAGGCCCTCGGCTCGAACGACGCCCGCCTGGTCGACGCCATCGAGCGCGGCATGGACATCTATGTGAAGACCCAGCAGCCCATGCCGCAGCCGGCCTGGGGGCTGCAGCATTTCCCCGACACTCTGAAGCCCGCCCCGGCCCGGACCATCGAGCCCCAGGCCTTCGCGACCCATACGACGGGCACCAACATCCGTTCGATGATCGGTTTCTACAAACTCACCGGCGATCGTAAATTCCTGGCGCGCCTGCCCGAGGCCCTGGACTGGCTGGACCAGGTCAAGACGCCCCAGAACCTGATCGCCCCCGGCCGGACCCACCCGACCTTCATCCTCGAAGGCTCGAACACCCCGATCTACATCCACCGGCGCGGGTCCAACATCACCAACGGCCAGTATTACGCCGACGCCAATCCGAACAATCTGATCGTCCACTACGGCTCGTTCCGGAATGTCGACACCGCCGCCATCCGCCGCGAGTACGAGGCCGCCGCCGCCATGGATCCGGCCGCCCTGATCGCCGCCTCTCCCCTGCGGGCCAAGGCGGGTTCGTTGAAGCTGCCGAAGTATTTCACCCTGCGCGACGTCAGCGTCTGGGACATGTCGACGGACGCGCGGCGCGAGCGGGCCCCGGCACCGACGGCGATCGCCGCCCACCTGTCGGGCCTCAACGCCCGGGGCTACTGGCCCTCGCCCCTGACCACCACGTCCAACCCCTATATCGGCGAAGCCCCGGTCGCGGTGACGGGCGGCGAGTATCAGACCACGCGCGTCGGCGACCTGTGGGACACCTCGCCCTACACCACCGACTATCCGGTGGAGTGCATCTCCACAGCGGTGTTCATCAAGAACATGGGCGACCTGATCGAGGCGCTGGAAGCCTGAGGGACTTGACGGCGCGTCCGCTTCCCTTCCCTTGGGCGGACTGAGGGGAGCGGGTGATGGACGCGTCGGGCAGGCTGGAGATCGCGGCGGGTTTCGCCACCGCCCTGGGGCCGCGCGCGGACAACCAGGACTTCGGCGCCGTCCATCTGGGCACGCCTTCTGAACAGGCGCTGCACGGCATCGTCGCGGTCGTCGCCGACGGGGTTTCGGGCTCGAAGGGCGGCCGCATCGCCGCCGAGCTGGCGACGCGCAGCTTCATCGACGGCTATCTGTCGAAAAGCCCGCTGGGCGGAATCGCGGCGGCCGGGGTCAGCTCCCTGATGGGCTTCAACCGCTGGCTCCATTCCAAGGGCCGCACCGATCCGGAGATGAAGGGCGCCGCCACCACCTTCACCGCCCTCGTTTTGCGCGGGCGTGAGGCGACCGTGCTCCACGTCGGCGACAGCCGGGCCTGGCATTTCCGCGACGGGGTCCTGACCCAGCTGACCGAGGACCATGTCCTGTCCCAGCCGGGGCTGAGCCACGTCCTCTACCGCGCCGTCGGCATCGAGGCCGATGTCCGCCTCGACGTCCGGCCGGTGCCGCTCAAGCCCTACGACCGCTTCCTCCTGACCTCGGACGGCGTGCACGGGGTGGTCGATGCGGAGACCCTGACCCGGCTTCTGGGCCGCATGGCCTCGCCCGACGCCGACGCCCAGTGCATCGTCGATCAGGCCACGGCCAACGGCGCGACCGACAACGCCACGGCCATCGTCATCGACGTCATCCGACTGGGCCCGCTGGATAGCGAAGCCATCGGCGTCGAGGCCGAGGGCCTGCCCGTCCTGCCGCCCCCCGATGCGGGCGACAATGTCGACGGCTTCCAGCTGGAGCGGCTGCTGTCGGACGGCAAATACACCCGCGTCTTTTTGGCGAAGGACGGCGCCGACCCGACGCCCATCGTGCTCAAATTCCCCAAGCCGGCCCTGCTCAGCGAGCACGGCGCCCGCCTGTCCTTCCTGCGCGAGAGCTTCATCGGCCGCCGCATCGACAGCCCGTATGTCGGCAAGACCCTGACCCTGGATCCGGGTCGCCAGAGCCGCCTCTACATCGCCCAGCCCTTCTACGAGGGCCGGACCCTGCACGCCCGTCTGGCCAATGACGGGCCGCTCGATATCCAGCCGGGCGTGCGCGAGGCCATCCGCCTGTCGCGCGGCGTCGCCGCCCTGCACCGTCAGGGTATCGCCCACCGCGACATCAAGCCGGACAATGTCATCCTCGAGAAGAACGGGGGCCTGAAGCTGATCGACCTCGGCGTCGCCCGCCTGCCCAAGGTCGAGGACTTCAGCGAGGGCGAGGCGCCGGGCACGGCCGGATATATGGCGCCCGAGCTGTTCGACGGAAATCCCGGCGACGCCCTGACCGACCAGTACGCCCTGGGCGTCACCCTCTACCGCCTGTTCGCGAAAGACTATCCGCGCGGTCAGGTCGAGCTGCCGCAGCGGCCGAAGTTCGAAAAGCCGGTCCCCCCGACCCAGCTGCGGCCCGACATGCCCGCCTGGCTGGAGGCCGCCCTCCTGCGCGCCATCGCCGTCGACCCGTCCGACCGTTTCGCCGACGTCGAGGAGCTGATCCATGTGCTGGAGAGCGGCAGCGCCGTCGCCGTGGCCCCGCCCCAGCCGCCGTCCCTGATCGAACGCGACCCGGTGCGCTTCTGGCAGGGGGTCTGCATCCTTCTGGTCATCGCCCTGATGGTCTCACTGGCGACCCGCTGACGGGCGACACGACGAAAGAGATCAGGGCGTCGGCGGCGGGCCTTCCGCGTTCCTGACCATCTGCCGACGGACGCGAACGATCGAGGACGCGATCTCGTCGCGGCTCGCGCCCGGGTTCGCGAGAATCCGTTGGGATTCATACAGACCGTGCAGATAGGCCATGTCCCATTCCGTCAGCCCGTCCACCTGCTCCGGCGTATCGAACAGGTTCAGCACGGTCGCATAGGCCGAGGTGTCGGCGTCCGGATCCACCTGGGCCAGGCTGACCATCGCGATATAGTCGCCCAGCTGGGTCAGGCTGACCCCGTCGATGCGGTCGATGTCGATGATGACGAAAACGCGTCCGGTGTCGTCCACGATCTGGGTCGAGAAGGTCGACAGCCCGGCGCGGCTGATGATCGGGGCGGAATGCCCCGGGAGACGCACAGCGATTTCCCCGGTGTCCCGGTCGACGGGAAGGCTGACGGTCCACCAACGCACAGGCCGATCCGTGGTCTGGAACTTCTCCAGGGCATTACGTCCGAGGTCCGTACCCGAGCCGCCCAGAACGAACAGGCGCGGACGTCGGGCCACGAAGGCCTCGGTGAAGGCGTTGGCGTCGGTTGTGGCGACGATCAGGACGCCGGGTGTGCACCCGGGGGCGCCCGGCTTGAGCCCCAGATCCTGGGCGACGGTGGACACGCGATCGACGATATACTGGGCCGTCTCGGCGCGTAGGTTGGCGACCCCGACGCAGACTCCGTCACGCCAACGGGCCAGAGCCCGTCCGCGGGCGGGCTGGCCGACCGTCGCCACGAAGTCCCGTGTCGCCTCCTCGAGCCGCCGGCCCTCGATGACGACGTCTCCCAGATCGGTGGGCGCTCCGGCGGGGGAGGTCTCGGCCGCCTGTGAGGCCGCCGTCTGGCCGATGGTCGAGACGGCCGGTGAAACAGCCGGCGGGATCGGGGCCAGGGCGGCGGCGCCCAGAGCGAGGGAGAGGGTGAAACCCAGCATGGCGGCCGTCCTTTGCGTCTGTCGTCCCGATCAGGGTGTCCTTTACTGGGCGGAAGTCTCGTTTTCCCCCGCATCCTCGGCGGCGGTCATACGGTGATGGACCCGCACGATCGAAGCGGCGATCTCGCTGTTGGCGGCGTGAGTGTTCAGACGCGTGCGCTGGGAGGCGTAGAGCCCCTTGAGATAGGCCATGTCCCAGTTGGTCAGGCCTTCCGTCCGCTCCGGATCATCAAACAGGTTCAGCACCGTGGCGTAGCCCGAAGTGTCGGCGTCGGGATTGATCTGGGCCAGGGTCACCATGGCCAGATAGTCGCCGAGTTGGACCAGATTGACGCCGTTGATCTTGTCCACATCGATGATGATGAAGACACGCTTGGTGTCGTCGACGATCTGGGTGGAGAAGCGCGTCGCCTGACGCGTGGCGATGACGGGCGCGTATTCGTCACCGGGCATCCGGACGGCGATGTCGCCGGTGT
>DBBK01000199.1:6349-10300 GCA_002292165.1 Brevundimonas sp. UBA986
CCCAGATCCATGCCCGCTCCGCCGACCACGAACAGACGGGGACGGCGAGCCACGAAAGCTTCGGTGAAGGCGTTCGCATCCACCGTGGCGATGATCAGGACGGACGGGTGGCAGCCGGGCTGCCCCGCACTCAGGCCCAGGTCCTGAGCGACCGTCGAGACCCGATCGGCGATGTAGTGGGCCATCTCGCCCTGCAGATTGACCACCCCGACGCAGACGCCGTCGCGCCAGCGCGCCAGACCGCGTCCCCGGGCCGGCTGACCCACTTCATCGACGAACTGCTCGGTCAGGTCTTCGAGACGGCGTCCCTCGACCACGATGTCCTGAAGATCGGTCGGCGCATCGGGATCCAGCGCCGAGGCCGTCGCCGAAGCCTGAGTAACCGCCGGGGCCGGCGACTGGACCTGCGACGGGGCGCCGGTCTGGGGATCGACGCCGCCCTCCGGGGCCAGAGCGAGTGCGGCGGCGAGAGCAAGAGCCAGCATGACGATCATCCCTTCGTGTTCGGTGAACCTAACACGCCGATCGAACAGCAACCAGTGGTGGAGTCAGCGCGTGAACTAGAGGTTCGGACGGGGCGGCGCCGGCAGGGGCGACGGCGGCGAGGACGGGCCCGCGTTCGAAGGCGGGTTGGGCGGGTAGTAGGGCCCGTGCAGCCGCTCGCGGCGATGGCCGTAATAGCCGCAGCCGGCCAGGAAGGCGGCGCCCACCGCGACGGTCAGGACGGCTCTGGCGAGGGAGACGGGGCGCTGGGTCATGATGGTTAAAGACCATCGATACGGAACAGCGTCAACGGCTCCGCTCGATCACAGATAGGCGCCGACCGCCCAGGGCACGAACTCATTGTCGCCGATGCCGAGCGCTTCGGACTTGGACGGCTCGCCCGAGGCGACCGCCAGCATCCGCTCGAAGATCTCGCGGCCCACCTCGGCCATGGGCGTTCCGGTCAGGACCGGCGAGGCGTCGATGTCCATGTCCTCGTCCATCCACGACGCCAGTTTGGCGTTGGAGGCGACCTTGATCGACGGCGCGGGCTTGGCCCCGAAGACCGAGCCCCGGCCCGTGGTGAAGACGATCAGATTGGCGCCCGAGGCGATCTGGCCGGTGGCGGAACAGGGGTCGTAGCCGGGGCTGTCCATGAAGGTGAGCCCTTGCGTCTTCAGCGGCTCGGCATAGCCGATGACGTCGGTCAGGGGCGTCGAGCCCGACTTGGCCACCGCGCCCAGCGACTTCTCAAGAATGGTCGTCAGACCGCCCTTGAGATTGCCCGGCGAGGGGTTGTTGTTCAGCTCCATGCCGTGCTTGTCGGCATAGGCGCGCCACCAGTCGAGGCGGGCGTTGAGCTTGTCCGCGACGCCCTGCGAGGTCGCGCGGCGCAGCAGCAGGTGTTCGGCGCCCCAGATCTCGGGCGTTTCCGACAGCATGGCCGAACCGCCGTGGGCGACCAGCAGGTCGACGGCGGCGCCCAGGGCCGGATTGGCTGTGACCCCGGACCAGCCGTCCGAGCCGCCGCATTGCAGGCCGACGGTCAGGTGCGAGGCGGACACCGTCTGGCGCTCGACCTTGGCGGCCTCCTCGACCAGTTCCTTCACGATCTCGATGCCCGCCTCGATGGCGCGGGCGGTGCCGCCGGCCTCCTGAATGGTCATGGCGCGCAGGGTGGTCCCCGTTTCCAGCTCGGACTTCTTCAGCCAGTCGGGGATCTGGTTGGCCTCGCAGCCCAGGCCGACGATCAGGATGGCGGCGAAGTTCGGATGGCGGGCGTAGCCGGCCAGCGTCCGCTGCAGCAGTTCGACGTCGGTGGACAGGGACGACCCGCCGCAGCCGCCCTGATGGGTGAAGGCCACGACGCCGTCGACGCCTTTCGGCAGGCTGGCGTCGGGGAAGGCGTCGGCGACGCGGCGCGCGACCGTCGCCGAGCAGTTCACGCTGGTCAGGACGCCGATGTAGTTGCGGGTGCCGACCCGGCCGTCCTTGCGGACGATGCCCTGGAAGGTGGCGCCGTCGAGGGCCTTGGGCGGATGAACGTCGGCGCCGACCTCGGCCTCGCGCCCGTCGTCGGCCATGGCCAGGTTGTGGACGTGGACGTGATCCCCGGCTTCGATGGCCGTCTTCGCCCGGCCGATGACCTGACCGTAGCGGCGGACCAGGCCGCCCTCGGCGATCGCGTGGCGCGCGATCTTGTGACCTTGGGCGATGTCTGCGCGGGCGGGGGCGTTCAGGCCCTCGGGCGTCTCGCCGGCGGTGATGTCGTCCAGCGCGACGGCGATATCGTCGGCGGGGTTCAGGATCAGGATGCGGGACATTGGGCCTTACTCCACGACAAGCCGGGCGGCCTCGACCGCCCCGTTTGTGCCGAGCGACAGATAGGCAGCCGTCACCGCCTTTGCGAACGCCGGGTCGGCGGCGAGCGCGGGCGGGAAGACGGCGGATAGGGTCAGAAGGGCCGCGACTCGGGCTTCATCGCTGTCGGCGCCGGCCAGCAGTTCGGCGGTCTTCGCGGCCAGCGGATCGTCAACGACGAAGGTCTCGCCGCTCTCGGTCACGCCCGACTGCCACTTCATCCACGCCGCAATGCCCAAAGCGAGGGCGTCGATCCCCTGCCCCGCGGCCAGCCGTTCGGCGGTCCCGGCCAGCAGACGCTGGGGCAGCTTCTGCGAACCGTCCATGGCGATCTGGCGCGTGCGGTGCATCAGGGCCGAGTTGGAGAAACGGGCCATCAGCTCTTGCCGATAGGCGGCGATGTCGAGCCCCGGCGGCGGGTTCAGCGTCGTCTCCACCTCGTCCCACAAGGCCTCGACGAAGGCGTTGAGCACGGGGTTGGCCACCGCCTCATGCACATGCTCGTGCCCGGACAGGGCGCCGAGATAGGAGACGGCCGAGTGGGCGCCGTTCAGCAGACGCAGCTTGGCGTCCTCCCACGGGGCGACGGCGTCGGTCAGTTGCACGCCCAGAGCGGCGAAATCCGGACGCGGGCCGGCGAAACGGTCCTCGATGACCCACTGGGTGAAGGGCTCGGCCTTGACCATGCCCTCGTCGCGCACCCCGATCCGACCGGTCAGCTTTTCGATGTCCTCGGGGATGGTCGCCGGGACGATCCGGTCGATCATGGTCTGGGGGAAGGCGCCCTCGGCGGCGATCCAGTCGGCGAGGTCCGGATCGATGCGGCGCGCCATCTCCAGCACCCCGGCGCGGATACGGGCGCCGTTGTGCGGAAGGTTGTCGCAGGAGATGACGGTGAAGGGCGCAAGACCCGCCGCCTTGCGGGCCTGCAGGGCCGCCACGACAAAGCCGGGGGCGGTGCGGGGCGCGGCGATGTCGGCGAGGTCGGCGGCGACCTCCGGGTCCTCGACCATCAGATCGCCGGTCGCGGGGTCGAGGCGGTAGCCCTTCTCGGTCACCGTCAGGGTGACGAGGTGGACGTCCGGATGCGCCATGGCGGCGACGAGGACGGCGGGGTCNNCTTCCGGCCCGACCAGAACCCCCTGCCCGGCCCCGATGACGCGCAGATGTTCGGCGGCGCCGTCACGGATCACCAGCGTATAGAGGCCGTCCTGCGGGTTCAGCTGATCGCGGACACCCGGCGACCGCAGCGAGGCCCCCAGCACGCCCCAGCGCAAGTCGCCGCTGGCCAGGGCATCGTCGAACACCACCGCCTGGTGCGCCCGGTGAAAAGCGCCGATGCCGAGGTGGACGACGCCGGTCTTCACCGCCGCGCGGTCATAGGCGGGCAGGACGGCCGGAGCCGCCGCGACCGTGGCGTCAGAAAGCCGGCTCACAGCTTGTAGGCCGCCTTGACCAGACCATAGGTCAGGGCGTGGGCCAGTTCGTGGGCCTCGTCCTCTTCCATCCGGTGCTCGACCACCAGCTTGGCGAGGAAGCCGCAGTCCATGCGCCGGGCCACGTCGTGACGCGCCGGGATCGACAGGAAGGCGCGGGTGTCGTCGTTGA
>DBBK01000037.1 GCA_002292165.1 Brevundimonas sp. UBA986
CGGCCCGGCCGTCGTCAATGGCGGCGGCGGCGAGGGCGGCCCCTTCCGCGAGGTCGGTCGCCCGATCCGACACCACGAGGGCGGCGGCGGCGTTCAGCAGGACGATGTCGCGATAGGCGCCGGTCTGACCCGCCAGCAGGGCGCGCAGGGCCGCGGCGTTCTCCTCGCCGTCGCCGCCGCGGATGGCGTCGATGGAGGCGCGAGGAAGACCGGCGTCCTCGGGCGTGACCTGGAAGCGGCGGACGGCGCCGTCCTTCCACTCCGCGACCTCGCTGACGCCCGTGGTGGTCAGTTCGTCGAGGCCCTGACCGTGGACGGTCCAGGCGCGTGTGGCCCCCAGACGGCCGAGGACCTCGGCCAGAGGCTCGAGCAGGCGCGGATCATAGACGCCCATGACCTGACGCTTGGCCCCGGCCGGATTGGACAGGGGGCCGAGCAGGTTGAAGACGGTACGGAAGCCGATCTCGGCGCGGACCGGCCCGACGTGGCGCATGGCGCCGTGGTAGGCAGGGGCAAAGAGGAAGGCGATGCCCGCCTCGTCCAGCGCGGCCTTCTGCTGCTCCAGCCCGGCGGTCAGGTCGACGCCGAGGACGCCGAGGACGTCGGAGGAGCCGGATTTCGAGCTCATGGCCCGGTTGCCGTGTTTGGCGACCTTCAGACCCGCGCCGGCCAGCACCAGGGCCGCGGCCGTCGAGATGTTGAAGGTGTGGGCGCCGTCGCCGCCGGTGCCGCAGGTGTCGATGACGTCGTAGTCGTGATCCAGCGTCAGGGCGGCCTTGCGCATCTCGTTCGCGAAAGCGGCGATCTCATCGACCGTCTCGCCGCGCATGCGCAGGGCCGTGACGGCGGCGGCGACCTGGGCCGGGGTGGGCTCGCCGCGCAGACAGGCGGCGAAGAAGTCGCCGGCCTCGGCCGAGGTCAGGGGTTTGCCGTCGACCAGCTTGGCCAGCAGCGGCTTGAATCCGGCCTCCGCCATGGCCTCAGACCATGGCCAGACGCTTGACGCCCGCCAGATCGAGGAAGTTGGCCAACATCTCATGGCCGTGTTCGGTGGCGATCGACTCGGGGTGGAACTGGACTCCGTGGATCGGCCGCTCGTGGTGCTGGAAGCCCATGATCTCGCCATCCTCGGTCCAGGCGGTGACCTGAAGCGTATTGGGCAGGGTTTCGCGCTGCACGGCCAGCGAGTGATAGCGGGTGGCGGTGAAGGGCGAGGGGAGCCCCGAGAACATGCCCTTGCCCTCATGGATGATCGGCGAGGTCTTGCCGTGCATCAGGGCCTTGGCGCGCACGACGTGGCCGCCCATCGCCTGACCGATGGCCTGATGTCCCAGGCAGACCCCGAGGATCGGCATGTCCAGCGGCGCGGTGTCGATCAGCGGCAGGCAGATGCCGGCCTGATCGGGGGCGCAGGGGCCCGGCGACAGCAGGACGGCTTCGGGTTTCAGCGCCCAGGCCTCGGCGGTCGTCAGGTCGTCATTGCGGACGACGTGCGTCTCCGCGCCCAGTTCCGCGAGGTAGTGGACGAGGTTGTAGGTAAAGCTGTCGTAGTTATCGACGACGAGGATCATGCGGCGGTTCTAGGACCTGAAATCCTCCGCGCCAAGCCGAAGCTTGCTCTGGACCGGGATAGACACCGGACGTTAACCATCGTGGCGTTCAGATCGGGTCCCTGTCGGAGAGTCCACCGCGTGATCGATACCGCCGCCGAGATCGAACAGGCCCGCGCCCTGCTGGTCGAGATGCCAGAGCGTCCGGGCAGTTCGCTGGGCGCGCTCGGGGCCGCGTTTCTTGCCGCCAGCGCCGCGGTGTTGCTGGCGGGCGTCATGGTGCTGGGACCGGGCTTCGCGATGAAGGACCCGGTCTACCAGGACCAGTTCGAGAACTAGCCGAACCAGCCGGCCGTAAAGCCGAAGAAGACCAGAAGGATCAGGGCGAAGAGGACGGCGACGGCCGCGATCGACACCCCGAGCACCGAGGTCATGCCCTTCACGTTCTCACCCTGACGGGCCTCTTCGGTCGTCTCTTCCACATGGTTGTCCTGGATCGTCGACATAGCGATCTCCGTTCGTTGATTAACAACAACGGCAGCGAGGCTGTTTCGATCCGTACCGGACCACAGGCGCGCGGTGTCAGTCCCGCAGCGATCTTGCCCGGGCGCGTCGATTCATCAGGTCCGTCAGACCCGGGGATGATTTCCACAGTGCGGCCCAGGCCGGGTCGCCGCTGACCGCGGGCGGGAATTCGGTGGGACCGTAGGGCAGGGCCCACGGAAGATAGAGCGAGCCCCGGTCGACCGCCTCGCGCAGGGCCTCCAGCGCCCGGTCCGTGGCCCCAGCCTCGGCGTATTCGAGCGCCAGGACGAACCAGGCGTCGCCCTGGGTCCGGCCAAATTTGCGGGCGTCGGACGGGGCGGCGACATAGACGGCGCGATCAGCATCGAGCAGGCGCAGGAAGGTCTGCGGACGGCCGTCGAGCGCGTCGGCCGCAGCTCCGATACGGCCGCTCTGGGCCGTGATCGGCGGCGGCGGTGCGCCATGCCACAGGACCTCGCGGGTGAAGGCGGCGAGGGCGCGCAGGGCCGGGGCGTTCCGCTCGCCCAGCCGCATCAGATAGATTTCGCGGAGCAGGAAGACATTGGCCGGGTCTCGGACCTGCAGGCCGCGATAGACGTCCGCCGCCTCGGCGCGTTTGCCGGCGCAATGCAGCAGGCGAGGAATGGCGAGCTGGCGCCAGGTGTCGCCGGGGGCCAGGCCCGCCGCGACGCGGGCGTGTTTGAGCCCCTGATCGCACCGTCCCATGAGGCCGAGGTGGTAGGCGTACCAGGTGTTGGCGTCGGGCGAGTTGGGATCGATGGCGACCGCGCGTTCGAGCAGCCGTTCGGCGTCGCCCCAACGCAGGCTCTGACGATAGTCCTCTCCGGCCGCGACGAGGACCTCGGGATCGTCGGGATCGGCGGCGACGGCCCGCGACAGATAGCCGGCGGCGCGCGTCAATCGGGCCTGAAACGCGTCCTGGCTCTCATTGGGCCGCGGATACTGGGGGCCGTTGTCGACCTGGTAGCGGACCATCAGGGCGCCGGCGGACGTCGGATCGATGGCCAGGGCCCGGGCGGCGTCGGCGTCGGCGCTCTGCGCCAGCCGGATCGAGAGGGGCCAGTCTCGCCGGTGCCGGGCCTCATTGGAGGCGGCGAAGGCTCTGCGGGCCCTGACGACCAGCCGCTCGACCTCGGGGTCAACCGGCTCGCGCGCCGCGGCCTGGCCCACAAGGCGATCGCCGAGGCGAACGGCGAGGAAGCGGGCGGCGGCCGAGACGGCCCGCTCCTGTGCGGTCGGGTCGTCGGTGGCGCGGCCGTCGAACCGGGCGCTCCAGATACGCACGCCGGAATGCCCATCGGAAAGGGTCAGGTCTATGACGGGCTTCGGGCCGCCATGGCCGACGAGGCCTTCAAGGACGAGGTCGGTCGGCTTCCGGCCGGCGATCAGTCTCAGCCCCTGCATGTGCGACAGGGTCTCGCGCATCTGGTGGTCGAAGGCGGAGGCGACGGCGGCGTCGGCCGGATCGGGCGCGCTCAGGGCCAGGGTCAGGCTCGGTCCTTCGCGTGCCGGGGCCGGGCCGAAGCGGGCGAACAGAAGCGCGCCGGCGGCCGACAGAAGGGCGACAAGCGCCAAAAGCCCGAAAATCCAGCCTATCCGGCGGCGCGCGGCCGAGGGGGCGATATCGGAGGCCGGCGCACCCGGCGCCGGAGACCCGCCCTCGACGATGACCGGGTCCAGCCGGTAGCCGACCTTTCGGATGGTGCTCAGACGAAAAGCGCCGGTAGTCTCGGACAGCCGCCGCAAGCGAGACAGGACGCGGTTGATCGCATCTTCACTGACCGCCCGCCCGTCCCAGGCCTGATCGACGATGGCGTCCCGCGACAGCACGCGGCCGGGCTGACGCGCAAGCGCCAGCAGCACCCGCATGACCTGCGGCTCGACGGTTTCGACCCCGGCCGGATGAAGCAGTTCGCACGTCGACGGGCGCAGGCTCATGGAGGCCAGCGTCAGATCATCCTGGTCAGCGAGCGACGTCATCAAACCCCGGTAGCATTGCCTGATGTCAGGAAGAAATCGGCTTCCCGTCAGGCTGACGTCCTTTCGCCAATCCGTGCCCCCCGCGACCCTTCCGCCATCGATGGAACGGGAGCGGGCATCATGACGACAGCAACGATATCGGGACCCTGGCGCACGGCGCGAGGCAGCCGGAGGTTCTTCCTGATCATGGCGCTGGTGATTGCGGCGACCGTGGTCTTCGGCTTCACCCTGAACGCCTCGCGCTATCATTTCGACGTCTCCAGCCTGCCGCCTCTGGTGCATGTCCACGCCGGGGTGTTCGTGGCCTGGATCGTTTTCTTCGTGCTGCAGAGCGGGCTGGTGGTGTCCGGGTCGGTGTCCCTGCATCGCAAGCTTGGCTGGTTCGGGGCGGCCCTGGCCGTGCTGATGGTCGTCACCGGGATCGCGGTCACCGTGGGCTGCGTGAAGCGTGGAGCCGTGCCGCCGTTCTTCCCGCCCAACATCTTCCTTATGGTCGACGTTCTGGGGGTGCTGAGCTTCTTCGGCCTGACGGCGGCGGCCGTCGCCCTGAGGCGTTCGCCGGAATGGCACCGGCGGTTGATGCTGTGCGGGACGATCATGGTCATGTCGCCGGCCTGGGGCCGGATCTTGCCCATGCCGCTGCTCGGCCCGTGGGGCGGCTGGGCCGTGTTCGCCGCGATGATGGTCTATGTGCTTGCGGGCGCGATCTACGACCTCGTCACGACGCGACGGGTTCATCCGGCCTACTTCTGGGGCGGCGGCGCCATCCTGCTGACCCAGATCCTGATCGGGCCGGTCGCCTTCAGCCCGCCGGTCATGGCCTGGACGGCCAGTTTGCTGGCGGGGCAGTGACGTCCGGAACTACTTCCCCGCGTCCGGCTCGATCATGCGGTAGCCGAGGCCCTGTTCGGTGCGGATGAGGCGGGGGCGGGCGGAATCGGCCTCGAGCTTCTGGCGCAGCTGGGCGACGAGGACGCGGACGACCTGGGCCTCGACGACCTCGGCGCCGCCCCAGACGGCCAGGGCGATCTGGCGGTGGGTGACGACCCGGCCGGCGTGCAGCGCGAGGGTGCGCAGCAGGTCATATTCGCGCGGGGTCAGGTGCATGACCTCGTCCTCGATCCTGACGATGCGGCTGGAGAAGTCGATCGAGAGCGGCCCTGCGACGAAGCGGGAGCGTGACGAGAATTTGCGCTCGCGGCCCCTCAGGACGGCGCGGATACGGGCCAGCAGCTCGCCCATGGCGAAGGGCTTGTTGACGTAGTCGTCGGCGCCGAGGTCCAGGGCCGCGATCTTCTCGGCCTCCAGATGGCGGGCGCTGAGGACGAGAATGGGGACTTCGGACCATTCGCGAATGCGGGCGATGACGTCCTTGCCGTCCATGTCTGGCAGGCCGAGGTCCAGAAGGACGGCGTCGAAGCCTTCCATGGCCATGGCGGCCAGCGCATCCGCGCCGCGCTCGGCGGCGGTGACGGCATAGCCCTCGGCCTGGAGGGCGGGCGTCAGGGACTGGACGATGGGGGCTTCGTCCTCGACCAGCAGGAGGCGCTGCATCAGACGGTCTCCCGCCTGGAATCGGGGGCGGGATCAAGGGCGATGCGGACGCGCAGACCGGTCTTGCCCGCGTCATGCGGGACGACGCCGATGCGGCCGCCCATGGCCTCGACGAAGCCGCGCGCGACCGACAGGCCGATGCCGGTGCCGCGGCCTTCACGACGACTGCCGGAGCCCCGATAGAATTTGTCGAAGACCTTTGGGGCATCGAGGGGGGAGACGCCGGGGCCATCGTCCATGACCTCGATCTCGACCCGGTCATCGCGGCGGCGGGTGGAGACGGCGATGCGGACAGTCTGTCCTCCGTGCTGGAGGGCGTTTTCGAGGAGGTTGTAGAGAACCTGTTCGAGCAGGACCGGGTCGGCGCGGACGGCGAGCGACGGATCCAGCGCCGTCTCGACCCCGGCGGCGCGGGCGGCGGGCAGGCGGCGGACGGCGGCCTCCACGATCTCGGACAGGCCGAGATCGACCAGCCGGGTCTCCAGCTGGCCGGCCTCAATGCGCGACAGGTTGAGCAGGCCCTCGACATAGCCGTTCAGCCGCCCGGCCTCCTGGACGATGCCGTCGGCGAGGGCCACGCGAGTCTGAGGATCGAAGCGGTCGTCATAGTCGCGCAGGCTGCTGGCCGAGGCGAGGACGGTGGCCAGCGGCGTGCGCAGGTCGTGCGACAGGGAGCCGAGGATGGCCTCGCGCAAGGGCTCGGCGCGGCGGTCGGCCTCGAGATCCGCCTCGATCCCGGCGCGGCGGCTGCGGGCGAGGGCGGCGGCGGCGAGGTCGATCAGAAGTTCGCACAGCCGGTCCTGGGCCTGAACGTCCCTGGCCCGGGTCTCGCCGATGCGCCACAGGGCGAGGCCCAGAGGTTCGTCGGCGGAGATGCGGCGCGAGCGCCAGGCGCCGTGGGCGTGCAGACCCGCGTCCATCTGCGCCCGGGCGACCAGCCCCTCCATGACCCCGCGGGGTCCGTAGGCGAAAGCCTTGTCGGACAGGGCGCCGCCGTCCGGCAGGATAACGGAGACGCCGTTCGTCGCCGCGTTGAGGCGCTCCGAGAGGGCCTGGGTCAGTTCAGCCTCGGACGGCGCCGCCGCGAAGGTCTGACCGGCCTCCAGCAAGGTGGCGAGTAGATCGGCGCGCTGGCGGTTGTGGCGCTCGCTCTCACGCACCCGACCGGCGAGGCTGCCGGTGACCAGGGCGACCAGCAGGAAGACGAAAAGGGTCAGGGCGTCGTCGGGGCCCGCGAACTGAAGGGTGAACAGCGGCTCCACGAGGGTGAAGTTGTAGGCGGCGAAGGCGAGGATGGCCGCGAAGACCCCGCCCCAGGTTCCCAGCAGCAAGGCCGAGACGAGCACCGCCGCGAGGAAGAAGATCGACAGCCGGGTCATGTCGAAGGCGAGGTAGAGCAGTTCCGCCGCCGCCGTGCCGATCAGGACGATCACGACCGCCCCGACCAGCTGGACCGCCAGGGTCATGGAGGCGTCAAACCGCTCGAACAGCCAGACGACAGGCCGCCACAGGGTCGATGAAGCGGTCGCGGAGACGGACGGCGAAGTCATGCGGCCACACCTCGCGCTCCCCGCCTCAAGACGCAAGAACAGGATCCGTATGCGGGAGGCGGCCCGGCGGACGAGCGGGGCCGTATATGGATCCTATTCTTGCGGGGCTTCGGAGCGCGTGGTCCAGCTCCGGGAACAAGGAGTTCCCCATGACCGCATCTTCCCGTCCGCTTCGTCTGGCCCTGATGGGTCTGGGCGCCGTCGCCGTTCTCGCCGCGGGCGCCTGCGCCAGGCGCCCGGTCGCCGCCGGGACGACCGCCGAGACCGGAACGGTCCCCGCCTACAACCCCGTCGCCCCGACCCAGCCGACCGGCCCGATGAGCGCCGTGCGCCCGGGCTCGGAGCAGGACTTCTCGGTCAATGTCGGCGACCGCGTCTATTTCGATCTGGACAGCCACACCCTGCGCGCCGACGCCCTGCCGCGTCTGGCGGATCAGGCCCGCTGGCTGCAGCAGTACCCGCGCATCATGGTCCGGATCGAAGGCAATGCCGATGAGCGCGGCACCCGCGAGTACAACCTCGCCCTCGGCGCGCGCCGGGCCCAGTCGGTCCGTACCTATCTGGTGTCGCAGGGCGTCGCCGCAAACCGCATCGATGTGATCAGCTACGGCAAGGAACGGCTGATCGCCTCGGGCTCGACCGACGCCGACCACGCCCGGAACCGCAACGGCCATACGGCGATCGTCTCGGGCGCCGAATAGGCCTCACGCCGTCACAGAAACCGCCGCGACGCTTCCTGGTCGCCGGCGGAACGGCCCCCCTCTCTCCATCGGGGGCCAAAGACCCGGCCGGGGTTGACCTCTCCGGCCGGGTCGCCTCGTTCCGGGGTCAGGCTTCGCCCGCGTCGTTGAGCGGCTGGCCCAGTTCAAAGCGCCAGGCGTCGGAGGCGGCGTTGATCGGGGCGCGGGCCTTGGCCTGGGTCTCGGCGTATTCGGCGGCGGGATCGCTGTCGGAGACGACGCCCGCGCCGGCTTGAACGAAGACCTGGCCTCGGGTGAACATGGCGGTGCGCAGGACGATGCAGATGTCCGCCTCGCCGCCCGCCGAGATATAGCCCACGCCGCCGCCGTAGCCGACGCCGCGCTTGGTCTGCTCCAGTTCGTCGATGATCTCCATGGCCCGCACCTTGGGCGCGCCCGAGAGGGTGCCGGCGGGAAGGGCGGCCAGCAGGGTGTCGACGGCGTCCAGCTTCGGATCGGCCTTGCCGATGACGTTGGAGACGATGTGCATGACCTGGCTGTAGCGCTCGACCACGAAGCTTTCGGTCACCTCGACCGTGCCCGGCGCCGAGACCCGGCCCACGTCGTTGCGGCCCAGATCCAGCAGCATCAGGTGTTCGGCGCGTTCCTTGGGATCAGCCAGAAGCTCGGCCTCCAGCGCCTTGTCGGCGGCGGGCGTCGCGCCGCGTGGACGGGTGCCGGCGAGCGGCCGGATGGTGACCCCGCCGTCCTTGAGCCGGACCAGAATCTCCGGGCTGGACCCGGCCAGCTGGAAGTCGCCGAAGTTCAGATAGAAGAGATAGGGCGAGGGATTCTGGCGGCGCAGGGAGCGGTAGAAGGCGAAGGGCTCGCCGGTCCAGGGCGCGCTGAACCGGTGGCTGAGCACCACCTGGAAGATGTCGCCGGCGGTGATGTAGTCCTTCGCCGCCGCGACCATACCGTTGAAAGCCTGGCCGTCGACCGGGGAGACGAAGGCGGGGGCCTCGGCCGGGGTCGGGGCGCTGCGCCCGACCAGCGGACGACGCAGACGGGCCTCGAAGTTGTCGAGTCGGGCGTTGGCGGCGATCCAGGCCTGTTCCGCGCCGAGCCCGGCGTCCGGATAGATGGTCGCCACCATGACGATCTCGCGCCGCACCGAATCGAACATGGCGACCAGCGAGGGGCGGGTCAGGACGGCGTCGGGCAGATCCAGCGGATCGGGATTGGGTTCGCCGAGCGGCTCCAGCAGCCGGACCATGTCATAGCCGAAGACACCGAACAGGCCGGCGGCCATGGGCGGCAGCTCGCCATAGGGCGTCGCGCTGAGGTCGAACCTGGTCGCCGCGATCAGGGCGCGCAGGGACTGGAGCGCGGGCAGGGGCTCAGGCGTGAAGCGGTCGGCGGCGATGTCGGCGCCGCGTGCGATCTCGGCCGAACCGCCCCGGCAGCGCCAGACCACGTCGGGATCGACCGTGATGATCGAATAGCGGCCGTTCAGGGCGCCGCCCTCGACCGATTCCAGCAGGAAGGCGTGGGTGCGGCCGAGGCCCACCTTCAGATAGGCGGAAACCGGGGTCTCCAGATCGTCGATCAGACGGCGAACCACGACCTGGGGCCGGCCGGCGGCCAGCCCCGTCGCGAAGTCTTCGAAGCCCGCCTCACTCACTGGGCGGGAGCCGCCGGAGTGGTGGTCGAGCCGGCGGCGGGCGCCGAGACGCCCAGGGCCTGAAGCGCCAGGGCCGGATCGTTCTTGGCCTTGGTGCGGCGGGCGGCGGCGTCGAAGGTCTGTTCCACGGCGGCCTGGGCGAAGTTCTGACCCATGCGGAGGCGCAGCTGCTCGGCGACCGGGGCGGCCAGGGCCGCGACGGCCGGGTGGATGTTATCGACGCGGCCGACCACGAAGCCGGCCTGGGCCGGGCCGGAGAAGACCTGACCCTTGCCCTGACCGAACAGGCCCTGGAGGACGCCTTCGCCGAGTTCGGTCTGGGCCTGCTCGTTCTGCTGAACGGAACCGCGGGTCACCAGGGTGGCGCCGGCCGAAGAGGCGACGGCGGCGATGTCCTGACCGGAGCGGACGCGGCCGGCCAGTTCGTCGGCCTTGGCCGAGAGGCGGCGGGCGTTCTCACGCTGGGTCCAGGCCTGGGTCAGGGGCGCGCGAACCTCTTCCAGGGTCGGCAGTGCGGCCGGCTTGATGTCGTCCAGGCGCAGGACGAAATACTGGCCCTGGCCGGCGTCGATGACGTCGGACTCGCCGTTCTTCGACAGGGTCCAGGCCGTCGTGATCAGTTGCGGCGGCACCGGCAAGGCCTGGCCGTTCGGCGCCTTGCCGTCCTGGGTGAAGGGGGGGATCTGGATGATACGGGCGCCGATGGCGGCGACGGCCTGATCCAGGGTCTTGCCCTCCGAACGGGCCTTTTCGTACTGCTCGACCTTGGAGAAGACCTGGGCCTTGGCGTCCTCGGCGCGCAGTTCCTCGATCAGGGCGGCGCGGCTGCTTTCCAGGGTGGCGGGGTGGCCGGGGGCGATGCCGGTCACCTTGGCGACGGTGAAGCCGACGCGGCCCTGGATGGCGTCAGAAACCTGACCGGGCGACATGCCGAACACGGCGGCGGCGACGGCGGGCTCGCTGACGGCGCTGCGCGGGGTGTTGTTGAAATCGGCCGGACGGATGTCGCCGTTGGCCTTGCCGGCGTCGGCCGGGGTCTGGCCCGCGCGCAGGGCGGCGGCGATCTTGTCGGCGGCGGCCTTGGTCGGGGCGGTCAGGGTCACGAAGGTCCGGGTTTCCGGAACCGACAGCGAATCCTTCTTGAAGTTGAAGCGCTCGACGATGCGGCTTTCCGGGATCGCGGCCGTCGCGGCGTTGGGCGCGGCGGTGAACAGGACCACGGAGGCGATGCGGAACTCCGGACGGCGCAGCTGGGCGGCGTTGTCGGTGATGAAGGTCTGCAGTTGGGCGTCGGTCGGGGCCGGGGTCGGGCCGATCATCGACGGGGTGACCATGAACCAGCGGCCGTCACGGGTTTCCATGGCGCGGCCGGCCAGCAGGGCGCCGAAGACGCGCGGCATGCGCACGCCGGTGAAGACGGCGGCGCCGTAGTGCTGGGTGACGTACTGGTCGCGCAGCTCGGCCTCGATCATGGCGGGGGTGTAGTTCTTCTCGGCCAGGACCGACTGGTACTGCTGCTCGTCGAACTGGCCGGTGACCGAGTTGAAGAAGGCGGGAATGGCGCGGATCTGCTTGATCACCAGGGCGCTGCCGGGGCGGATGCCGGTCTTCCAGGCCCAGTCGAGGAAGCCCAGTTCGCGGGTCCGCTGATCGAGGTAGCGGACGTGCATGTTCTCCTTGACCATCTCCTCGGTCGAGACCGGGCGGCCGGCGCGCTCCTGGATGCTTTCGCGGGCGCGGTCGAAGTCAACGCGGAACTGCGGCCCGTCGACCGACCGGGCGCCGGCGCTGATGACGTGCTTGGGCATGATGCCGGAGAAGACGTCCAGCTTGGCGCCCCCGACCAGCAAGGCGATGCCGACGATGACCAGGAGGCCGGCGGCCCATTTGGACTTCGCGAAGTTGCGGAACACGGAGATCATCGAGCGAACCTGAAGGGCGACCAGGAATGAAAATGGGCGGCGCCGCTCTGGCCTATAGGGCAGGGGGCGACGGCACGGCAAGCGACCCTTCACAGGCGAGGGCGCGCGAGACGTTCAGCGGCCTTGTGACGCGATTGCGGCGACAGCTTGGCTTTGCGGGGAATCCTGCTTTAGGAAGACCGCATGAAACAATCCGTGAAGTTGATCGCCGGCAACTGGAAAATGAACGGCCTTGCCGCCAGTCTGGCCGAGGCCGGGGCGCTGAAACAGGCGCTGGACGCCGAACCCGCCGCCTGCCGCGTGGCCGTCTGTCCGCCCGCGACCCTGATCGACCGGCTGGCCGGAGCGGTCGAAGGCGGCGCCGTGGAAGTGGGCGGGCAGGACTGCCACGTCGAGGTCTGCGGCGCCTTCACCGGCTGCGTCTCGGCGGAGATGCTCAGGGACGCGGGAGCGAACCTGGTGATTCTGGGCCATTCCGAGCGCCGCGCGGGCTTCGGCGAGACCGACGCCGACGTCGCCGCCAAGACCGAGGCCGCTCTGGCCGCGGGGCTGGAGCCCATCATCTGCGTCGGCGAGACCCTGGAACAGCGTCAGGCCGGGGAGGCCGTCGCCGTGGTCTCGGCCCAGGTCGTCGGCTCCCTGCCGGAGAGCCTGACGGGCAAGGCCTTCGCCGTCGCCTATGAGCCCGTCTGGGCCATCGGCACGGGCCTGACCCCGACGCTGGAACAGATCGAGGAAGTCCACGTCGCTGTCCGCGCCGCCATGGTCGCACGGCTGGGGGAGGGCGGCCGCACCGCGCCGATCCTGTACGGCGGCTCGGTCAAGCCGTCGAACGCCGCCGAGATCCTGAACGTCCCCGAGGTCGGCGGCGCCCTGGTCGGTGGCGCGTCGCTGAAGGCCGCGGACTTCCTGGGCATCATCCGGGCGGTTTGAAGGGATTGGGGATCAGGATTAGGGAAAAGGGATCAGCGGCCCTGGTTCTTGCTCACTCTGCTTGCTAGTCCCTGGTCCCTATTCCCTAGTCCCTCCATCGATGTTAGACGCCGCCGCTTGATCGGCGCGCCGCGCCACACATGTAAGCGACCATGCTCCAGACCATTCTCCTCGTCGTCATGATCCTGATCTCGGTCGCCCTGGCCGGGGTCGTGCTGCTGCAACGCTCCGAGGGCGGCGCCCTGGGCATGGGCGGCGGGCCTTCGGGCTTCATGACCGCACGCGGCGCGGGCAATCTTCTGACCACCATCACCTGGTGGCTGGCCTCTGCCTTCTTCCTGTGCGCCATCGGCCTCACGGTCCTGGGCAACATCGACCGCGGCAACCGCTCGATCGTCGACGCCAAGGCCGTGGGCTCCATCGCCGTCGACCAGGCTCCGGCCCAGACGGCGCCCGCCCAGCAGGCTCCGGCGACCCCGGCCGCCCCGGCGGCTCCGTCGCTGAACGATCTGGAGGCCAGCCTCCCGACTGTCGGCGCGGCCCCGGCTCCGGCTCCGGCCCCCGCCCAAAGCGCCCCGGCGCCGAAGCAATAAGGTGAGGACGGCGGGACCTTCCCCCCGCCGCTCCCGCCCCCAGTCCCCCCAGCGAGCGCGACCGGAGCCGATCCGGACCGCGCTCGTATTGTTTTCAACAGCCGTTTCGTTCGCGATCCGGTCGAGTGGCCGCGAATCAGCGGTAAGGTGACCCCCCATGGCCCGTTACGTGTTCATCACCGGCGGCGTGGTT
>DBBK01000225.1:0-123 GCA_002292165.1 Brevundimonas sp. UBA986
TAGGGCTCGCCGCCGATGCTCTCACCCAGGGCCAGAGGCAGGATGTGCGAGGGCTTGGCGTATTCGCCCGAGGCCAGCAGGTCGCGCAGATAGACGGTCTCGCGCTTGGCGTTGGGCAGTTCG
>DBBK01000225.1:270-1232 GCA_002292165.1 Brevundimonas sp. UBA986
ACGCCTTCCAGCATCTTGGCGTTCTGCTTGAGGGAGTCCTCGTCGATCATGCCGACGCGGGCCTGGGGCTTGGCCAGCATGCCCAGCGGCGGCAGGTCGAAGTCGCCTTCCGGCCGGTCGAAGACGAAGGCGCCCTGATCCGGATCGGCGGTGTTCTTCGCGGGCTTCGGCGTCTTGGGCGCGGCGACGCGGGGTTCAACGGCGGCGGCCAGAGAGGTGGGGGCCATGGGAGCCTCGTCCCACGGCGGGCCGTCATCGGCCCAGCCGCCGTCGCTGTCGGCCTCATCGGGGGTCCAGGCGGCTTCCGGAGCGGGATCCGGGGCTGAGGGGGCGCGGGTCGCAACCTCGGGCCCCTGGGCGGCCATCCGCTCGGACTGGATCGCGGCGGCCTCGGTCATGGGCTTGGCTCGGGGCGCGCGCGGTTTCTTCGGCGCGGGGACCGGCTGGGGATCGGGCTGGCGGCGCAGGGTGGCGCCCCAGTGCAGGGCCTCGGCGAAATCGGTCAGGCGCACGCCCACGGCATAGGCGCAGGCCCACAGGCCCAGCCCGGCGAACAGCAGGCCGACGAGGACGCGCGCGCCCGGAATCCTGAGCGCATGCAGACCGGCCGAGGTCAGGCCGGTGAAGGCGTCGCCCCACAGCCCGCCCATTCCCGTCGCCAGAGGCCAGGCGGCGGGCGCGGCGAGGGCCGACAGGGCGGCGGACAGCAGCAGCACGCCCGCCGAGGCCGACAGGGCCTTCAGCGGCGTCGGCTTGAGCCGCTGCTGGATGGCTTCCCCGATCGCCGTGGCCAGGCCGAAGGCGATCAGCAGCACCGTCATCGGCCAGGCGGCCAGACCCACGGACTGCATGGCCAGGTCGGCGAACAGGGCGCCGTTGCCACCCAGCCAGTTGGTGGCCTCGGTCGAGGAGGCGGCGTTCAGGCTCGGATCGGCCGGGTTCCACGAGATCAGGGCGACCAG
>DBBK01000225.1:1265-6314 GCA_002292165.1 Brevundimonas sp. UBA986
CGCGTCCCACAGGATGCGGGCGCTCGACCAGGCGCGATTGCCGATAATCAGAACGGCGGACATGAAGAGGCTACTCCGGACGAACGGGTCTTCCCGCTATTGTCGGCGCAAGGGGGTTAAGGGGGCATTTACCAAGGTCTCGCGAACCGGTGTTCCACAGGTTTGCGCATTCTCGTGGACAGGGCCGACGGACCCGCCCTACGGTCGAATCCGGAATGCAGGGGGACGCATGACCGAACAGCCGAAATCCTTCCCGGATCAGGTTCTGGCCTGGTACGACAACGGTGGAAAATGGCTGGCGCTCATCGGCCTCGGGGCCCTGCTGGCCTATCTGGCCCGGGACTTCTGGCGGTCCTGTGTGCTCCTGCGGCGCATGCGGCGTGGCCGCCCGCGAGGCGGCATCCACGACGTGATCGGATCCGTCGTGGTGATCGCCGTCTATATCCTCAACCCCTTCAAGTTCGTCGAGAATCTCAAGGACATAGCCGAGGGCAGGGGCTCGATTTTCCGTCGCACCCGCATGCTCGTCGAGCATGAGATGTTCGCGGCGGACGAGGACGGCGTGAATTTCGGTCAGGCCTTTTTCGTCTACGGCAATCGCTATTTCCGGTTTCAGGACGGGGATCAGGGCGTTCAGGACCGCGATCGGACCTGGTGCCTGCCCAACATCTACCGTCCCGCAAACCAGATGATTCATGTCGAGAACGCCGCCGAGGTGAACAAGCGGTTCAAGGCGATCTCCGACTATTTCTCCGTCCTGTCCGAGCTTCTGGGCAAGGACAAGAGGCGCCGGGAGGTCAGGGACGTTGACAACTTCCTGTGCGCGATCCTGATCGAGAACGGGTTCGTTTCCCCGATCCATCTGATCACCGGCCTGATCGCCCAGTACGACGAGAGCTGGAAGCGAATCCTCGACCTCTTCAACGAGGACGCCGACCGGCCGATCTCCGCCTTTGACGACCTCGCCACCGATACGCGGCAGATCCAGATGTTCGTCTATACCTGCTGGTTGCTCTGGGGGCCCAGCGTGCCCCTGTGCAGTTGCGAGAACTCAGTGGGCCTGTTCCGGGTCGTTCAGTACGGCTACGGCGACGAGAACAACTCCATCGATGTCGTCGGCGCCACCGAGGATGTCGACACCGCCATGAACCAGCTGCACAAGGCGGCGTCCGACCGGCAGCCTTGCCGGATGGACGGCAGCGCCGACGCCGGCCTGCCCATGGCCCTGCCGGCCATGGTGCTGGGCCGGCTGCGTCTCAGCGATTCCATCAAGCGCGACCGGCAGGGCCACGACATCGTCTTTCCGAAGGGCGTCGTGCAGAACTGGCAGAGCGACCCCGGTCTGCGCCCGGTTCTCCACCTCACGCGCCTTGAGACGGGCGACGCCGTCAATCAGGGTATCAGCCACGATTCCTCCCGGATGGGCCGGCTGATGGCCTCCAACCGCACCGTCGCTTCGAAATACTACTCAGCCTATCTCTGGATCGCCTTCGTGATGATGGAGGTCGGCGACGACGGCGTCCTGCGACCGCTCGGCGAGAAGGGGCGTCCCTGGGCCGACTTCATCCCCTTCTTCGAGCATGGGAACCTCGCCGATCCCCAGTCCTGCGCCTATTCGAAGAGCCAGCTCGCGGCCAAGGTCACCGACGCCTTCCAGCAGTTGGCGAAGGCGGCGACCGGAAAGCCGGTGCGCTTCGTCTTCGCCTGTTCGATCGACGAGCCGGGGTGCGACTCGCCGCCGGCCTTCCCGGGCTGGCAGGGACGCCGGCTGATCCGGGACATTCTGCGCGAACGGCTGAAGAAGGCCGGACTGGACCGCGGCCGGAACAAGGGTCTGATCGTCCTTGATCCCGCACCGGCCGAATGGCGTGCGGCGAAGGCCTATCATGCCTGCCGCATCTCCCGACTGGTCGAACGCCACTACGACTCTTTTCCGGACGAGCCCGACACGCCGGACCAGCCGGACTTTCCGATTTAAGCGGGCGCCTTGCGGCTTCAGCCCGCCGGCATGTCCCGGAACCGCCGCCCGGCCCCGATGCGGGCGCGGATCGCCCCCGGCCTCTCGGTCGTGGCCAGGACGGGGACCAGATCGATCAGGCGCACCGGCTTCTCCGCCCAGGCCAGGGCGTCGAGGTCGGTCAGCTGGCGCGCCGCCGTGGCGTTCTCCTCCAGCGGCCGGCCTTTCAGCACCGAGATGCCGAAGAAGCGGGCTAGGTGGTCGCGGACCAGCCGGGCGGGCAGGGCGCGCGCGTCTCCGGCTCCCAGCACCGACAGGATCAGGGTGTCGACGGGCGGATGCTCGGGCGACAGGGGCGGCTGGACATAGTCCATATCCACCATCAGGGCCCCGGCCCGGGTCCAGACGCGCAAGCGGTCGAACTGGTCCATCCCCGTGAAATGCGTGTCGCGCTCATAGGCCGCGTCGTCCATGGCGATGGGATCGTTCTGCTCGATGAAGACCAGAGGCCGCGCGCCCGGCGTTTCGGGGAACATCCCCGCCACATGGTCGGAAATGGCCTGGATCAGGGCCTTGAACCGGCCCTTCCCGCGCTGGGCCGCGTCGACAAAGACATAGTTGAGATTGGCCGTGACCACGGGCGTCCCGTCCAGTTCGCCGTTCGGCATGGCGATCAGATTGGCCCCGCCGACCAGAGACCCGTCCCCGGGATCGCGCGCGGTCAGGCAGATCTCGCGGAACAGGCCGTAGCGCGCCTCCAGCGCCCGCCGCGCCTCGCCGTGGTTCAGCTCCAGACAGGCGCGAAACCCATCCTCGTCCTCCATCTCCTCGGGCAGGACGAAGGCCTTCTCATAGCCGGCGAAGAAGTCGGCGAAGACCGGGCTGTCGGCCGTGTCGGTGGTCTCGAGAACGAGGGCGGTCTGGCTCATGAACCGTCGCCTATACGATTTCCGTGACGCTGGCGAACGGCGTCGGGCAAGGGTATTTACCCGGGCGAAAATATCGCCTATTTCGCCCGGGTAAAAGGAGCTTTCCCATGACCTCGACCCTGTCCTCCAGCGCCCGCAAGGCCCTGATCGCCGACTACAAGGACCGGGCGACGGTCGCCGGGGTCTATGCGGTCATCTGTTCGGCGACCGGACAGGTCTGGGTCGGCCAGAGCCGTCATATCGACACCCGCTGGAACGGGCTCTCCTTCACCCTCCGGACCGGCTCGGGCCGCGATCCCTCGCTGCAAGCGGCCTGGAACGCCCACGGCGCCGATGATTTCCGCTTTGAACAGCTGGACCGGCTGCCGACCGACCTGTCCGACCTGCGGCTCAAGGACGAGCTCAAGGAAAGGGCCGCCCGCTGGACCGCGCGGTTGCAGGCGGAGACCCTCCTGCCGGGCTGAGCGCCTTCAACCTCGCATTCCGCGCGGGATTTTTCCGCGTCTTTTCAATCTGAAGACGGAAAATCGGCGACTTCGGCATGGCGCCGTTCGCAACGGGTCTATATTGGGCTCGCCGCCCCTCCCGTGTCGGTCCCCTTGCCCGTTTGGCACGGTTTGGCACGGTTNNGCACGGTTTGGCGCCCCGTTTTCATCAAACCCGGCCACTTCACCGGATCGATCCGATCTCTCCATGCCCTTCACCGCGACCGTCCTGACCATGTTCCCCGAGGCCTTTCCGGGCGCGCTCGGCGTGTCCCTGATCGGCACGGCCTGGCGCGAGAAGGGGCTGTGGAGCCTGGAAACCCTTGACATTCGGGCCTTCAGCGAGGATAGGCGCGGCTTCCTTGACGACACCCCCGCGGGTGGCGGCCCGGGACAGGTATTGAAAGCGGACGTGGTGGCCCGGGCTCTCGACAGCCTTGAAGGCCCGCCCCGGCCGCTTTTGTACATGAGCGCACGCGGTCGGCCCCTGACGCAGGCGCGAGTGAAGGAATGGGCGAAGGCGGACGGGATCACCGTCCTCTGCGGCCGGTTCGAGGGGGTGGACCAGCGGGTGCTCGACGCCCGGGGGTTCGAGGAGGTCTCCGTCGGAGACGCGGTTCTCGCCGGCGGCGAGGCGGCGGCGATGCTGGTGATCGAGGCGTGCGTCAGACTGATCCCCGGGGTGCTCGGTGCGGCGGAAAGCCTGTCGACCGAGAGTTTCGAGGACGGGCTTCTGGAGCATCCGCAGTACACGCGACCGCGGACGTTCGAGGGGCTGGATATCCCCGAGGTGCTGTTGTCGGGCGACCATCGCAAGATGGAGCTCTGGCGTCAGGAACAGCGGGAACTCACTACGCAGGAGCGGCGCCCGGATCTCTGGGAAGCCCATCTTGCAAATCGACCAGCGGAATCCTCCGCCAATTCAAAGCTAAAGGGCAAAAAAGCCCGAGGAGAATAGACTATGGCCAACATCCTTCAGACCCTCGAGGCCGAAGAAAAAGCCCGCCTGATCGCCAACCGCGCGATCCCTGACTTCCAGCCCGGCGACACCCTGCGCGTCATGGTCAAGATCAAGGAAGGCGAGCGCGAACGTATCCAGGCCTTCGAAGGCGTCTGCATCGCCCGCGACAGCGGCGGCGTGAACGAGACCTTCACGGTCCGCAAGATTTCCTTCGGTGAAGGCGTGGAGCGCAAATTCCCGATCCTGTCGCCGAACATCGACTCCATCGAGGTGAAGCGTCGCGGCGTCGTCCGTCGCGCCAAGCTCTACTACCTGCGCGACCGTCGCGGTAAGTCGGCCCGTATCGCCGAGCGCCAGACGGTTCGTCCGGCCAAGGGCGCCGTGGTGCCGGTCACCGGCTCCGACGACAAGGGCGGCGACGAAGCGTAAGAACCGCTTCCGTCAAAAGCATGAAGGCCCCGGTGGAAACACCGGGGCCTTTTTCATTTTCTACTGTGGAAACAGGCTGTTGGACGCATCCCTCTGGCTGTCCACGCTGCGTCTGAGCCCATGGACCTCGCCCCTCTCGCGGTGGATCGCCGCCTGGGCCCGGCGGATGGTTTCGCGGGTGGTCGCCGACAGCTTCTCGTCGGCCAGGGCCGACTGGAAACGCTTGTCCAGCGCGGCCTCGCCCCGGTCGGCGGCGTCGACCAGCCCGGCCTCGTCGCGCATCAGGGC
>DBBK01000225.1:6325-7143 GCA_002292165.1 Brevundimonas sp. UBA986
TGGGCCTTGGCGAAGATCGAGCCCGAGGTGTCGGGATGGCCACCGAGCGCCGTGACGGTCGCGGCCATGGCCCGGGCCATGTCGCGCCGCTCCTCGGCCAGGGCCCCGAACAGGCTGTTGTGGCCCGAGCTCTCGCTGTCGTCGGCGATCTGGTCCAGCCGCTCGGCGCTGTCCAGCGTGGCGGCGATCAGGGCGTTCAGAACGTGGATATCGTGACGGTTGGGCATGAGAAGCCTCCAGATACTGACCTCTAGAACGGCCCACGCTCCGCCCGGGTTGCGGCGCGATTGCGACCAGCCGATCACCGTGACGTCAGAACCCCATCACAGCTTCGTGCTTACAGCTTGGTGCGAAGCGACCACAGTTCGGGGAAGCAGCGCTTCTCCAGCGTCGCCATCAGATAGGCCGCGCCCTCGGTTCCGCCCGTGCCCCGACGCCGGCCGATGATCCGCTCGATGGTCACCACATGCTTGTGCCGCCAGGTCAGAAGGGCGTCGTCCAGATCGACCAGCTTCTCGGCCAGCTGGTACTGGGCCCACCAGCGGTCGGTGTCGCGATAGACCTCCAGCCAGGCCGCCTCGACGGCTTCGGACGGCTGATACGGCTGGCTGACGTCGCGGTTCAGGACCGCCTCGGGCACCGGCAGGCCCGCGCGCGCCAGCTGGGCCAGGGCGTCGTCATAGAGGCTGGGCGCCGCGATCGCGGCCTTGAGCGCCGCATGGGCCTCGGGCCGGTCCTCCTGGAAGGCCAGGAAGCGGGCGTCCTTGAGCCCCAGCATGGCCTCGAAGCGGCGGAACTGGTCGCTCTGGAAGCCCGAG
>DBBK01000225.1:7285-8473 GCA_002292165.1 Brevundimonas sp. UBA986
ACAGCTCCTTGGTCTGGTGGATGATGACGAACAGCATCTCGTCGTGCTGGTCCGAGATCGGATCCTGCGCCGACAGCAGCCGGTCGAGCCCGAGGTAGCGGGCATAGGTCATGTTCGAAGCGTCGGTCATGCACGTTCGATAAGGCGATCGCGGCCTAGGGTCGATCCTGTTTGATCCGGATCTCGAACAGCTGCGGCCAGTTCTTGCCTGTGACGAACAGCCTCTTGCCGGCGGCGTCCCAGGCGATGCCGTTCAGCACGTCGTCGTTGACGTCCTTGCGCTCGGAGGCCGGAAACAGGCCGGTCAGGTCGATCCAGGCCACGACATGGCCGTCGGTCGGATCGATGCGGGCGATGCGGTCGGTCTGCCAGATGTTGGCGTAGATATATCCGCCGCCGGGGGCCCCGGCGTCGGCGACCCATTCCAACTCGTTCAGCTGGTCGACGGGCGCGCCCGCGGCGGTGACGGTCAGCCGGCCGGTCACGGCCAGGGTCTCGGGGTCGAGGAAGCGCAGCACCGGGGTGCCGTCGCTCATGATGATGCGGTGGTCGTCCCTGGTCAGAGCCCAGCCTTCGCCGGTGTAGCTGAACAGGCCCATCGGGGTCAGGTCGGCCGCGTTCCAGATGAAGCCGATCCGGTTGCGCCAGGTCAGGCTGATCAGCCTGTCGCCGACCTGGACGATCCCCTCGCCGAAATAGGCGGTGTCCAGCTCCCGCTTCTTCAGGACCTCGCCCGTGGACAGGCGGACGATGCGAATGTCGGACGGGAAGCGGCCCGTGCTTTCGACCAGTTCGTCGTCGCCGCGATAGAAGAGGCCCTCGGTGAAGGCGTCGGTCGCATGGGGGAAGGTGCGCACCACCTCATAGCCCAGAACCGGAACCGCGGCCGCCGCAGCGGCGGCCGCCGGAGTCTGGGCCGAGGCGACCCCTGTCGAGGCGAGGGGCGCGGCGCAGGCGCCGAGGAGCAGCAGAAGGGCGGAAAGGATGCGGCGCATCCTTCGCCTATACCCCGGGCCCCGCCGTTTCGCGCGCGTTCAATTCGGCCTGTTTCGCGTCGATCGCCGCCTGCTTCTTCTGCCCGGCGGCGCGGCCCGCCATGTTCAGCCCCTCGACCAGGGCCGAGAAGGCCATGGCGGCGTAGATATAGCCCTTGGGCACATGGACGCCGAAGCCGTCGGCGATCAGGAC
>DBBK01000225.1:8639-10060 GCA_002292165.1 Brevundimonas sp. UBA986
CCAGGTCCAGCAGGATGATCTGGACGATGGCGGCGCCGGCGTTGTTGATGACGACCGCCTTCTTGTCGAGGACGTCATGGCTCGGGGTCGGGTCGACCGTGTGGTGGATCTCCTTGGTCGCCTTCCACAGCAGGAACAGCCCGCCGGCGATCAGGATCAGGTCGCGCCAGCTGAAGGTGGTGTCGAACGACGGCTCGCCGTGGCTGTTCAGCGGGCCATGGAAGCCCAGGTCGAACACCGGGGCAGTCAGGCCGACGATCCAGCCGATGGTGGCCAGCAGACCCAGCCGCATGATCAGGGCCAGGCCGATGCCCAGCCGGCGCACCTTCTGCCTCTGCTCGGGCGGCAGTTTGTTCGATAGGATGGAGATGAAGACCAGGTTGTCGATCCCCAGCACCACCTCCATCACGATGAGGGTTGTCAGCGCCAGCCAGGCGGCGGGATCGGTCAGCAGGGGGACGATGGCGTCTAGCATGGGGGTCCTTGAAAGCGTGGCCGCCTAGATAATGCAGGACTTCGCAATCCCGTCATCCTGGTGCCGCGTCGGATTGTCGCTCGCGCGGTTGCGTCAAGGCTCGATCACGACTTGTTGCGAGCGGGAAAACCCCATGCTATCAGGCGCCCGGCTTCATAGGGGCGTTTCAGACGAAACGGCCCTGTGCGTGCTTTCCTTAAGCATTACAGGCCCTTGGCCGACGTGGACACCCCCCGCCGGTCGCGACCACAAAAGCTTGACCGAACGGGTACGACACCTTGGCAGACGATTTCAGGACGACGGAAGTCGGCGAACGCTACGCACAGGCGCTGTTTGACCTCGCGCTTGAGACGAAGAAGCTCGACGCCGTGCGCGCCGATCTCAAGTCGCTGAAGGCCGCCTGGATCGAGAGCGCCGACCTGCGCCGCCTCGCCACCTCGCCGGTGATTTCGGCCGAAGACCAGGGCAAGGGCCTCGCCGCCATCGCCGTGAAGGCGAAGTTCGAGACCACCACGAAGAATTTCCTCGGCCTGCTGGCCCAGAACGGCCGGGCCCGCGATCTGGGCTCCGTCATCACCAGCTTCGAGACCCTGTACTCGAAGCACACCGGCGTCGTCGCCGCCGAGGTCGTCTCGACCCAGGCCCTGAGCGCCGCCCAGCTGAAGACCATCACCTCGGCCCTGACGACGGCCTTGGGCAAGAACCCCGAAATCACCACCCGGGTCGATCCGTCGATCCTGGGCGGTCTGAAGGTGAAGGTCGGCTCGACGCTGTTCGACGCCTCGCTGAAGACCNNCCAGATGAAGTTCGCCCTCAAGCGGGCCTAAACCCTACCAACGACTGATTGCAGGACGCTCCGCCGTCCGCACCTGAAGACGAAAGCCAGAGAGCCCAGACCATGGACATCCGCGCCGCCGAGATTTCGGCCATCCTCAAGTCGCAGATC
>DBBK01000031.1:0-14099 GCA_002292165.1 Brevundimonas sp. UBA986
TCAACGGCACAGCCGCGGTCGCCACCGGCGCCACCCTGGGCATCCGGTTCACCTCGCTGCTGCAGGCGCCGCAGCGCTTCACCCTGATCCACGCCGACACCCTGAACTACGGCGCGGTCAACCCGGCCGGGGTGCAGGACAACTCCCCCTATCTGTTCGTGGTCTCGGCCGGCGCCAATGTCGCCGCCGGCGACGTCTATATCGACGCCCGCCGCCGCACCGCCTCCGAGATCGGGATGATCGGGGTCGAGGCCTCCGCCTTCGACACGGTCTACAACGGCCTGGCCGCCAACTCGGCCCTGCAGAGCGCCTTCCTGTCGGAAACGACGCGCGACGGCCTGATGAACCTGTATGAGCAGACCCTGCCCGACCACTCGGGCGGTCCCCTGCTCTCCCTGGCCAGCGGCGTCGACGCCGTGACCCGCGCCCTGACCGGCCGCAACGCCTCCGCCGGCGTCGGCGAGACCAGCGCCTGGGTCCAGGAAATCAACTTCTACGCCGACAAGGACAAGACCGACACCTACGGCTTCCGCTCGGAAGGCTTCGGCGTCGCCGGCGGCGTCGAGGCCGGCACCAGCCTGGGCGCCGTGGGCGTCTCGGTCGCCTTCACCTCCTCCGACATCAAGGATCCCGAGGCCGAGGCCCAGGAAGTCCTGTCCGCCAGCCTGGTCGAGATGGGCCTCTACTGGCGCGCCCAGGGCCAGTACTGGACCACCTGGGCCCGCGCAGCGGCCGGCTACGCCACCTTCAAGGCCGACCGGGCCCTGGTCGGCGACGGCCTGTATCTGAACAACCAGTCGGAATGGAACGGCTATACCCTGGCCGCGGCCGGCGGAGCCTCCTACGAGCGGACCTTCGGCCGCCTGAACGTCCGCCCGGAAGTCTACGGCGAGTTCTTCAGCCTGCATGAGGGCTCGCGCACCGAAAGCGGCGGCGGCGACGGCTTCGACCTGAACGTCGACGCGCGCGACGGCCATATCCTGAGTGGCGTGGCGGCGGTCAACATCGGCTACGGCTTCGGCTCCAACGGCTGGATCCGCCCCGAGCTGCGCCTCGGCTGGCGTCAGAACTTCTCGGTCGATCCGGGCCAGACCATCGCCCGCTTCGCCTCGGGCGGCTCGTCCTTCACCCTGGATCCGACCGACATCCAGGGCGGCGGCTTCATCGCCGGCTTCCACCTGGCCGTCGGCAACGAGCTGGGCAAGCTGAGCATCAACGCCGACGCCGAGATGCTGGAAGACTACGTCCGCTACACCCTGCTGCTGCGGGCCAGCTTCCGGTTCTGATCCGAAGCCTCCGCACCAAACGCGAAAAGGCCGCCGGATCGCTCCGGCGGCCTTTGTCGTTTGGAGCGGTGGTAGGCGGCGACGGGTTCGAACCGCCGACCCTCTCGGTGTAAATCGCGCCAGATAGCAGTTTTACTGCTTTTCATGGGTGGGCCGCGCCGCCGCGTGGTTCTGGGAGACTACCCGCAGGTCACCCTCGCCGACGCGCGCGACCAGGCCGCCGAGCTCCGCCGCGACATCTCCGGGGGCTCGATCCGGTGTCGGAGCGCGAAGCCGCGGCCGCAGCCGCCAATGCGCCTCTCACCAACAGGATACGCTCGATGAAGTCGCCGAGGCCTATTGGGCCGCGGGCGCACTCGGTTTGCGCGGCGGGCGACGCCGTCCCAGGCGTCCCCGGACCATCGCCAACGAGCGTCATCTCTGGGCGCGTCACATCAAGGCGTCTCTGGGCGGTCTGCTGCCCCGCGAGTTGAAGCGGGCGATCGTAAAGACCTTCATGCGGTCGCTCGTCACCGCCTCCGAGGCAGTCAGCGTCTTCCATGAGGTCTGGGCGCGGGAAGCGCCGCACCTGCCCATCACGACCGCTATACGCGATGAGGTCGCCCGCCTTCTTCAGACCGTCCCCATCGCACGCCCCTGAGCACGACGGAACCGGGACCATCACGTCGGCCATCCGCCGCGCGGTCAGACGAGCCTGAAGAAGCCCGTTGCAGCCTGCTTGGTGATCTTGTCCGGGGCCACCGCCAGACCGTGCAGGGACACATAGACGCCCGGAGCGAGATAGCGGGCGGCGCCAAAGGCGAGACCGAAGTTTACAGCTCCCTCCACCGGATCATAGCGAACCGGTATGAGCGCTCCGGTCAGGACGATTGTCTTGTCGTGCGCAAATCTCTCCGCCAGGTAGTTCGCGGTTTCGCGGATCGTGCTGGTCCCATGAACGATCAGAACCCGGTCGGCCTTATGCTCGTCGATGATGTTCACCATCGCCGCCCTGTGGCTGTCGTCCATATCCAGGGAGTCAATCAGCCTGGCCCGGACGACGGGCGCGTCGGTTATGTGGGACACTTCCACGATCTGTTCGACGATCGACGCCTCGTCGAAGACCATATCTTCTTTGACGGGATGGTATTTCTTGTCGAATGTCCCGCCTGTCGCGATGATCAGAACCTGTTCCGGCACGGCATGACCTCCTGCTAGTTGCTGATGCCAAAGAATCTGGCGGCCTCCACGGCGTGAAGACGGTAGTCTTGCTCATCGCCCTGGCTCAAATGTTCAAATTCACGAATTCGCGCCAAGGGCTCGAATATACGACGTTGTTCATCAACAAGATCAACGCCATCACGGCGCCCGATCAGCCCCTTCTTGAGAAGCTTCAATCGGACCCAGCAATAGGTATCGACGAGATTTGGGGGCCACGCTTCAATGTCAGCCCCGTAGACCTCGTTGAAGTTCCTCTCCATCTCAATGAACCATGGCGAGATCTCGCTCCAGTCCCAAACATGTCTTCCCACGTCAGCCATCTGAGACGCGTGATAGACCATGTTATTCAGGAGCTCTGCGCACTCGATCGACGGCTTTGTGGTGTCCCGAAAGACAGCGACGCCATCCATGAGCGCCGGCAGGAGATGGACCTTGAGCCCCTCGAAGTCCCCTCCTGGCGTCTCATGCGCCCTGAGGGCGAGGAGGAACCGAAGCTTGAGAATCTCGGACGCAACTCTCGCCCGATCCAACAGGCCTTCCGCCTTGGCCTTGACCGCACGCACCCGGTCCAGGGCCTTGGCAAGATCCGCCTTGCCCTGGGGGACCTGACGAGCGGCCCGTGCACTCAGGAGCTCGACGTTCAGATCCGGGGCGTGGCGGTTGTCCCGCGCCTGGTCGCAAGCGCGCATCGTCGTCTCCCACGCGCCGAAGGCGGAGCAGACAAAAGCCACAGCCAGAGACCATTCGGGATCTAGGCCGTTCCGGCGCGCGCGCCCCTCAAAGGCCATCATGTTTGGCTGGGTGACGCTTGAAAACGCTAGCCAGGGGTCATGGCCCTCCTGAGACAGGACGTTGATGAAACGGGTCGCCTGGAATCCGACGCGATAAGGCAGAGGGTCGCCGTTCAAGCCGTTCAGGCGCATCAATTTCGATCGTTTGGCCGTCCCGGTCTGCGGCTTGGCCTGAACAGGTTCGGGAGCGTGTTCGAGATACTGCCTGGCCCCATCCATGTCCGGGGCCAGGAGCGCGCCGACCATGAACTGCGAGCCGCTCAACTCTCCGTCCAGCGTTTTCATCTGCGCCAGAATCGTCCGCTTCATGGCGTTCTGGTCGACGATGGCGGCGATGGCCTTCAAACTGGCGTAGTTACTCAGATAGTTCGCTTCGATCGCGATCTTTGACGCCCGCACACGACAGTATTTTTGCCAGACGTCCGCGATCACCGCGACGTGCCGATTGAAGATCTCGCGTTCCGTCAGGTTGTTTGCGACGTTTACACGCCGGTCAACAATCATCGAGAACAGCCCTGACCATCGGTCCAAGGTCTCACGCATACCCTTAATGTCCCGGCTCGGCACGATTTCGCCGCGGCGATCCAGCAGGGCCAGAACCCCTCTGGGATGTCTCAAGGGATTTCCGCCGACGTCCTCCCAGTACTGCAGTTCGGAGCGCGATCGCATGAGCCGATGCATGGCTTCGCTTCGCGTGAGGAGGGTCAGTCTCTGGGGACGCGTGGTCTGTCTGAGCCAGTCATTTATGGAGAAGATAACCGCGATGGCCTTGGCGTCCGCGGCATTGGACCTGTCCCGCTCCGGTCGCTCGTTCGACAAGACCTTGTACCATCGATCAAATGTGACCGGGTCGCCGTCCCGGATCTCGTCAGCCAGGTCGTTGGGGATCACCAGGGTTCCAGTGGCGAGCAGCCTGTCGAGCCGGTCTTTTGGAACGCTGGTCTCATCCTTGGTCAGCTCAACGAGTGCAGGCGCGATCTTCTGGAGGAAGCCCCAGACCCGCTCCGCTTGCGCATCATCGATCGGAACGCCGTCGGTTACGGAGGCCTTGGCGAAGGCCGCGATGCGTTGGAACTCGGGATCGCTCGACGCGGCTGCGACTTCACGCAGCGCCTGACCGGAGTTTTCCATCACCCCTTCGAAGCGTCGCGTTCTGATCTCCGACCGGAACCACTGGAGCTCCAGAAGATACGGATCGAGCAACCAGAGCTTCTGCGATGAATCGAAAAGGAAGAACTCCATGATCTGATCGTGCAGCTGGCTCAGCACAGCACGATTGTCGAAGGCCCCCTGGCCGACAAAGCCCGGCTCGAGCCTGGACAGAAAAGTCGACGCCGCTGATGTCGCGTAGGCAAAGATTTCCGTAAAGTCACAGGCTGTTACGATCTTGTCCGCCATGACCCGAATAGCTCACGACGAAAGTGTCCCCGGCCTGCAGCAGCGGTTGGATCGCCACGTCGGGTCCCGCCTTGCCTTGCGCCGTCATCTTCTGGGGCTCACCCAGACCGATCTGGCCAAGGCCCTCGGCCTGACCTTTCAGCAGATCCAGAAATACGAGCGGGGCGCCAATCGCATCTCGGCCTCCAAGCTCTGGACGGCGGCCCGGTTCCTCGGCGTCGAGGTCGACTGGTTCTTCGTCGGCCTCGTCCCGGAGGGCGAACAGCCAGTGTCTGCGCCGTCGAGGCCCGCCACGCGAGTGACCGTAGAGATGGCGCAGCATCTGCCTCGGCGGTGTAATCGATCCGGCGCAGACTTCGCAGAAGCGCTCCCGGCGCCAAGGCGAGACGTCAGCGAGGCGGCGCCGTGGCGGGAGAGGGAACGCGTTTGACGCGACAGGAGGAACGCCGGCCATCGATGCGGCAGCGGTTGACCACGTGACCGTCCACGTCGCGGATCGTCGCGGCCCACGAGCGGACGCCGCGCCGCTCCAGGGTCATATAGCCGAAGCCGTCGACCCACGAGCTGAACTGCTCGACCACCGACCCCATCCCCGCGCTCGCCCCCTCGGGCAGGGTCTCCGGGAGCGGCACCTTGTCTTCCAGCGTGCCCGAGAAACCGGTCACGAACTGGCTCNNCGCTGACGAGAAGCTCGCCTGTTCGAACAGGTGCACATGGCCCGCCAGAAGCACGTCGACGCTGTCCGGCAGCGCCCCGCCATCGGGCGCACCGATCACCGACTGGATGGCGCCATTGCCGGGCTGAAGGGTCATGATCCCGTTCTTGTCGTCGGCGGAGATGCTGAGGACGGGATAGTGGTCGAGCGCGAAGGTGAAGCGGGCCTGACGGCCGAGGCGGTCCAGCTCGGCGAAGGACTGGCGGATATTGGCCCGGCGCGGGTCGTCGGTCGCCAGCGCCTTGCCGCCGATGCCCGAGTGATCCATCACCACGACCTGGGCGCCGCCGCCCAGCGGCACCGCGAAGGGCGCGCTGTAATCTCCGGCCGCATCGTCGGCGGCGCGGTCGCAGGTCTGGTTCGCGACCGGGGGACGGGGATCGATGAAGCGCCACCAGCCCTGACCGCCCCGCGCGCAGCTCTCGTGATTGCCCCGCGTCATGATCCACGGCGCGGCGGCCAGAAGCGGCGCCGCCGGGTCGAAGAAATCGGCCTTCCAGGCGTCATAGCCGAAGCCCCAGGGCGTCCCGGCGCATCCGGCCTCGCTGTCAGGGCACGGGTTCTCGCGATAGAGCAGATCGCCCACATGGATGACCGCGTCCGGACGCCACGCCGCGGCCCGGGCCGAGATGCGGGCGAAGGGATAGGCGGCCGGATCGTTGCAGGGCTGATACGCCGCGTCCGTAGCCTTGAGCCGGCAGCCGGTGTCCCCGATGACCACGATCCGGTTCAGACGCGCGCGCGGCAGGGGCAGACGATGGCCGTCGACCGTGGCGCTGCGCGTCCCGGTCGGCAGGGCCAGTTCGCACGTCAGCACCGGAAAGGCCGAAGGCTTCGAAAACTCGACCGCCGACGCCGTCGGACGCTGGGCCACCATGCCCGGCTCGCGTCGCACGGTCATGGGAAGATCGCGGCGATCCGCCCGGACGGTCGGGCAATGGTCCGCCTCCGTCAGCACCCGCGCCACCGGCCTCCCCTGCTCGCCCAGGATCACATAGGCGGTCGAGGCGAAGGCCGGCAACGGCGCCAGACCACAGACCCCCGCCATCACAGTCACGAGGAGGGATCGATACGACAGGGTCATGAGCGGCGCCGGAAAAAAGGGAAACGGGGACGCGCCTGCGCGCGCCCCCTCAAGCAGACGTGGCGGACTAGAAGTTAGCCTTGAGGCTGACCTGGAAATTCCGCTCCGGCTGGAAATAATACTGGTCGTACGGCGTGGTCTTGCCAGGTTTGATGGCGGTCACTTCCTGGCTGTCGAAGACGTTGTAGACGGCCGCTTCCAGACGATAGCGGTCGAAGCTCAAGGTCGCGGTCAGATCGGCCGAGTTGTAGCCGTCGATGTGATAGGCGGCCGGTTCGCCTTCGCTGGCCCAGGACTCGCCGGTGTACTTGTCGATGAAGGACACCGTCAGGCCGTTGTGCGCGTCATAGATGACGCCGGCCGCGGCGGTGGTGGTCGGGGCCTGGGCGATCTGCAGATTACCGACCACGCCGAGCTGGGTGTTGCCCTTGGTCTCGGCGCTGTTCAGCGAGCCGTTGGCGAACACGAACAGCGAGTCCATCGCCTGGACGGTCAGCTGACCCTCGATCCCCTTGTAGATCGCCCCGCCGAGGTTGAACGATTCCGTCTCGCCCGTGGTCGCGTTGAACGCGGTCTGGATCTTGTTGTTGAAGTCCACATAGTAGACGTCGGCGTCGAACGAGAACCGGTCGCCGTGGAAGACCGTACCCAGCTGATAGTTGGTCGAGGTCTGCGGCTGCAGGTCCGACAGGTTGGGCTTGGCCACCTGGGTCGAGCTGATGTCCGGCACCAGGAAGCCTGTGGCGTACTGGCCATAGACCGACCAGTTGTCCTGCAACGCGTAACGCGCGGTCAGGAAGGTCAGGGTCTTCTCGAAGGTCTTGCCGCCGTGGAAGGGCTCGCGGGACTTCTGGTTGACCTCCGAGTCGACGCGCAGGTCGAAGTTCACGTACTTCAGGCCCGGGGTGATGGTCAGGCGCGGCGTGACGTTCCATTGCACGTCGATGAAGGGCTCGGTCTGGTTCCAGCCGGAATACTGCAGATACTCCAGCGTCTGGGGCACGCCGGCGAGGACCTTCTGGCGATAATCGGGACCGCCCGTCGTCGCGTCATAGTCGATACGCGAGCGCGGGCCGGTGTCGGCATGCTCCCACCACAGCCCCGCCCGGATCTCGCCGAACGGCACGGTCTGGGTCAGGTTCAGGGTGTCGCCCCAGATGCGATAGACGTTCAGCTTCTGATAGCCGGGGATATGGCCGTTCACCGTCGGTTTGCCGCCCGGCGTCAGAGTGATCTGCAACCCCTTCTTCGCGGCGATATCCGCCGGAGACAGGGTGACGTCCAGGGCCGATTCCGTGTCGTTCTTGTAGTAGTAGCTATAGACCGTGTTCTTCAGCGACAGGCTGTCGGTCAGGTCGCCGGCGAGACGCGCATAGTTGAAGTAGGTGTGCTTCTCGACGCTGTTGTAACCGTACCAGGTCGGCAGGTTGGGATCGTCGGTGAGGGCGAAATTCTTGCCGTACAGATCGACCTGCGCAAGGGTCGCGCCGGCGCTGTCGTTGGTGTGGATGCGGGTGTAGTTCCACGCGCCGAACACGGTCAGGTCCCAGCTGCCCATCAGCGGGAAAACGCCGCGGACCATCTGGTTGCTGGCCACCGCATCGTTGTGGGTCAGATAGCCGTCGGTCTGCATTTCCTGGAAGTTGAACAGGATATGGGCGCCGTTGAGCTGGTCGATGTCGCCGGTGTTCAGTTTGGTGACCGACATCATCGTGTTCCACGATCCGTAGGTCAGGGACTGGGAGCCGCCTCGGTCGTGGCTGACCTCGGGCGAGAACAGGTTGATCGAGCCGCCGAAGCTGGCCTGGCCGAGCTGGCTGGCCTCGCCGGGACCGCGATCGACGATCACGGCGCCGATGGTCGAGGACGGGAAGAAGGAGGTCGAGTGGTGGGTCGGGCCGTTGGCGTCGCCCCACGGGATGCCGTCGTAGGTGATGTTGTACTCACCGTCCTTGAAGCCCCGCAGGGTGGTCTTGGCCTCGCCCAGACCCGGACCGTTGAACGAGGTGCCGGAGACGCTGGGCGCCAGGTTGACGATCTGGGTGTAGTCCGCCGTGGCGGGAATGAATTGGTCGATGGCCTTGCGGTCGATGATCGATTGCGGCTGGGTCGCGTTCAGCGAGGCCTGGACGGGCGAGGACAGCGGACGGCTGGCGACGCCCGTAACCACGACGTCCTCGACGCGCGAGCTGTAGTCGGGGTTTTCCGGGTCGCCGGTCACCGGCGTGGTCGGCCCGTCGGGCCCGGTCGGCTCGGCCGCCGCGGCGCCCGCCGCCAGGCCGGCCAGGGTCAGCACCGCAAGCGCGGACACAGTGGTCCGGAAGCCGGTCTTCGAAAGGTATCGCATGAATTTTGCCCCATCTGTCCGTCTGACACCGGAGGGGGACGTTTTCGCCTCTGCCCCCCGGCCTGACGAAGTCGGCGGCTAGGGCGCGGCGAGGGCCGGCTCAAATGAAGGATTCACGCACCAAAGACGACAGTTCAGTAACGCCGTTTGCGGTTCTTGATTTCATTACGGTTCCGCCGGGTCTATATTCAGATCACGGATCATTTCTGAAACATTGTCTTTTCCCAATGTGACCAGCGGCGCGATTTTCGCGCTGGTTAATCTTGGGATGCGTCCGGAACATTCGTCGCGAAGCGCAGACGAACGCACAGGCCCGGATCGGCGTTTTCCAGCCGCATTTCGCCCCCGTGAAGACGAGCGACCGCGGCGACGATCGGCAGGCCGAGGCCCGAGCCCGGCGTCGTGCGTGCGGGATCCAGCCGGCCGAACGGCCGCAGAGCGGCCTCGCGGCGAGCCTCGGTGATCCCCTGACCATGGTCCCGGACGCAGAGTTCGACGAAGCCACGCCCTGCGGAGACGGTGACCACGGTGGGACTGCGTCCATGGCGCAGCGCGTTTTCCATCAGATTCGACAGGGCCTGGACCAGCAGCTCGGCGTCACCGGTCATCGGACAGGGCTCCGGCGCCTCGAGCAGGACGGCCCCGCCCGCCGCCTCGATATCCGCCCGCCAGGCGTCCACGACATCGGCGGCGACCTCGTCCAGCGCCAGCGACGCGAACCGTTCGCGGGCGGCGCCGGCCCTGATCTCGGCGAGCCGCAGCATGGCGTCGAACACCGCAAGGGCTGAGGCGAGGCCTGTCCGGGCGCCGTCGATCGCCGCATCACGCGCTTCGGCGGTGGTCGCAGTGCGGGCAAGTTCCAGCCTTTGACGAACGTGGGACAGAGGGGTTCGCAGATCGTGCGCGACCTCCGCCGACACCTGCCGGAGCGCGCCGACGAGGTGGTTGATCTGATCCAGGGCGTGGTTCACCCCCCTTGAAAGGTCGTCCATGTCCGTCCGCGCCGTGGATCCCACGTCGATGCGAGCGGACAGATCGCCGGCGGCGACGCGGTCAAGCGCGGCGTTGATCCGGTTCATCCGTGACAGGGCGCGGCGGGTCAGCAGCAGGCCCAGCAACAGGCTCACAAGGAGCGCCAGCCCGTCCCACACGAACAGGGTTCTGAGGAGATTTCGCCGCAACGCCTCGGCCCTGTCCATGTCCTCGGCGACGGTGAAAACGGAACCGTCCGGCAGAAGGCCCGTGAAAGCCAGCAACTGGCCCTTGTCAGTCGAATGGCCGACAATGCCGGCCTCGGCCACCGTTCGCAAACCGGGCTCGAGTCGGGGCAGTTCGCCAGTGGACGAGCCCCCGCCGCCGGGAGGGTGCAGACCGTATTCGAAGGCGCCCGGCAGTCGCGTTCGAGCGGCCACGACCGAAGCGGCCCGGTCTGCTCCCCCTGCTCCGATGTCGCTGACGACGGCGTCGTATTCCATCAGGACGTGATCCCGGGCGTCGGCGAGCGCGACATTGCGGGTGACGAACCAGCCGCCGACGCTGGCCCCGACGAGCGCCGTCGCCAGAACCGCCATCTGAAGCAGGAACAGACGAAAGGCGGTGGAGCGGAACCAGAGGCTAGCCGACGAAGGCGGCATAGCCTTCTCCCCTGACCGTATGGATCAACGGCCGGTCGCCGCCCCGGTCGATCTTGCTGCGCAGCCGACTGATATGGCTTTCGACGAGGTTGGTGCCCGGATCGAAATTGAAGCGCCAGATCTTCTCCAGCAGCATGGACCGTGTCACCACCCGCGGCGTCTCGAGAAGAAGCAGCTCGAGCAGCTGGAACTCTCGGTGCTGCAGGTCGACCGGATCGCCGCCGCGCGAAACGGTTCGGGCCAGCCGGTCCAGAACGAGGTCGAGCAGGACGAGCCGGGTCTGGGTCTCCGCCTCTCCCCGGCGAGCCAAGGCGGCGATGCGGGCCGCCAGTTCGGGCAGCTCGAAAGGTTTGACCAGATAGTCATCGGCCCCGCCCTCCAGGCCTTCGACTCGGTCCTCGACCAGGCCGAGCGCAGTCAACATGAGGACTGGAATGCGATGACCGCCGGCCCTCAGCGTGCGAACGGCCGTGAGGCCATCAATGCCGGGCAACATCCGGTCGATCACCACGATATCAAAGCCCCCGCCCAGGGCCCGGGCCAGACCGCCGTCGCCGGTAGCCTCGACCTCAACCTCATGCCCCCGGACGTTCAGGCCGGCCGTGACATAGGTCTGGGTCTCGACATCATCCTCGATCAACAGAACGCGCATCGTCTCCCCGGGGCGCGAGTTTGGCCCGATCTCAAAGGACAAGCCGCACACGCGCTGTCAACCGAAGTCCCTCAAGCGCCACATAGACATTAGTCGCGCCGGTGGAACCCGAGCGGCGATGAAACCGGGTTACCAATGCAGACCAATCGCTCTCAGGCGAAGGTTCGGTTCCCGACCCGAAACTCCACGCTGTCCAGGATCGGATGGGCCTCCACGGCCGGAAGACTCAGCGCCAATGCGTGAAATGTCTCAGACGTCATCGTGCCCCCAATTGAAGGGGGCCCTTTTGTCCCCGAGTCGGCGAACAACGAAAATCGGACGAGCGTGGCGGCCGTTGAATGCCGCGCGCATCGAGGGCCGGCGCACAGAAATCCGGACATTCCGCCCTGCTTGGCAGCTGGGCCGGGTTTTTCACCGAAGTGCAGATCGGTTCACCGAAGTTCGCAAAAACTGCCCCCAAACCGCCCCAAAACGGAGCTTTTGCTCCACATATGGAGCATTTTTAAAATCCAATATCCGCTCAATCATCTGATATTTCAGAGGAAAAATGGTAGGCGGCGACGGGTTCGAACCGCCGACCCTCTCGGTGTAAACGAGATGCTCTGACCAGCTGAGCTAGCCGCCCTCACCACGTCGCGGCGCCCCTTTCGGGGATGAGGAGGTCGAGAAGACCGCGCCGCGTTGGATGGGTGCTTTTGCCCGTCCCGGCCTATCCGTTCAAGACGCTTTTCAGACCTTCGCCCGGGCGGAAGCGGGCGGTGCGGGAGGCGGCGCGGCTGATCGTCTGGCCGGTCTGGGGATTGCGGGCGACGCCGGCCTTGCGGTCCACGACCACGAAGCTGCCGAAGCCGACGATGCGGACGTCCTGACCGCTCTTGAGCGCCCCGCTGACGCCGTCGGTGAAGGCGTCCAGCGCCAGCTTCGCCTGGTCGCGTGAGATATCGGCGCCCGCCGCCATGGCGGCGATCAATTCGGCCTTGGTCATCCTGGTCAGCGTCCCCTTGTCGGGCGCGTCGCCGCGCCCCTGCCCCATGTGAAGCCCTTCCGGGAACTCACTAAGGCCGGGATTTGGGCTCGCGTCAAAAGAGAAACGCGGCCCGGGAGGTCCCGGACCGCGCTTTTCGTACCTAACGCCGGATCAACCGTAAGGCTGATGGGCTCAGTGGCTGACGACCGCCGAGCCGTCCGTCGCCGGCGGCGGGGTGGGGTTCAGCGGTTCGGCCGCCTCGTCCCACTCGACCGGGGTCAGGCTGCCGACCAGGGCCCATTTGAGCGCCTCGTCCGCCGTGGAGATCGGCACGATCTCCAGCGCCGACTTCACATTGTCCGGCACGTCGGCCAGGTCCTTCTCGTTCTCCTGCGGGATCAGCACCGTCTTGATGCCGGAGCGCAGGGCCGCGAGCAGCTTTTCCTTCAGGCCGCCGATGGCGGTGACCCGGCCGCGCAAGGTGATCTCGCCTGTCATGGCGATGTCCTTGCGGATCGGGATGCCGGTCAGGACCGAGACCATGGCGACCGTCATGGCCACGCCGGCCGAGGGACCGTCCTTGGGCGTCGCGCCATCCGGCACGTGCACATGGATGTCGGTCTTCTCGAACACCGGCGGCTTGACCCCGATGTTCAGGGCGCGGGCCCGGACGTAGGAGGCGGCGGCGGAGACGGACTCCTTCATCACCTCCTTGAGGTTGCCGGTCACGGTCATGCGGCCGCGGCCCGGCATCTTGATCGCCTCGATGGTCAGGATGTCGCCGCCGAACTCGGTCCAGGCCAGACCGGTGACGATGCCGACCTGATCCTCTTCGTCCGTCTCGCCGTAGCGATACTTCTGGACGCCCGCGTATTCGGCCAGTTTGGCCGCGTCGACGGTGATGGAGTCCAGGCCGGTCTTGGCCATCTCGCGCACGGCCTTGCGGGCCAGACCGCCGAAGGCCCGCTCCAGCGACCGCACCCCGGCTTCGCGGGTGTAGTAGCGGATCAGGTCGCGGATGGTCTCGTCCGGCACCACGAACTCGGCCGGCTTCAGACCGTTGTCGGTCGTGACCTTGGGCAGGACGTGACGCTTGGCGATCTCGACCTTCTCGTCCTCGGTGTAGCCGCTGACCCGGATGATCTCCATCCGGTCCATCAACGGTTGAGGCATGTTCAGGCTGTTGGCCGTGGTGACGAACATGACGTTGGACAGGTCGTAGTCGACTTCCAGATAGTGGTCGCCGAACGCATTGTTCTGGGCCGGGTCCAGCACCTCCAGCAGGGCCGAGGACGGGTCCCCGCGCCAGTCGGCGCCCAGCTTGTCTATCTCGTCCAGCAGGATGAAGGCGTTGGTGGTCTTCACCTTCTTCATCGACTGGATGATCTTGCCGGGCATCGAACCGATGTAGGTCCGGCGGTGACCGCGGATCTCGGCCTCATCGCGCACGCCGCCCAGCGACATGCGGATGTACTCACGGCCGGTCGCCTTGGCGATCGACTTGGCGAGCGAGGTCTTGCCGACGCCGGGAGGGCCGACGAGGCACAGGATCGGGCCCTTCAGCGAGTTGGTGCGGGCCTGGACGGCCAGATACTCGATGATGCGTTCCTTGACCTTCTCCAGACCGTAGTGATCCTCCTCGAGGATGTCCTCGGCCTTGTTGAGGTCGATCGGCTTCTGCTTGGTCTTGCCCCACGGGATCGACAGCAGCCAGTCGAGGTAGTTCCGGACCACGGTCGACTCGGCCGACATCGGACTCATGTTGCGCAGCTTCTTGACCTCGGCCTCGGCCTTGGCGCGGGCCTCCTTGGACAGCTTGGTCTTCCGGATGCGCTTTTCCAGCTCCATGATCTCGTCACGGGCGTCGTCGGTCTCGCCCAGCTCGCGCTGGATCGCCTTCATCTGCTCGTTCAGATAATATTCGCGCTGGGTCTTCTCCATCTGGCGCTTCACGCGCGAGCGGATCTTCTTCTCGACCTGCAGGACGGAGATTTCGCCCTCCATCAGGCCATAGACCTTCTCCAG
>DBBK01000031.1:14105-19907 GCA_002292165.1 Brevundimonas sp. UBA986
TCGGTGATCTGGGGGATGGAGCTGAGGGCCTCGGGCGGGACCTTCTTGTTCAGCTTCACATAGTTCTCGAACTGCTCGACCACGGCGCGCAGCAGGGCCTCGGACTGGGCCGGTTCGCCGGCCTCGTCGTCGATGGTCTCGGCTTCGGCTTCGAAATACTCCTCGCGGTCGGTGAAGCGGGTCAGGCGGGCGCGGCCCTTGCCTTCGACCAGGACCTTCACGGTGCCGTCGGGCAGTTTGAGCAGTTGCAGCACGGTGGCGAGGACGCCGACCGGATAGATGGCTTCAGGCGTCGGATCGTCGTCGACGGAGTTCTTCTGGGTAGCCAGCAGGATCTGCTTCTCACCCTTCATGATCTCGTCGAGGGCGCGCACGGATTTCTCGCGACCCACGAACAGGGGCACGACCATGTGCGGGAAAACCACGATGTCCCTCAGAGGCAACACGGGCAGGATTTTGGTCTCGGTCATTCTACTTACTCCCGGGCCATTGGAGATCTCCGGCCCGTCGCTCCGAAAAGCCCCGCGACATGCAGCGACCCCACGAAACGACCCGTCGATTCCGACGGCGCTCAAGGGAGTATGTGGTCTCACGGCCTCAGGGTTCAAGCGTGACCGCTCAACGGTCCACGGAAGCGTGATCCGCCCGTGACGCTGGACGGTTTCGGCGTGATTTCCGCCGGATGCGGACAAATCGGACGAGATCGCCTCGGGCGGCGCATTTCGGCTCCGGCGGGCTCTGTGGCGCGCGGAACTCACTTTAGGCGGGGCTTCGGGCTTAATGAGCGCGATCAGGCCGCCCGCAAGCCTTTCAGAGGAAGCGCAGTTCCTGCAGATCGACCTCGCGGATCAGCTTCTTGCCCGTGTCGGAATCGATCTCGCGGGCGCGCATCAGGCGGCCCAGTTCATCGCGTTCGGCCCTGAGGCCGGCGAGGCGCAGCTGGCGCTCGATCTCGTCCAGACGGCGCGAGGCTTCGATGTCGTCCTCGTCGGTGCGGGTGCGGCTCTCGATGCGCTGGCGATAGAGGGCCATGAGCCGGGCGGCGATGTCCGTATAGGCGTCGGGGTCTGACTTGCCCTCGGACAGGGCGTGGGCCTTGTCCTCGACGGCCTGCAACGCGGCCTCGGCGGCGGCGACGCGGGACCGGTCCTCCTCCTGCTGATGCGAGGGCTCGGGCGGCAGTTCGATGTTCTTCATCAGCCCCGGCAGGACAAGGGTCGCCAGCACCAGCGAGACGATGATCACCCCTGCGGCAAGGAAGATGGCGAGGTTGCGCGACGGCATCTCGGATCCGTCGGCCAGGACGAACGGCAGGGTCAGGATGCCGGCCAGGGTGATCGCGCCGCGCACGCCCGCCATAGACATGACCATGGTCAGGCGCAGCCCGACCCTCGGCGGCGGACCGTCCTCCCGGCGGCGCAGCAGGGTCATCTTCAGCGAGGTCCACACCCAGATGAAGCGCAGGGCCGCCAGGGCCGCGACGATGCCGAAGACATAGACCGCCAGCCACCAGATCTCGGGCCGCGAGGTGCCCGCCACCACCTCGGCCGCACGGGCCAGGATGGAGGGCATCTGCTCGCCCAGGATCACGAAGATCACCCCGTTGGCGGCGAACTGGACGGTGTCCCAGACCACGGCGCGGCGGATGCGGGTCGTGGCCAGCTGCTGCGTCTGGCCGCGCTCGGTGAAGCTCATGGTGATGCCGGCCGCGACAGCGGCGAGAATGCCCGAGGCGTGCAGCTCCTCGGCCGCCAGATAGGCGGCGAAGGGGATCAGCAGGCTGACCAGGATCTGGGCCCCGACGTCCTCGCCCCATTTGCGGCTGATGACGTTCTTGATCAGGGAGATGGCCAGGGTGACCACGATGCCGACCGCAACGCCGGCGAGCGCCAGCCAGGCGAAGGTCCCGACCGCATGGCCGATGGAGAAGGCGCCCGTCGTCGCCGCCAGCACCGCGATCCGCATACAGGTCAGGCCGGTGGCGTCGTTCAACATGGCCTCGCCCTCGAGGATATGCATCAGCCGCTTGGGAATCGGAACGCGGGCGGCGATGGCCTGAACCGCGATCGGGTCGGTCGGCGACAGGATGGCGGCAAGCGCGAAGGCCACCGGCAGGGGCATCTCCGGGATCATCCACCAGATCAGGAAGCCCAGCCCCACGACGGTGAACAGCACCAGCCCGAGCGCCAGCTCCAGGATCACCGCCCGGTCGCGGAACAGATCTTCCTTGGGAATGCGCCAGCCGTCGAGGAACAGCAGGGGCGGCAGGAACAGCAGGAAGAAGATGTCCGGCTTCAGGTCGATGGTATGGCCTGTGATCAGAACCACGACCGCCCCCAGCGCGATCTGCACCAGAGGCAGGGCGATGCGGGTCATCCGCGCCACCGCTCCCGAGACCACGACGGCCAGAAGCAGCAGCAGGACGGTCTCGATCACCGCCATACGGTCAGGCCCCCATGTCGGGATAGAGGCGCTCGAACCGGCCCAGCGCCTGGGGCGCCAGACGGACGACCACATGGGTGCGGCCCGCATCGTCGGTGTCGCGCGAGGTCACGCGGCCGTGCTGATAGAGCCAGGCGAGGGCGTCGCCCTGCTCCGGCTCCAGCGTCAGCCGGGTCTCCGGATCGTCGTCGATCAGGGTGGTGATGACCTGACGCAGGGGTTCGATCCCCTCCCCGGTCCAGGCCGAGACCGCGACCGCCTTGCCTTCGGCGGCGAGACGTTCGGCCTGACCGACGATGGCCTCGCGGGCCTCTTCGTCCAGCAGGTCGATCTTGTTCCAGACCTCCAGCACCCGGCGGGTCTTGCCCTCGGGAATCTCGATCTGTTTGAGCACCTGTTCGACGTCCTTTGCTTGTGCTCCGGAGTCGGGCGAGGCGATGTCGCGGACGTGCAGGATCAGATCGGCCTCGCCGACCTCCTCCAGCGTGGCGCGGAAGCTCTCGACCAGTTCGTGCGGCAGGTCGGAGATGAAGCCGACGGTGTCCGCGACGATGGCCGGCCGGCCCTGCGGCAGGCGGATGGTGCGCTGGGTGGTGTCCAGCGTCGCGAACAGCAGATCCTTGGCCAGGACCTCCGAACCCGTCAGCCGGTTGAACAGGGTCGACTTGCCGGCGTTGGTGTAGCCCACCAGGGCGATGGTCGGGAACGGCGCCTTCTGCCGCTGCTTGCGGTGCAGGCCGCGCGTGCGGCGCACCTCTTCCAGCTCGCCCTTCAGACGGACGATGCGGTCGGCGATCAGGCGGCGGTCGAGCTCGATCTGGGTTTCGCCGGGGCCGCCGGTCGAGCCGGTGCCGCCGCGTTGCCGCTCGAGGTGGGTCCAGGTGCGGACCAGGCGCGACCGCTCATAGTCGAGCCGGGCCAGTTCGACCTGCAGCCGGCCTTCCTTGGTCCGCGCACGACGGCCGAAGATCTCGAGGATCAGGCCGGTGCGGTCGATGACCTTGCACTCCCAGGCCTTCTCCAGATTGCGTTGCTGGACGGGGGTCAACTGGTCCTCGACGACCACGGCCTCGGCCTCGGCCGCGCGGACCAGGGCCGCCAGCTCCTCGACCTTGCCGGCGCCGAACAGGGTGGCGGGGGTCGTCTTGCGGATACGCACGATCTCCTCGGCGCGCACGTCGAGGTCCAGCGCGCGGGCCAGGCCCGCCGCCTCTTCCAGCCGTTCCTCCGCCAGTCGGGAGCTTTCGCTACGCCCGTCCGGATGGATGACGATCGCGCGGATCAGGGGAACGGAATGGTCGATCAGTTTTGAAGTCAAAGGGTCTCTGTCGTTTGGGTTCTGCGACGGCGGCACAGGCGCACGCCGTCATCCCCGGCTCGGGGGTCCGGGGATGCAATGTAGTGCGCGTCCCCCCGTTTCGAAAGGACAGGTTTCGTATGCGGCCGTGGGTGACCCGCGAGGGTCGGTCCCCGATCAGTCCTCGTCGGCGTCGGGCTCGTAGAGCTGGACCGGGGCCGAGGGCATGATGGTCGAGATGGCGTGCTTGTAGACCAGCTGCGACTGGCCGTCGCGGCGCAGCAGCACGCAGAAGTTGTCGAACCAGGTGATAATGCCCTGTAACTTTACGCCATTGACCAGAAAAACAGTTACCGGGGTTTTCTGCTTTCGAACGTGGTTGAGAAACACATCCTGCAGATTTTGAGATTTCTCTGAAGACATTCTTTTACCTTTTTCTTTTCCTTGATCTTATCAACCTCACTGAACAGCCTGAACAGGCCGGAAGGTGATACCGCTATAAGACCATCATATTCGTTATAGCTTCTATATGGAACTTTACAGTCGCCTGACAACCTCAAGTAAGTCACGACAGCTTAAATAGTGCTCATCCGGCGGATGATCGCTGAATTCTGGGCTTTCGGGGTCATTCTCGCCAACCAAAATGGTGTGGCATTTCGCCGCCCTGCCGCAGGCGATGTCCACCCATGTGTCCCCGATGAACCAGATATCCGGTCCGGGATCGATTCCGGTTCCTTCGAGCGCCATATATATCGGGTCGGTTGCCGGCTTGTCCTTCGCCGCATCCGTCGCCCCGACAAGATAGCCGGCAAAGAAACGGTCCCAGCCCAGTTTTGTCGATTCTGCGCGCAAATGACCGCCCGATTTGTTGCTGACCACGCCAAGATGGCTGCCCTGTGCCTGCAGCAACCCGATCATGTCTTCCGCGCCGTCAATTTTTTCAACCCGCTCGAGATGAACTTCACGGTAAGCACCGTAAAAGATATCACGCGCCTCTTCCCACCGCTCGCCGAACAGTTCGGGGAAGGCTTCACGGAGGGATTTCCGTACCCGCGTCGTCGTCTCTTCCAACGTCCAGGCCTCATGTCCCATCTCGACGAGAGTCCTGTTCATGCTTTCATGGATAATCGGCCAGCTATTGACGAGGGTGCCATCCCAGTCGAACAGCACGGCTTTGGGAAGTCGGTCAGGCATGTTCACTCCAGAGATGTTCTTTGTAGCGATCCAGCAGCGCGACCGAGATCGGCCCCGGCCGACCGTCACCGATCTGTTGGTCGTCGATGCGCACAATGGGCACGAGAAACGCCGATGTGCTCGACAGAAAAGCTTCGTCGGCGTCTTTGGCTTCCGCCACCGAAAACGGCTTTTCAGCCAATTCCACGCCCATATCCGACGCTATCCTGACGAGTGCCAGTCTGGTTACGCCGTTTAGAATTTCATGGCGCGCCGGGTGCGTTACAAGGCAACCGTCTTTGACGATCCAGGCATTGGTCGATGTCCCTTCGGTCACGATGCCGTCGGTATCGACCTGCCACGCCTCGTAGACGTTGCGCTGCACGGCTTCGTCCTTCGCCAGGATGTTCGGCAGCAGCGCCACCGATTTGATGTCGGGGCGCTTCCAGCGGATATCGGGAACGGTGATCACGGATACGCCGTTCTCGAATATCTCGGGCGCCGGCGACGCGAGCGCTTTGACCGTCATGACGACCGATGCCGCGAGCGGGCCAGGGATCTGGTGGTTGCGCGGCGCCACGCCGCGCGACACCTGAAGATAAAGACAACCCGTGTGCAGCCTGTTCACCCGGAGAAGCTCGGCAATTTTCATCCGGAAGATGGCACGGGAATACGGCATGTCCATTTTGATTTCGCGGAGCGATCGTTCGAGCCGTTCGAAATGCAGTTCGTCATCGACCAGGCGGCCGCGCACGATCGCGATAACCTCGTACACGGCGTCGGCGAACTGGTAGCCGCGATCCTCGACATGGACCGCCGCCTGGCGGTGCCGGATATACCGGCCGTTTACATAGGTTACTCGGGGCATTTTGCGATTTGTCGCTCAGAAG
>DBBK01000246.1:0-1564 GCA_002292165.1 Brevundimonas sp. UBA986
GACCGGCGACCAGCGCCTGTTCCTCGGCTGGGCCCAGGTCTGGCGTGAGAAGGCGCGCGACGCGGCCATCCAGCAGCAGCTGGCGACCGATCCCCACTCGCCCGCCACGGTTCGCGCCACCGTGCCGATCCGCAACATCCAGGCCTGGTACGACGCTTTCGGGGTCAAGCCCGGCGACGAGAAGTACATCGCCCCGGCCGACCGGGCGGTGATCTGGTAGGAGCCCCTGCCGCCTGAATCAAAAACGGCCCCGGAGCGATCCGGGGCCGTTTTCATGCGTACGCCTGATTTAGTGCGGACGGCGGGGCGTGGTGGCCGCGCCCACGGCCGCGCCGGCGACGGCGCCGCCCACGGTGGCGGTGGTGTTGCCGCCCAGAACCTGACCGGCGACGGCGCCGCCCAGAGCGCCGGTGGCGGCGCGTTGTTCCATGGTGGTGCCGCAGGCGGCCAGCAGGCCGACGATGGCGACGACGGGGGTGAGCTTGAGAAGGGTCTTCATTTTTCTGATCTCCTGAACGTCTCGGGGGAATGACGTGTGGAGAACAAACGAAACGACCCGCGTCCGGTTCCGGACGCGGGTCGATCGTAACGTTCAGCACAGACGAGGCGAAGGATCGCCTCGCGAGAACTCTAGCCGACGATCTGGTCGTCGGTGAAGAACTGGGCGATCTCGATGCCGGCGTTTTCCAGCGAATCCGAACCGTGGACCGAGTTCTCGCCGATCGACAGGGCGAACTGCTTGCGGATGGTGCCTTCGGCGGCCTGTTCCGGGTTGGTGGCGCCCATGACTTCACGATAGGCGGCGACGGCGTTCGGGCCTTCCAGCACCTGAACGACGACCGGCTCGGCGGTCATCTGGCCGACCAGCTCGCCGTAGAACGGGCGCTCGGCGTGGACTTCGTAGAACTTCTTCGCCTGGGCTTCGGTCAGCTTGATGCGGCGTTGCGCGACGATGCGCAGGCCGGCGCCTTCGATCACGGCGTTGACGGCGCCGGTCAGGTTGCGGCGGGTCGCGTCGGGCTTGATGATCGAGAAGGTGCGTTCGGTCATGGTGAGACTTCTTGTTTGGGAGTTTCGGGTCGCGGGCTTATAGACGCGCCCTCAGTCATTTCCAAGGCGTCCCCGCCGCTTCCGGCTCCCTCCCCGAAAAGGGCCGTTCGCGTGTGTCGCAGGACGCCCAGCTCAAGTCCGTCAGAACCATGCTCCAGATCACCGACCTGACGTTCAGCGCCTGGGGCCGTAAATTCCTCGTCGACGCCTCCGTCAGCCTGCCGCCGGGCTCCAAGGTCGGCCTCGTGGGCCGCAACGGCATCGGCAAATCGACCCTGTTCAAGCTGATCCTCGGCGAACTGGCCGGCAACGGCGACGAGATCAGCCTGCCCAAGACCGCCCGCATCGCCTCGGTCGATCAGGAGCACCCGGCGACCCCGGTCAGCGTCCTCGACACCATCCTTGAGGCCGACGTCGAGCGTCACGACCTGCTGGGCCGTCTGGAAACCGCCGAGCCCGAGGAGATGGGCGAGATCTGGGCCCGGCTGATCGAGATCGACGCCGACGCCGCCCC
>DBBK01000246.1:1640-8253 GCA_002292165.1 Brevundimonas sp. UBA986
ATGTCCGAGTTCTCGGGCGGCTGGCGGATGCGCGTGGCGCTCGCCGCGGCCCTGTTCGCCGAGCCGGACATGCTGCTGCTCGACGAACCGACCAACTACCTCGACCTCGAAGGCGCCCTTTGGCTCGAGGCGCGGCTGAAGAAGTATCCGCACACGGCCCTGATCATCTCCCACGACCGCGAGATGCTGAACGAGGTCTGCACCCACATCCTGCACCTCGCGAACCACAACCTGACCCTCTACACGGGCAACTACGACCAGTTCGAAAAGGCCCGCGCCGAGAAGGCCCGTCTGCAGCTGTCGGCCAAGGCCAAGCAGGACGCCGAGCGCGCCCACCTCCAGGCCTTCGTCGACCGCTTCAAGGCCAAGGCGTCCAAGGCCGCCCAGGCCCAGTCGCGCATGAAGCGGCTGGAGAAGATGCAGCCGGTGGCGACCACCATCGAGGAGCGGGTCGCCCCCTTCACCCTGCCGTCGCCGCCGCGCCCGCTGGCGCCGCCGCTGATCCGGCTGGAGCGCGCCAATGTCGGCTATGAGGCCGGCAAGTCGATCCTGAAGAACCTCAACCTCCGCATGGACCTGGACGACCGGATCGGCCTGCTGGGCGTCAACGGCGCCGGCAAGTCGACCTTCGCCAAGATGATCGCGGGCGCCCTGAACGTCTCGGACGGCGAACTGCACCGCGACAAGAAGATGAAGGTCGGCTGGTTCCACCAGCACCAGATCGAGGCCATGGACCCGACCGACACCCCCTTGGAGATCATCCGGCGGGCCATGCCGGACGGTTCGGAAAGCGCCCGTCGCTCGAAGTTGGCCCAGTTCGGTCTCGGCTATGAGAAGCAGGAGACCACCGTCGACAGCCTGTCGGGCGGCGAGCGCGCCCGCCTGCTGCTCAACATGGTGGCCATGGACGCGCCCCACGTCCTGATCCTCGACGAACCGACCAACCACCTGGACATCGACAGCCGCCGCGCCCTGCTGGACGCCCTGAACGACTACAACGGCGCCGTCATCCTGATCACCCACGACCGGTCGCTGATGGAGATGGTCGCGGACCGCCTGTGGCTGGCCGCCGACGGCACGGTGAAGCCCTTCGAAGGCGACATGGACGAGTATGCGAAATTCGTCCTCGACCGCGCCAAGGCCGCCATCGCAAAGCCCAGCCAGATCAAGAAGGAAGAGGCGGCTCCTGCCTCCACGGCTCAGGTTGGCAATGCAAACGCCAGCGGCAAGAGAAACAACAAGAAATCAGGCCCTTCCCCCTCGACCCTGCGCCACGCTGTGAAGAAGGCCGAAGAGCGGATGACCCAGCTGACGGCCGAGATCGCTCGCATCGACGACGACATGGCCAACGCCTCGGTCAACAATCCCAAGGCGCTGGAAGGCCTGTCCCGCGCCCGCGCCAGGACCCAGACCGACCTCGACGCCGCCGAAGCCGCCTGGGTCGCGGCCGAGGAAGCCCTGGCTGAAGTGAGCTGACATGAAACTCGCCGAACCCATCGAATTCTCAAAGGAAGAGATGCGCGAAATGGTCCGGCGGGTGCAGGGATATTTCGATACGGAGCTGGATCAGGAGTTGGGCGCCCTGCCCGCCGAGATGCTGATCGCCTTCTTCGGCCGCGAGGTCGGAAGCTTCTTCTACAACCGCGGTCTCCGCGACGCCCAGGCGGTGTTCACGGCGAAAGCCGAGGACGTCGCCGACCAGATCTACGGTCTGGAGCAGAAGACCGGCGCGCGTTAGAGGCCTCGGCACAGCTTCGCCATTGCAAATCGTTCGCATCTAAGGCAATCCCCTCTCCGAACCGGAGACAGCCCATGCGGACCCTGCGCAACGCCGCCTTTACGAGCTTCCTGATGGCCCTGACGGCCGGCCAGGCCCTCGCCCACGTCCCCTATGTGCGGCCCAACGTCATGGACGCCACCGGACGCGACCACGTCACCGTCGAGGCCAGCTTCACCGAGGACGTCTTCGCCGCCGAGGTCGTGATGCGCTCCGACGCCTGGCACGTCGTGGGGCCCAACGGCGACACCCCGATCACCGCCGTCACCTATCTGCGCGACCTCGCCGTATTCGAGGCGGCGACGCCGGTCGACGGGACCTACCGCATCTCCTCGGGTCCGCGCACCGGCCGCATGGGCCAGATGTACAGGGCCGCCGACGGCAGCTGGAAGATGGTTGGCGAGGAGGATGGTCCCGCCCCCGCCGGCGCCGAGATCGTGCCGGTCCAGAGCATCACCACCGCCGACGTTTACGTCACGAAAGGCGAGCCCACAGCTCAAGCTCTGGAGCCCTCGGGCCACGGCCTGGAGGTCGTTCCCCTGATCCAGCCGACCGACATCATCGCGGGCGAGGATCAGACGCTGCAGATCCTGTTCGACGGCAAGCCCCTGGCGAACACCCCCCTGGTCGTCTACCGCGAGGCTGGCCTCTACGACGGCAAGAAGATCGAGGCCGAGTTGACCAGCGATACGGAAGGCAAGGTCACGGTCCGCGTCGGCGACCCGGGCGCCTATATGACCCTGGTCCGCTACCGCGCCGAGGCCCCCGCCGGATCCGGCGTCCGCTTCCGCAGCTACAGCCACAGCCTGACCTTCGCCGCCCAGGGTGGATGATGGAGGGCTGAGCGCGTTCTCGCCTGATTAAGAGAATCGCCGAACGCTGACCTCCCAACTTCAAGGAGAGGCGTCATGGCGTTCCGGATCATCCCCCTCGCGGCCGTTCTCGCCGCCCTTCCCGCGCTCGCTTTCGCCGCCGAGCCATCGGAGCGCTACGCCCTGAACCTGTCGGTCGTGCGCGACGGCGTCGAGGTGGTCGCCGCCCGCACCCTGATCGTCGAGGACGGCACGGCCGAGATCTCGATCACCGACGGCGACCAGCGCTATGAGGTCAACGCCGAGCTCAGCCCGGTCCAGGGCGACGGGGACGACACGGTCCTGGCCCTCTACGCCAGCATCAGCCACGCCGACGACCAGCCTCAGGAGCCGCGTCTGCTGATCAAACGCGGCGGCACGGCCCGGTTCGAGACCGGCCGCGAGGACGCCGCGGGGGCCATGACCGATGGCCTGAAGCTGACCCTGACGCCGGTGCCCGACGCGGCGCACTGACGCGCCAGCCGGACGGGTAGCTTGACGGGACGGCGGGGGCGGTCGAGGGTTCGCCTCCCCCGGCTGTTTCGAGAATCCCTGCCTATGTCGCGTCTGCTCCTGTCCGCCTGCGCCGCCGCTCTCGCCTTCGCCGCCTCGGCCCACGCCCAGGAGTTCCCGCAGACCGGGACCCCCATCATCGCCGACGCCGCCCAGGCGCCGCTGGCCCTGCCCCGCGCCCAGCCGGCCATCCCGGCCCCGGTCGATACGCCCTACCCCGGCGTGATCCGCTACAAGGCCGACGTCACCGATCTGGAGCGAAAGATCGTCACCGTGACGGAGACCATTCCCGTCACGGCCGGGGCCCTGACCCTGCTCTATCCCGAATATCTGCCGGGCAACCACGCCGCGACCGGCCCGATCCAGCTGATCTCGGGCGTCACCGTCACGGGTGGCGGCAAGCGGATTGAGTGGCTGCGTGACACCCTCCAGCCCTACGCCTTCCACCTCGACATCCCCGAGGGCGTGACCGAGATCGAGGTCAGCTTCCAGTGGCTGACCCAGCCGGACAACGCCAACTGGCGCGTGACCATGACGCCCTCGATCGTCAACATGCAGTGGGAGAAGGCCCTGCTCTATCCGGCGGGCCACTATTCGCGCCGGATCACCTTCGCCCCCTCGATCCAGCTGCCCGCCGGCTGGGGCTACGGCACGGCGCTGGAGACCGAGAGCTTCGAGAACGGCCTGGCGACCTTCAAGCCCACCGACCTCTACACCCTGGTCGACAGCCCCATGTATGCCGGCGCCAACCATCGCCGCGTCGACATCGATCCGACCGGCGAGGCCGTGCACATGGAGATCGTCGCCGACAAGGCCGCCAACCTCGCCATCACGGACGAACAGATCGGCCTCTACCAGAACATGGTCACCCAGGCCGACCGCCTGTTCGGCGCGCGCCACTTCGACCACTACGACGTCCTGATGGCCCTGTCGGACCAGTTGGGCGGCATCGGGCTGGAGCACCACCGCTCGTCCGAGAACACCGGCAATCCCGGCTTCTTCACCGAATGGGACAAGAACGCCGGTGGCCGCGCCACCATCCCGCACGAGTTCACCCACTCCTGGAACGGCAAGTTCATGCGGCCGGCGGACGAGCTGACCGCCAACTACAACGTCCCGACGCAGAACACCCTGCTGTGGGTCTATGAGGGTCAGACCGAGTACTGGGGCCACGTCCTGGCCGCCCGCTCGGGCATCCACACCATCGAGGAAGAGAAGATCCTGCTGGCCGGGGTCGCCGCCTTCTACGAGAACCAGCCCGGTCGCGAGTGGCGCGCGCTGCAGGACACCGACAACCACAACCTTCTGGGCTATCGCGTGCCCGGCCTGTGGACCTCATGGATGCGCGGCACCGGCGACTACTACCGCGAAAGCCAGCTGATGTGGCTGGACGCCGACACCCTGATCCGCGAAGGCACCAACAACAGGAAGTCACTCGACGACTTCGCAAAGGCCTTCTTCGGCGTCGAGGACGGCCGCTACACCCCGCGCGGCTATACTTTCGAGGAGGTCGTGGCGGCCCTGAACGGCGTCTACCCGCACGACTGGGCGACCTTCCTGCGCGGCCGTCTGGACGCGGTCGGACCCGACGCCAGGGCGCCGACCGACGGCATCACCCGCGCCGGCTATTTCCTGACCTACACCGACACGCTGACGGCGCTGGAGAAGAAGGTCATGTCCGGCTGGGCGACCGACTTCCAGTATTCGCTCGGCTTCACCCTGTCGGGGCCGACCAACCGCCTGTCCAACATCCGCTGGGGCAGCCCGGCCTTCAACGCGCCTCTGGGGGCGGGCTGGGACCTGATCGCGGTCAATGAGGTGGCGGCGACGCCCGAGGTGCTGCGCGACGCCGTCACGGCGGCCAAGACCTCCACCGACCCCATCGTCCTGCTGCTCAAGAACGGCACGCGCTACCGGACCGTCAGCTTCGACTACCACGAGGGCCTGCGCTACCCGCGTCTGGCCCGCAACGAGGGCACGCCCGACCGTCTGGCCGACATCTGGGCGGCGCGCAGGCGCTAGGGACCCGCTGTGATGATCCTCGCCGCCTTTCTGGCCGCCTTCATCGCGGCGCCGGGCCAGGACGCCGCTCCGGACCACGCCCCTCAGTGGGCCTCCGCGCCGCGTGTGGAGTTCCCCCAGGCCGCAGTCGGCCATGCGGACCAAGGCAGGGTTTCTCTGGCCTGCGTCGTCGAAACGGACGGAAACACCCGCGATTGCACCGTCGAAAGCGAGGAACCGGCCGGCGTCGGGTTCGGGCAGGCCGCGCTGGACGCCGCTCCCGGCTTTCGCTTCACACCCGCCAGCCGCAACGGGTCGGTCGTCGTGGAGACGATCCGCTTCAACCTGTCCTTCAGGACCGAGGCGCCGTCATCGACGTCCGGGGCGAACCGGGCCCCGGATCAGTTGCAGCAGGTGTTCAGCCTGATCGACCGGCTGGGCTTCACCTCCGGCGAGTGCGCTCCGCACCTCGAGCCACAGCGTCGCGATGAGCTTCGCGCCGGGCTCATCGCCCTCTCTGGCGGACAGACCCTGCCCGTGCTCGATCAGGTCCTGTTCGGAGGCTTCGGGCGAGGTCTGGCCTCGGTCCAGGGCCAGGCCCCGGATCAGACGCCGAACGCCGACTTCTGCGCCTCGGCTTTGGCCTCCGCCCAACGCGCGGTGGACGCGGATTCGGAAACCATCGACCGGATCAGGGCCAGCTTCCCTTCTGCGGCGGAGCGTACACCCTGACGCCACCCTGACGGGCCGCCGCCCGGCCGGATCAGCTCGTACCGAGGTCCCAGCAGACCTGCGGCTTGGAACGGGTCTGGAGCTCGGCGACCCTGGCGGCGCATTGCTTCGTCGCCTCCTCGACCGGCAGGCTCTGCAGGTTCCAGCGCAGGTCACGCAGCTCCGTGCGCAGGGCCGCGTGGTCGGCCGTATGGCCCTGCCGCTCCTCGCAGGTCAGCATGTCCATCTTCAGACTGGCCAGCTGCGAGCAGGCCAGAGGCAGGTCGCCGATGATCTGGCGCGCCTTGGCTCCGGTCAGGGGCAGCTCAGGGCTGGGCGGCGACGGCGGGGCCGGAGGCGCGGGCGGCGCTGCGGGCTTCGGCGCCTCACAGGCGGCCAGGACGAAGACGACCACAAGGGCCGCGCACGATGACGTTCCGAGTTTCATGATTTCCCCCTCTGCGTGCAGCACACCACGCGCGAGGGTTCGTGTCGAGCGGCCCAAAAGCAAACGGGCCCGGCGATCGCTCGCCGGGCCCGCTGAAGTCTGAGCCCTCCCGAAGGAGGAACCGAGAACCGATCTTACTTGATCTGGATCTTGGCGCCGGCTTCTTCCAGCTTCTTCTTGATTTCGTCGGCGGTCTGCTTGGAGACGTTCTCGACGATGTTCGCCGGAGCGGCTTCAACCAGGTCCTTGGCTTCCTTCAGACCCAGGTCGGTACGGACGCCACGGACTTCCTTGATGACGTTGATCTTCTTG